>JAYVOF010000065.1:0-1923 GCA_043758105.1 Rhodospirillales bacterium | reverse complement strand
TCCGGGCGGGCGTCCTGCCGATCGACCTTGTTCACGACCACGATGGGCTTGATGCCGCGGGCGAGCGCCTTGGTGACGACGAACTTCGTCTGCGGCAGCGCGCCCTCGGCGGCGTCAACCAGCACGATCACGCCATCGACCATGTTCAGGATCCGCTCGACCTCACCGCCGAAATCCGCGTGGCCCGGCGTGTCCACGATATTGATCCGGGTATCGCGCCACACGACGGAGGTGCATTTGGCCAGGATGGTGATGCCGCGTTCCCGCTCGAGGTCGTTCTTGTCCATCGCGCGTTCCGCCACCTGCTGGTGTTCTCGGAACGAGCCCGATTGCCGCAGGAGCTGATCCACGAGCGTGGTCTTCCCATGGTCAACGTGAGCGATGATGGCGATATTCCGGATGTCCATAATGACCCTAGCGCGTGATGGGCCAGCCGTTCGCGGCCCCGTATGCAGTGTGTTGCGGCGCACACATAGCGGCAGGAGGGCGCGGTTGCGAGGCTTAAAGCGGCATATCCGCAATGCGGCGGATTTGTTCTATGATGAGATCGCGGAACGGGTCGCAGATTAGCTCGCAGATTAGCTCGCAGATAGCGTCGCATAGCATGGGGCTTTACAAGATCGAAACAGGAACACATATTGAACGAATGGCTTATCGCTTGTTCCAGGAGAGTGCTATGCCGGCCACTGCCTCGATCACATACCATCCGCTTCCGCCTGTTCAGCTTGCGTCGATATGGACGGCGACGCGGGATTTGATGGCGGCGACGGCGGCGGCGGCGGGGTTTGCGTCGGTAATGTGGATCCTGCTGGCAGGTCCGGGGTTGCTGGGCTGAGTCTGGAATTGCGCCCCGCGCTGGCGTAAGCACGGGCATGGCCAAACCCAGCCCGACCTGCTCGCTATGCGGTGCGCCCGTGCGGCCCGCGTTCCGTCTGCCGCGGCCGGAAATGGCACCCGACCTCGATCTTCGGCCCGGCGAACCGGCGCGCTCCACGCTCACCCACTGGGTGCAGAATTGTTACTGCGGCGCATCGGCCCCGGACGTTACGCGCCTGCCGGCGGCGGCGGGGGAGGCGCTGCAGAGTGCGGCGTATGCTGCGCTGCGGGCGCCGGGTCCGGCGGGGCCGTTCTTACGCTGGGCGCATATCGCGACCCATCTCGGGCAAACGGCGGACGCGGCGGAGGCGACGCTGCAGGCGGCCTGGGCGCTCGATGATCTGGGTCCGGCCCGTGCGGCGGACGCGGCCTCCCATCGGCTGGAGGCGGTAAGGCTTGCGGGGGATGCCGCGTCACTGGAGGCGGCTTTGCGGCAGATCGACATTCTGCGCCGGGCGGGGGCGTTTCCCCGGGCGGAAGCGGCGGCCCGGGCGTTGGAAGGGCTCGATGAGGGTGCGGCGGCGATCCGGGAGTTTCAGCTCGGGCGCATCGCGGCGCGCGACACCGGGCGGCACGGCTTCGACAGCGTGCTGCGGCCGCCGTCCCGCCGTCCGCATGTGTCGCACGGGCCCGCCGCGGGCAAGCCGGGGTTCTGGCGGCGGATCCTCGGCGGATGAGCCGGGCCGTTTGGGCGGTATAGACGGCGTGGCACGCGGCCTGATCCTCGCCGCCCGGCATCCGCGGCCGCTGGTGGGGGCCCGCATGTGCTATGGCCGGATGGACGTGGCGCTGGCGGAGCCGGCAGAGGCGGGGGCCACGGCGCTGATGGCGGCGGCGGGGGTGCCGATCGAGCGGATCGTCAGCTCTCCATCGACCCGGGCGCAAGCCGTGGCGCGGATCGTGGCAGAGCGCACGGGTGCGGCGTTGCATGTGGATGACCGGCTGAGGGAAATGGATTTCGGCACGTGGGAGGGCCAACCCTGGAGCGCCATTTCCCGCACCGAAATAGACGCTTGGGCTCGCGACCCCGCCGGCTACCGCCCGGGC
>JAYVOF010000064.1:0-15611 GCA_043758105.1 Rhodospirillales bacterium | reverse complement strand
CGACCGCGCTGCGGCCGACGTCGAAGTAATTCTCGCCAGCCATGAAGTCCTGGGCCGCCTGGGTGCGGTTCAGCGCGCCGTAATTGGCGCGGTAGGCTGCGTGCTGGCGGGCCAGTGGTTCTAGGGCCAGGTCAACCTCGAACATATCGTATCCTTATCGTTTATTGGAGGCCGGCCTGCTTGGCGAGGCGGCGGGATAACAGCCAGCCGATGAGGGCGGACGCCGGGCCACCGATGCAGATCAGCAGCAATCCGACCGGCTGGCCGCTCAGCATCATGGCGATGCCGATCCCGAGGAACAGTCCGCCGATGAGGCCACCGGTGGTGCCGGACGCGATGCCGAGCCAAAGGATGTCGCCCCGCGTGATCATACCCGCTCCTTGTTGACAGATTTGAGGGCAGCCCGTAACACGCGGCCCTTGGACGGGAAACCCTGTTCAATACAGCTGGGAACGTGGACGGACCTTCGGGGTCCGCGCCCGCCTTCATCCTTTTGATAAGGGGGGGAGGGCCTACCGGCACAACAAGCCGAAACCCGCATAAGCGGACGGCGCATAGAATGGAGACCCGCGTGACCAAGCGCGCCGAAAGTAAGTACAAGATTAACCGCCGCCTGGGTGTAAACCTGTGGGGCCGGGCGAAGTCGCCGATCAACAAGCGCGAATACGGCCCCGGCCAGCACGGGCAGCGCCGCAAGCAGAAGCCGACCGATTTCGGCATCCAGCTCATGGCGAAGCAGAAGCTGAAGGGCTATTACGGCAACATCAGCGAGAAGCAGTTCCGCAAATATTACGACGAGGCGGTACGCCGGAAGGGTGACACTGGCGAGAACCTGATCGAATTGCTGGAGCGCCGGCTGGATGCGGTCGTGTATCGCCTGAAATTCGCCATCACCCCCTTCGCCGCCCGGCAGTTCGTGAACCACGGCCATGTCACGGTGAACGGCAAGAAGGTCAATATCCCGAGCTACCTCGTGCGCGATGGCGACGAGATCGAGGTGCGTGAGAAGTCGAAGCAGCTCGCCGTCGTGCTGGACAGCGCGCAATCCGGCGAGCGGGACGTCCCGGATTATCTGGAAGTGGACCATCGCGCCATGAAGGGCCGCTTTGGCCGCGCACCGAAGCTCACGGACGTGCCGTACCCGGTCTCGATGGAGCCGAACCTGGTGGTGGAGTTCTACTCGCGTTAACCGGTCTGGCGGTGGATAGCCGGTGAGGAGCCGGCTTTCATCCGCCAAATTTCAGTGGCCACCAAGACACCAAGACACCAAGGTTTGACATACTTGTCTTCCTTCTTGGTGCCTTGGTGTCTTGGTGGCCAACTTGCTTTGCAACCGTGAAAGCTTTCGACGCAGTTCATGACACCATCGGAAGAAATCGCCCGGCGCCGGACGTTCGCCATCATCTCGCATCCCGATGCGGGAAAGACCACGCTGACCGAGCGGTTGCTGCGCGCCGGCGGAGCCATTCAGCTGGCGGGCAACGTGCGCGCCAAGGGCGAGCGGCGGCGGACGCGGTCGGACTGGATGGGAATCGAGCGGGAGCGCGGCATCTCCGTCGTCACCTCCGTCATGACGTTCGAGTATGGCGGGTGCGTATTCAACCTATTGGACACGCCGGGGCATGAGGATTTCTCGGAAGACACGTACCGGACGCTGACGGCAGTGGATTCGGCCGTCATGGTGATCGATGCGGCCAAGGGGATCGAGGCGCGGACCCGGAAATTGTTCGAAATCTGCCGGTTGCGTGACATTCCGATCCTGACGTTCATCAATAAAATGGACCGCGAAGCGCGGGACCCGTTCGAAATCGTGCAGGAGGTTTCGGATACCCTGGCGTTGGATACCGCGCCGGTCACCTGGCCGATCGGGCGGGCCTCCACCTTCGCCGGCACCTATGACGTGCGGACGCGGGATCTGCATCTGACCGAGCCGCTCGAGCAATCGGACCCACGCATGATCACGTTGGGCGAAGAGTTGGAGCTGGTGCAGGCGGCGCTGCCCGAATTCGATTTGGCGAGCTTCAACGCCGGGCATCTGACGCCGGTGTTCTTCGGCTCGGCCATCAAAGAGATCGGCGTGTCCGATTTGCTCGACAGTCTGGTCGCGTTCGGACCGCCGCCGCGCGACCAGCCGGCGGATACGCGGGTGGTGCACGCGACCGAGGACAAGCTGACGGCGCTGGTGTTCAAAATTCAGGCAAACATGGACCCGAATCACCGGGACCGGATCGCGTTCGCCCGCGTCTGCTCCGGACGGCTCACGCGGGGAATGAAGCTCACGCAGGTGCGGACCGGCAAGATCATCCCGCTGCACGCACCGCAATTCTTCTTCGCGCGCGACCGGCAGATTGCTGACGAGGCGTTCGCCGGTGACGTGGTGGGCATTCCGAACCACGGCACGCTCCGGATCGGCGATACGCTGACCGAGGACGAAAGCCTGAATTTCGTGGGCGTGCCCTATTTTGCCCCGGAAATCCTGCGCCGGGTCCGGCTGGATGACGCGATGAAGGCGAAGAAACTACGCACCGCATTGCAGGAATTGGCGGAGGAGGGCGTGGTGCAGCTATTTCGCCCGCAAGACGGCAGCCAGCCGATCGTGGGCGTGGTGGGCACATTGCAGCTGGACGTGCTGATCGCCCGGCTGGCCAGCGAATATGGCGTGGCGATTGGCTTTGAGCCGGTGCCCTACGCCCTGGCCCGGTGGGTCACTGGGGAGCGCGCCCAACTGGACCGGTTCGTGGCCGAGCAGCGGACCAGCATGGCGGACGACGTGGACGGGGACCCGGTGTTCCTCGCCAGCTCACCCTTCATGATGCGGCGTATGGCGGACCAGCATGAGGGACTGATTTTCCGGGACATCAAGGACGTGCGGGCGGACGCGCTGGCCTGATCCTTGCCTTGCTCAGAACCCCGATCCTTGCCTTGCTCTGGACACGGTGCCGGAGCAGTCTTTCATCATGTTGCATAACGATATTCAGACCCGCATTGCCGAGGCGACCCGGGCGGCCGAGCCCCGTATGGTGGAAATCAGGCGGGATTTGCATGCGCATCCCGAGCTAGGCTTCGACCTCGAACGCACGGCGGGCGTGGTGGCGGCGGAGCTGAAGCGGCTGGGGATTGCACATCGGACCGGGGTCGGGCGGATGGGGGTGGTCGCCACCATCGAGGGCGGGCGCCCGGGACCGGCGCTGGTGATCCGGGCCGATATGGACGCGCTGCCGATCCATGAGCTGACGGGGCTGCCCTTTGCCAGTCAGGTGCCCGGACGGATGCATGCGTGCGGACATGACATCCACACCAGCACCTTATTGGGCGTCGCCTCGGTGTTGCGGGATTTGGCACCGGCGCTGGCCGGGTCGGTGCGCCTGGTGTTTCAGCCGGCAGAGGAGGTGGCGGGGGGTGCTGCCGAAATGATCGCGGATGGGGTGCTGGACGGGGTATCGGCGGCGATCGGGTTTCATAACTATCCGCAGATGCCGGTGGGCGCCCTCGGCTTCTGCCGCGGCGGGTGCATGGCGGCGGTGGATGTGTTCGATATTGAGGTCGTGGGCCACGGCGGGCACGCGGCGCATGCGTATGACGCCGTGGACCCGATCGTGGCGGCGGCGGCGCTGATCGGCCAATTGCAAACGATCGTGTCCCGGGAAATCCGTCCGACACGGGCCTGCGTGGTGACGGTGGCGGCGATACATGCCGGGTCCGCGCACAACATCATCCCGGGCTCGTGCACGCTGCGGGGTACGGTGCGGGCGTTGGAAGAGGCGGTCCGCGCGCAGGCGGAGGCGGCGTTGCGCCGGATCTGCGCCGGAATCGCGGCATCGATGCGGGTCCGGGTGGACGTGACCTATGCGCAGGACATCCCGGCGATGGTGAATGACGACCGGATGCTGGACCGGATGGTGGCGGCCGCAGCGGCGCAGCTGGGGGCCGCCTTGATCGAGGGGGAGCCGTCGCTCGGTGGCGAGGATTTCGCCCTGTTTGCCAACCGTGTGCCGTCCTGCCATTTGCGCGTGGGTGCAGGACAGCCGGGCCGGTCGGACCGGCTGCATAACGCGGATTACCAGCCGGATGAGGCCTGTTTGGCAGTGGGGGCACAGGCGCTCTGCCGGGCGGCGGTGGAGATGCTTGGCGGTTGAGACCGAAACGATCATAGCGACCTTCATTGCAAGCCGCCGCTTGGCGGAGAAGCAATCCAGGGGCCGCCAGCGCTTATGGTGCCCTGGATTGCTTCGCTAAGCGGTTCGCAACGACGGCGATTTGCAGTCGAAATTACGCCGCGACGCGGGCCGGTTGTTTGAGGCCGAGCATGTCGCGCGCCTCGGCCGGGGAGGCGATTTCGAGGTTCAAAGCCTTGATAATCCGCACCGTCCGCGCCACCAGCTGCTCGTTGGTCGCGAGCTGGCCCTTGGCATAATAGTTATTGTCCTCGAGCCCCACCCGGACATGACCGCCCAGCAAAACGGCCTGGGTCGTGGCCGGCAACTGCGCCGGTCCAATGGCCGAGACGCAGAAGATGCTGTGCGGCGGCAGCATCCGGATCATGCTGGCCAGGATGTCATGGCTATAGGGCATCGCCCCCTGGAACCCCTTATCCGCGCCCAATACCATGTTGATGTAATAGGGCGGCTTGTCGTCGCCCTTGGCGATCAGCCGGCAGACATCCTGGAGGATGTGCTGCGGGCCGAACACCTCCCATTCCGGCTTCACGCCCCGCTCCTTGAAGCGTTCGGCCAGCGTGTCACAGCGGCCCGGCGTCGTGATGACCAGGATTTCGCGCCCGCCATGCACGTCGGCGAACGTCATGCCGTCGAACGTGGCCATCTCGGCGCCGGCGTCCAAGCCCTTCAGCCGCTCTTCGAAATTGCTCTCGAACAGGCCGTCGGCGCGCGGGACCAGCATGTCTCCGTTGGAGCCGCCGCCGGTGCTGTTGTTGATGATGATGTCGCAGCGTTCGCGGATCCGCTGGTTGATGTCGGCATAGATGCTGGCGTTGCACGTGGCCTGGTCGTCCGGGCGGCGGGCATGCAGGGCGGCGATGGCGGCACCCTCTTTCCAGGATTTATGCACGCTTTCCGCGATCTCGCCGGGCTGGGTCGGCAAATTATGGTTCTGCGCCTTGCTGGCCATGCCGCCGGTGGGCGCGACGGTGATGATCACTTTAGACATCCGGGTCTCCTTTAGGCTTTGATGAGGGGGCAGCCGCCATCCGCCAGCGGGCGGAACGCGGCGTCGGCGGACAGGGTGGCGAGGATGCGGTAGAAATCCCAGTCTTGCGTGCTTTCCGCCGGGGTTTTGGTGGTGAACAGATAAACCGGATGCATCTTGCGCCCGTCGTCGCGGATGACGCCCTGGCCGAATAGCGTATCATCGGCCGGCATCGCCTTCATGGCGGCGACCATGGCGCGGCCGTCCTGCGGATCGACGCCGCCGGTTGCGCGCAGCACATGGGTCACGGCGGAATACATCGCCGCCTGCATGTCGTTCGGCATGGCGTGCTTCGGGCTATCCGCGTTGAACCGCGCGCTGAACGCACGGGTGCCGGCGTTCTGATCCCGGTAAAACGGCGTCACGCCTAGCACCCCTTGCCCGGCCGCGAGCCCCAAGCCCTTGGTCACATTCACATTATAGATGGGGCCACAGACCTGCATGGATTGCGTAAGGCCGAACTCGGCGGCTTGTTTCAAGGACGTCGTGGTGTCGCCCCCGGCATTGTTCAGCGCCAGAACCTGCGCGCCCGACGCCTGGGCCTGAAGCAAATAGGCGCTGAAATCGCTGGTGGGGAACGGCGCTTTGACCCCACCCAGGATTTTCCCGCCCGCCCGCCTGCTGCACGGCGGCGGTGACGTTCCGGTCCAGATCCGCGCCAAAGCTGTAATCGGCGGCGATGGTGAACCAGGTCTTGCCGCCGCGCTCGGTAATGGCCCGGCCCAGCGCGTGGCTGACTTCCCAGGTGTCGTAATCCCAATGCACGGTATTGGCGGTGCATTTGGACCCGGTGAGGTCGGCGATCCCGGCACCGCAGCCGATGAACACCCGGTTCCGCTCCGCCACGAACTGCGCGACCGCCAGCGCGATGGCGGAGTTGGGCACGTCCATCACGATATGCACGCCCTCCTGATCCAGCCAGCGGCGCACGATCGCCATGCCAACATCCGGCTTGTTCTGATGGTCGGCGGCGATGATCTCGACCGGCCGGGCGGGCCGGAAATCGGTGAGCGCCATTTGGCCGGCCAGCACGGAGCCGAGGCCCTGATAGTCGGCGAACACGCCGTTCTGGTCGTTCAGGATGCCGATCTTGAGCGGCGTCTCGGCCCGGGCCACGTGCGGCATGGCAAGCGCGCTGGCGCTTAGAAGGAACGTCCTGCGGTCCATGTCAATCTCCTAATACGAACGGCACGAAGGCGTGACCGGTTCTCTGGCCCCGTCATTGCGAGCCGCTTGGCGAAGCAATCCAGGGGCGGCACGCGCGAATGTTGCCCCTGGAGCGCCGCGCCCCAAGCGGGGCTCGCGATGACGGATCACTCTCTCTAGCCGCTGGTATAAGCCGTGAGCCGGGCGGCGAGGCCGGGGGGGGAGCGGCACGCCCTGGATGCGTCCGGGCTCGACCGGGTGCGGCGCGGCCCAGACGCGGGTCTCCGACCCCTCGACCGCTAAAACCTCGCCGCGCATGAGCCGGTGAGTGAGGTCGAAGCTGGAGCGGCGGAGGCCCGCGATTTCGGTGATGATCGTGACCTGGTCGCCATAGCGGCTGGGCACATGGAAGCGGCCGCGCGTATCGACCATGGGGATGCCGGTAATGCCCCGCAGACCGGTAGGCCGATGTGGCCGGCCGTGGTGTTGCCGGGCCCGTGGCGGCGTCCGACAAACGGCCGAGCTGGTCCCAGAGCGGCTGCGGCAGGCTGGCGGCGGCATAGAACGGCACCTGCATCCCGCTCCAAAACTGCCGGTTCAGCGCCGGGTCCTGATCCAGATGCTGCGCCAGCATTTCCCATCCCTTCGGCACCGCCATGTGCAGCGTGGGTGCCACGGTGCGGAGGCGCTCCAACGCCGGCCCGAACTGACCCGGCATCGGCCGTCCCGCGTCGATATGCAGCGTGCCGCCATGGGTGAGAATAAGGTTGAAATTATTATTGCCACCGAAGGTGTGGCTGCCACGGCAGCCAATCGACCATCACCGGCGGCTCGTCGGCCAGGCTCAGGAAATGCGCACCGATCATCGCCTGGTTGGCACATAACATGCGATGGGTGTTGCTGACGGCCTTTGGCGCGCTGGTGGAGCCGGAGGTGAACAACAGCTTGGCGACCGCATCCGGGTCGGCCGCGGGCGACGCATCTCCCGGCGTCACGAGCAAGGGTGCCAAAGTGGCCCCGGTCAGTACGTCTACGCCGGCCGGTAGCTTCGCGAGGGCGGCGGCATAGATCACCGGGTCCGACGCATACACCAGGCCTGGCGTCGTCAGCGCGACCATCTGGCGCAGCTTCGCGTGATCCGTACTCAGCAACGAATACGCGGTCGAGATCGGCGCATACGGCACGCCGGCCCACAAACACCCAGGCCGAGCAGCGCGTGATCGATGTCATTACCGGACAGAACCATCACCGGGCGCTCAGGCGAAAGGTTCCGCGTCAGCAGCGCCTGGGCAATCCCCCGTGCGGCGGCATGGGCCTCGGCATAGGTCACCTGCCGTCCGCCGGCCTCGGTCAAGAACACCCGGTTTGGCGCATGCTCGGCCCAATGACGCAGCCGGTCGATCAGCGTGGCCGGGTAGGGCGGCAGGGCGTGGGTGGCGCGCAGCAAGAACGCGCCGTCCGGGTGGACGGTGACGGTCATGCCAGGTGAGCGGACCCGCATCAGCGGTGTTCGACCTTGGCGGCGCGCTTGCCCAGGAAATCCGCCAGCCGCTGCTTCGCCTCCGGGTCGGCGGCAGCGATGGCGGACATGAGGCTTTCGGTCAGATAGCCGATGGCCGGGTCCGCATCGGCGATGCGCGGCAGCGCGTGCATCACCGCAAAATTACTGAGCGGCGCATTTTCGGCGATGCGGTGCGCCAGCGTCATGGCGTGGGCCAGGCTGTCCTCCACCATGTATTGCGAGAGGCCGGCGCCCATGCCGTCCATGGCGCCATACGTCCGCCCGGTCAGCATCATGTCTGCCATCCGCGCCGCGCCGATCAGCCGGGAGATCCGCACCGAACCGCCGCCGCCCACGAATAGGCCGCGCGTCCCCTCCGGCAGGGCATAGAACACACTGCGGTCCGCCACCCGGATGTGCGCCGCGGCCGCCAGCTCCAGCTCGCCGCCGATCACGGCCCCGCGGAGCGCGGTGACGACGGGAAGCGTGCCCTGCTCGATCGCCGCGAACGCCCGGTGCCACAGCCGGCTATGGAATATCCCCGCCGTCGCGTCCTGCTCCTGCACGTCGGACAAATCCAGCCGGCGGAGAAATGCGGCCCCTCCCCGGTCAGCACCACGGCGCGGGCCTCGGCCGGCGGTGTTTCGAAGAACGCGCGCAGCCCCTCGATCATCGCGACGTTGAGCGCATTGCGCTTGGCCGGACGGCACAGGCGAAGCACGGCCACAGCCCCATCCATCTCGCAGGCGAGCGACTCCCTGGTCAGGCTGCCGTCCATTATTGCACTCCCCGGTTCAGAAGTGCGGGAGGCGGGAGGGCGCGGGTCAAGCTGGGCCGACGCTGCCTGAACCGGCCCGGTCAGGCTTGGACGAAGCCGCCGGATTGGCGGTCCCATAGGCGGGCATAGGGGCCGTTTTGGGCCAGGAGCTGGGCGTGGGTGCCGGTTTCCACGATGCGGCCGTCGTCCAGCACGATCAGGCGGTCCATGCGGGCGATGGTGCTGAGGCGATGGGCGATGGCGATCACGGTACGTCCACGCATCAAGGTCACCAACTGGCTTTGGATGGCCGCTTCGACTTCGCTGTCCAATGCCGACGTCGCCTCGTCCAGCACCAGGATCGGGGCGTCCTTTAAGATGACCCGGGCGATGGCGACGCGCTGGCGCTGACCGCCGGATAGTTTGACGCCGCGTTCGCCCACATGGGCGTCGAAGCCGCGGCGGCCGGCCCAGTCTTCAAGCCGTTCGATGAACTCCAGCGCTTCGGCCTGGCGCGCCGCGTCGATGACCTCATCCTCGGTCGCTGTCGGACGGCCGTACCGGATGTTATCGCGGATCGAGCGGTGCAGGAGCGAGGTATCCTGCGTCACCATGGCGATCTGCGTGCGGAGGCTTTCTTGGGTCACGCCCTCGATATTCTGGCCGTCGATCAGGATGCGTCCTGATTCCAGCGCGTAGAACCGCAGCAGCAAGTTCACCAGCGTGGACTTGCCCGCCCCCGAGCGGCCCACCAGCCCGATCCGCTCGCCGGGCAGGATGTCGAAGCTCAGGTCATGCAGGACGCCGCGCGCGGTGCCATAGCCGAATTGGACGTGATCGAAGCGGAGCGCGCCTTGGGTCACATGCAACTCGGCCGCGTGCGGCACATCCGGCATTTGCCGGGGCACGGCGATGGAGCGCATGCCGTCCTGCACCACGCCGACATTCTCGAAGATCTGCGTGATGTTGTACGCGACCCAGCCGGACATGCTGGAAATCTGCCAGGCCAGCGGCAGCGACATGGTCACCGCATCGATGCCGACCCGGCCCCGGGACCATAGATACAGCGCGAGCCCGCCCACGCTCACGACCATGATGGCATTGAGGATGCTGAGCGTCACGCCGAACCGGGTGTTCATGCGCAGCTGGTCATGGAACGTGGTGGTATGTTCGTCCACGCTCTCCCGCACGAACGCATCCTCGTCCTCGGCGCGGGCGAACAGCTTGACGGTGAGGATGTTGGAATAGCTGTCCACGATGCGGCCCGTGAGGGCGGACCGCACCTCGCTCATGCGGCGGGACCGGTCACGGAGGCGCGGGATGAACACGCCCAACATGAGCGCGTAGCCGCATAACCACACCATGATGGGCACGGCCAGGAGCGGTGTTGCGGTCGCGAGCAGCACGGCGGCGCTCGTGCCATAGACCACGATATACCAGGCCGCGTTGGTGGCGGAGACGATGCTCTCCCGCAAGGACGGCCCGGTCTGGATGACGCGGTTGGCGATGCGTCCGGCGAAGTCGTTTTGGAAGAACGCCCAGGATTGCCGCACCACGTGCCAATGGCTCTGCCAGCGCACGAGGTTGGTCATGCCGGCGGCGATGGCCTGGTTGGTGATGAGGTTCTGCGAGAACAGGCTGAGCGGACGGATCAGCAACAAGAACCCGGCCATGGCGGCCAGTTGCGGCCACGAATCTTGGAAAAAGTTTTCAGGTGTGTGGGAGCTGACGAGCCCGGCGACCCGTCCGATAATGGCCGGAATGAGGGCATCACACACCGCCACCAACAGCCCGACGACAAACAATGCCACGATCAGGCCGCGAACCTGTCTTACATAATGCCAATAAAACGCGACCAGCCCAGCTGTCTCACCCGTAGGGGGTGATTCGGGGGCGATCTCGGTCGGGCGGATGAGGTTTTCGAACCAAGAGAACATGGGGCGTCGGTGGGCCTTTGAACAATGGGCGTCAATATCGGCTTGGGGTCAATCGTTTGCGAGTTCGACTTGGGGCCTTGCTTCGGTGGGGCCGGCAGCACGATCTTCCACCACGGAAGATCATCTCTCCAGCAAGGTTGGAGTTCGTGCCGCGCACCGGCTGATGGCGTTTGCGCGCCGGGCTCGTGCGTCCTCACCCTTGCCCGTTATCTAGATAGTGCTGTTTGGCTCGCGCGCACGGGGTGACGCGGTAGGCGGCAGCGATTGGGACGTGGCCGTCGTGGTTAAAGATTCAGATGGGGCCGAGGCCCGTTCGGCGCGGCGGCGGGCATTGTATGTGATGGCCGATCTGGCGTTGCCGGATATCGCCGCCGGATTTCACCTCTGTCCGATCGTTATTCCGGACGCGGATGGATGGAGAGTGGCTCCGGCCCTGGCCCGCAATAAAAGGACAGAGGGCGTAGTTATTGCGTGAGCCTAAGACGAAGGCGGCGTGCACTAAACCGTTGAAACACGAGTGAAAGAGAGCGCCTCCGCGCCCCCAGAAAACAGCCTTGACGCCGCCGACCCCAACCGAGCGCGATGCGCTAATTTTCTTCGAAATCGGTGCAGCAAGGATGCATGTTTCGGAGGCGATACTTTTGCAAATTTGGGGCAAGCGCCCAATGCATGTGTTCATGCCGCCTATTATGGGACGTATCATGCTGGGACAGCAATCCTGTATATTGCCGGCGGTGTGGGTAAGGCGAAGCATGTGCCGCAAGCCCATGCGGGCGTGCTCGAGCATTTTTCCAAGCTAGCGAATGCCAAAGAGCATGAGGCCATGATCGCAGCAGAGTTGCTGAACCGGGCAAGATCGGCGCGGATGACAGCCGATTACGGCGGGGCCGAGCCTCCGGACGAAGCTGAAATGAGGGAGTGCGTCACAGATGCACGGGAGTTCATCCGGCTCTGTTGTCGCTATTTTGATCTTCCTCCCTTTCAGCTCGACGCTTAATCCGCCGCCTCGGCTACGGGTTGCACACTCAACGTCAAAAATCGCTCCGCCTCCAGCGCCGCGATGCAACCCGTGCCGGCGGCGGTGACGGCTTGGCGCCAGTGTTTGTCTTGCACGTCGCCGGCCGCGAACACGCCGGGCACGGTGGTTTGGGTTTGGCCGGGCTGGGTCAAAATGTACCCCTCGTCATCCAGTGCGATCTTGCCGCGGAATATCGCCGTATTGGGCGTGTGACCGATCGCGACGAAGACGCCGTCCACCGGGAGGGTCTGCTCGGCCCCGGTGCCGGTGTGACGGAGGCGGAGGCCGTGCACCGTTTCCGGCTGGCCCGCGCCGAGCACCTCTTCCACGGCGTGGTCCCACAATACGGTGACTTTGGGATGCTCGAACAGGCGGCGTTGGAGGATTTTCTCAGCGCGTAGGCTGTTCCGGCGGTGGATGAGCGTCACGTGTTCGGCGTGCCGGGTGAGGAACAATGCCTCCTCCACCGCTGTATTACCGCCGCCGATGACGGCCACGGCCTTGCCGCGGTAGAAAAATCCGTCGCAGGTCGCGCAGGCGGAGACGCCGCCCCCTTGCAGGCGCGCCTCGGACGGCAGGCCCAGCCAGCGGGCCTGGGCGCCGGTGGCAATGACGACCGTGTCCGCGAGGTAAACGTCCCCGCCATCGCCCACGCAGCGGAACGGGCGGCGGGTGAAATCCACGTCCATGATAAGATCGGACAAGATTGTGGTTCCGACATGGGCGGCCTGGGCGGTCATCTGCTCCATCAGCCACGGGCCCTGGATGGCGTGCTCGAAGCCCGGGTAGTTCTCGACCTCGGTCGTGATCATCAATTGTCCGCCGGGCTGCAGGCCTGAAACCAGCACCGGATCGAGCCCGGCGCGGGCGGCATAGATGGCGGCGGTGTAGCCGGCCGGGCCGGCACCGATGATCAAGACGCGTGTCGGTATGGTCTTGGGCATTTCTCTCTCTTGGTAAAGGGTGGCGGTAAAGGATGGCTGCGGGTTCACAGACCGGGTAAAACGTAATATAATTGCGTCATGGTTGGATTTTAGCGTGAAAACGGTTGAAGACGAAGGGATCGAGCTCGACTCGATCGATCGCCGCATCTTGTCTGAGCTGCAGATGGACGGGCGGATGACGAATGTCGAGATCGCGCGGCGGGCGGACATCACCGCGCCGCCCTGTCTCAGGCGCATTCGCCGGCTGGAGGAGGCCGGCATTATCCGGGGCTACCACGCCGAGATCGACCCGGGTCGCCTGGGGTGGGAGATCATGTTCTTCGCGATCGTGGGGCTCGAAAGCCAAAAAGAAACCGTGCTGGCGGCGTTCGAGCGCGAGGTGGCGCAGTGGCCGGAGGTGCGGGAGTGCCACATGATCCGGGGCGGTGGTGATTTCCTGTTGCGACTGGTGGCCAAGGACACGGCCGATGAGAACCGGCTGACACAGCTGCTTACGGGGGCACCGTCGGTGAGCCGGGTTCAGACGTTGCAAACAATACGGACGTCTAGACATTTGGCCGGCGTCCCTCTTTAATAGAACGGCGCGGGGAAAAAACGATTCTTCTCGCATCGTTCACGCAGGAGGTTTTGTTCACGATCGCGGGTAAGTTGCTGGTCGTTCGTGCAACCTCGCGCGCTAATCGGTACGATGAACGCCATCCATGATGCCGTATAGATTAAATATGCGTCACATTGATGGGGATACGGTCTGGATTTAGGCGATTTACCCGGCGCTCGGGGCAGATTTGGTAGGAGCGCACTGTTAACGTTGCTGCCTGTAACCATTTTGTGCTGGGACGGCAGGAAATCGCTAGCGGGGTTTCGATCCCGTTATGTTTTTGAAAGGGTAAATTCGTGGCAACCAACGCATCTTCCGACCAGCTGGTCGGCGTTCTCCGGGACACCATCGTAGCACTCGTGCGTCGGGACGGACCTGATCTTTCTTCGCGCCAACTCGGGGTATTCCTCACCTGTTACCTTGAAGACGGCGCGCATACCGTGCGCGGGCTTGCGGCCGATTTGAATGTTTCAAAACCGGCCATCACCCGTGCGCTCGACCGGCTCGGTGAACTCGACCTTGCCCGCCGTAAGGTGGACCCGGCAGACCGGCGCAGCGTGCTGGTGCAGCGGACGTTGAAGGGCCAGAGCTTCCTTCGCGATCTGCGTAGCATCATGGCCGAGGCCGGTGCCGTCGTGAAAAAGCCCGCCGTGGCGTCCGAGAATGCGGCCAAGGTCGCGCACGCCTAAGGAATGGGAAGGGCGGCAACCGCCCTCCACGCCACAACCCCTCAGTCCTGCCACGAGCTCACGCTGTATCAGCAGCGTGAGCCGCAGGATGCCATCACGGCACCCGCAAATCCGTGGTGATGCAGAGATTGACCCGGCGTTTCTCCGTCGCCTCGCCATTGGCATAGACGATGCGTAGATCGTAAAAACAGGGCCCTGGCGGCAGATCGATCACCTTGGTGCGGCCGGGTGCCACGGTGGCGTCACCTAACCGGTCATCGCCCCAATGATCCTCGTCCGGCGGGCTAACATACAGCTCGTTCACCTCTGAACGCCCGCGGTTCACCAGCCGGAATGACGGGTCATCGCCCGCCACCGGGGCCCGGGTGGCCGCGCGGCTGCGGCTCCTTGGGAACGTGACATTGTCGGTGGCGCAGGTATCGACGTGCCGCTGCTCTTCCGATTGGCCGTTGTCATAGACGACGCGGATATCATAGACGCACGAACCGATCGGCAGGCGGATGGGGACGTTCATGTTGGCCGGCACAGTGCCGTGCTGGAGCCGGTCCAGGCCCCAGGTGGTCTGCCCGGCCGTGGTCGCATAAATCTCGCGGATGGCAACCCGGCCGCGATTGACGAGGTTGAACGACGGGTTCGGCTCATCCGCCATGGCCGCGCCTGCCCCACTGGCCATGAGGCACACCATCATCACCGCACGACCCCGCATCCCACTCCTCCTTGTCATGATCTAGGATATGGAACGGCTACCACTTCTCCAAGCGCTGTCCGCGGCGGATGACGAAGGCGGCCCAGATAGACTGGGGGATCAGCACGGCCAGCACGGCAGCGGGCCGGAGCGGCCCGGTTGTCGCTAAAAACAACACGCAACAAGCCGCACCCCAGAGTACGAACCCCCAATGCACGAGCGTGACGGCGGTGGCGGGCACGCCGGCGCGGTGGGCGATCTGATACAAATGGCTGCGGTGCGGTGTGGTGACCCGGTCCCCGTTCAGTGTCCGGCGCACCAGCGTGAACGCGACGTCGAACAGCAGGCCCATGAGCAGCATGGGGACCAGGATGACCGAAAGCTCGACCCCCTGGAACCGCCCGGCCGCGATGGTGAGCACGGCGAGCACGAAGCCGCAAAACTGGCTACCGACGTCACCGAGGAAAATACGCGCCCGCGGGAAGTTGAATGGCAAGAACCCCACGAGCCCCGCCGCCAGCAGCCCCCCCGCCGCATAGACGAACCACCCGCCCATGACCGCGGCCAGCACCGCCAGGATCGTTCCAGCCAAGGCACACACGCCGGGCACCAAGCCGTTCAACCCGTCCATGAAGTTGACCGCATTGGTCATGAACACGATCCAGCATAGCGTGAGCGGTGCCGCCGCCAAGCCGAGCGCGACGGAGCCGAGGCCGGGCAGATTGAGCCGGTCCACCACCAGCCCGCTGCCGACGGCCAACAGCGCCGCCCCGATTTGCGCGCCGAGTTTGATGGTGAACGGCCCATTCCACACATCGTCCAGCAATGCCACGCCAGCGATGGCGACCGAAGCGAGGATCAGCCCCCGGAAATAGCCATCCGCCAACCGGGCGAAATCGGCGAAGGCATACAGGAACGCGATACCAACGAGAAACGCCAGCACGATACCGACTCCGCCGCCCTTCGGCACGGGCCTGGTATGCGCCTTACGGGCATCCGGCCGATCGATCGGGCCGCGCGCGATCATGAACCGGACCGTGGCGGCCGAGACGGCAGCCATCGCCGTGAAAAACGCCAGATGTTTGATGACGACGAAAAGGGTCAGGTTGGCTCAGTTCAAGACAAAAGGCT
>JAYVOF010000063.1:0-5755 GCA_043758105.1 Rhodospirillales bacterium | reverse complement strand
AGCACATCGGCAACCCGACCATCGCCGACGCCGTGCTCGACCGCCTGGTGCACGGCGCAAACCGCATCGAACTGAAGGGAGAGAGCATGCGAAAGCTGCGCGCCGCCAAAGCCAGGCTTGACGAAGCCGCCAACAAGTAGCCCAACTTCACCCGCTCGCGATACGCGCTGCTACCCGGCTGGGATCATCGGAATCCCCGGCTGGCTTCGATCGGAACAGGTGGCTGGTTTCGATCGGAATCGATGGCTGCAATCGTCGGAATGCACATGTGGAACAAGCCACAGCATCATTTTTGGACGAGTCGTTAGGCGACCTCTTCTGGGAACGAATTTGTTCTTTTCGGTCTGGAGCGAGTGATGCTCACGCAATTTCGTCAAGAAAACCGCAACTCGGCCCTGCCGGCGAACACCGCCAATGCCTCGCCAGCGTCTTCTGCGTTTGCCGCCAACGACACATAGCCGTCCGGACGAATCAGGTACACTGCGTCCTGCTTTAGGCCGGCCGCCTTGGCGGCGGCGCTCCAGCCAAAGACGTGCATAGGAACGTGGAGCCGGTTGCAGGCCTCACGGACGCCGTCGTTACAGGTTCCGTAAACGTGAATCTGCCAGTCGAGCGACCGGAGCGGCGCGAAGTTGTCGTCGTGCTCGCCTTGCACCCACGGCAGTCGGTCACCGCCGTGCACGTGTCCGGCCTTGCCCTTGCTCAGCGGACTTTCCCCGTAGTGGATCTCGGTCTGCGAAACTGTGCGGAACAGGGCATGGCGCCCGGCTGCGAAGCGCGTCGCGACGCCCATGAGGAGGGGTGCCAGAAACCGGCGGGTGAACTCGCCGCGGGCGCCGTCGGCCACCATCGGCGTGAACGCGCGATCGGTGGTCGAGACGAGCTTGCGCGCGAAGCCGATCCGCTCGGCCTCGTAGCTGTCCAGCAGGGTCGCCGGCGCGCGGCCCTGCACCACCTGCGCGAGCTTCCAGCCGAGATTGATGGCGTCGCCAATCCCCGTGTTCATGCCCTGGCCGCCGACCGGGCTATGGATGTGCCCCGCGTCGCCGAGCAGAAAGGCCCGGCCCACCTGGAAATGGTCCGCGACGCGGTGATGCACGCGATAGCTGGAAAACCAGTGCACCTCGCTGACATGAATGCCGATGAGCCGCTCCGTCGACGACCCGATATCCTCGAAGGTCAGATCATGCCGGCCGGACAGTTCTGGCGGGATGAGGCCGATCAGGCGCTGCATCCCGGTCGAGCGGACAGGCATCATCATGGACAGGATGTGTTCGCCAAGGGTGACGACGATGTCGGTCTGGAACCCGCCATCGATCTTGACGTCCGCGACGTAGAAAAGCTGGTCGTATGTAGCACCGTAGAACCCGACCCCCAGCGCCTCGCGCACCTTGCTGTGCGCGCCATCGCAACCGCAGAGATAGCTGGCTGAGACCTCTTCCACCTCGCCACCACCAAGCGTAAGGCTGGCGCGCACGCCGTCTGCGTCCTGGGTGAGGCCCGTCAGCTTCGTCTCCCACTCCACTCGGCCACCAGCCTCGGCAAGCTTGTCGATCAGGAAGCGCTCGTGATCGTCCTGCGGATAAGTCAGCATGAACGGGTAGGGGCTGATGCCCTCGCCCATTTCGCTGAACTTCACGTGCATGACTTCGCGCGGCGCTCCACTCCCGCCGCCCTCTCGCAAACGGACCATATCTGGTTTGATGCCGCGCTCGACAACCTCGTCCCCGAAGCCGAATTGCCGGTAGAACTCGAGCGTGCGTGCGTGCACGCCCATGGCACGGGAGTGCTCGCCCGGCCCCTTCGCGTCGGAGACGAGCCTGAACGGAACGCCGCGTCGCGCCAGGCTGAGCGCCAGTATCAAGCCGGTCGGCCCGGCGCCTGCGATGAGGATCGGGACTTCGCTCATGAGGTTCTCACTGGTTTGGGGCGTCAATCGAGAGTGCGCCGGTAAGAGCGGATGGCGATCGCGCCGAGCACGAGCGCGAACACCAGCATCGGCCACAGGTTTGGAACGATCTCGGCCCAGTTATTGCCCTTAAGCAGCACGCCGCGGCAGATGCGGACGACATGCGTCAGCGGCAGCACCTCGCCGATGAAGCGCGCCCAGGCCGGCATCCCGGCGAACGGGAACAGGAACCCCGACAACAGAAGCGACGGCAGCAGGATAAACTGCGCGAGTTGCTGGGCCTGCATCTGCGTAGTCGCGATGCTGGACAGCGTGAACCCGACTGCAAGATTGCATGCGATGAACACGCCGAGTGCCAGAAGCAGCAGCGGCAGGGAACCCAGCACGGGCACGTGGAACACAGTCACGGCGACGATCAGGATCAGGAACACCTGGACATAGCCGAGGCCGACGTAGAGCACGATCTTGCCCAACATGACCTCCACCGGACGCGCCGGCATCGCGAGCAGGTTTTCCATCGTTCCCGTCTCGCGCTCGCGGGTGATGGACAGGGTTGTCGCGACCAGCGTCGAGAAGGACAGAATGACGCCGATCAGGCCCGGCACGATGTTCAGCGCGGTAATCTGCTCCGGGTTGTAGCGGTTCTGCACGATGGCGCTGAAGGCCGGCGCGCTTGCCGGGATCTGCATGTTCGGCGGCAGGTCGCGCGAGATTGCGCCCGGTACGATCCCGGCAAGGGCCGCAGTCGCACTTCCCACGGCACTCGAATCCGTCGCGTCGGCCTCCATCAGCAGGCTGGGATGTCCGCCCCGGTCGATCGATCGCGCAAAGTTAGGCGGAACATGCAGGACGAACAGCACCTCGCCGCGATCGAGGGCGCGATCGGCATCCCGTTCGGAGCCATAGGCGCGCATGTCGAAATAGCCGGTGTTGTTCAGCGCGGTCGTGAACGAGCGCTCGTATTGCGAGTGATCGCCCGACAGGACAGCTGTCGGCAGATGGCGAGGGTTGGTATTGATCGCGAAGCCGAAAACGAAGAGCTGGATCAGCGGCAGCCCGACCGTGAGGCCGATGGTCGCCGGGTCGCGGCGCATCTGCAGCGATTCCTTGCGCAGTATCGCGACGAAGCGGGCGAGGGAGAAGGCGATCATGGGTGCGGCGCCTCGTCACTGAGAAAATGGATGAACACGTCGTCCAGCCGCGCCGGAACCGCGCTCCAGTGCACGCCCGGCTCGGTCAGCTTCTGGATGGCCTGCTCCACGGCAGCGGGATCGGTGCCGACGACGCGAAGCGCCCGCCCGATGACGGTGGCGCTTTCGATGCCGGGTGCCGCGCGGGCGCGGCGAACGAGGCTTCCCAGATTGCCGCCTGTCGCCTCGAAGACGGCCAGGTGGGCATCGCGCACGACGGTCTCGGCGGACCCCTGCACGATGAGCTTGCCGCCGGAGAGATAGACGACGCGGTGGCAGCGCTCAGCCTCGTCCATGTAGTGGGTCGAGACGAGCACGGTGATGCCGCCTGCGGCCAGATCGGCGATGAGGTCCCAAAACTCGCGCCGCGCCTTGGCATCGACGCCGGCCGTCGGTTCGTCGAGCAGCAGCAGGCGAGGCTGGTGCAGCACGCAGGCGGCCAGCGCCAAGCGTTGCTTCCAGCCACCTGACAGTTCCTGTGCCAACTGGCCCGCACGGTTCGCCAGCTCCATGCGTTCCATGATGTCGTGCACGGCCTTCTGGCGCGCTGGCAACCGATACAGCCGTCCCACGAAGTCGAGGTTCTCGGCCACGGTCAGGTCGCCGTAGAAGCTGAATCTCTGAGTCATGTAGCCGACCTGGCGGCGGATGCGTTCGGCGTCGCGCCGGATGTCCAGGCCGAGGCAGGTGCCCTCGCCACTATCCGGGGTCAGCAAGCCGCAAATCAGCCGGATGGTGGTGGTCTTGCCGCTGCCGTTGCCGCCAAGGAAGCCGCAGATTTCGCCCTCGGGCACAGTCAGGCTCAGACCGTCCACGACGCGGCGGTCGCCAAAACTCTTGCAGAGGTCGTGGACGTCGATGACTGGCCCCGCGGTTACCGGCGTCATGGCGTGTGGCCAGGCGGGTGTGGCGGCGTGACATCCACGGGCTGACCAGGTTTGAGCAGCCAGCCGTGATCGTTATCGGGTCGCGCCTCAATCAAATAAACGAGGCTGCCGCGTGCACCTTGGCTGTAAATGACAGGCGGCGTGTATTCCGGCGCAGTCGCCACGAAGAAGATCTGCGCCTGGAGGTCGCCCGGGCAGGAATCACAGGCGATACCGACCCGAGTGCCTGGATGGAGCCGTGCCAACGCGGTTTCCGGCACGAAGAAGCGGACCAGGATGTTCTCGGGCGGCAAAAGAGAGATCACAGGCGCGCCGGCGGCGATGGTCTCGCCTGGCCGGGCATAAGTGTCCGCAATTAGCCCGGCGGCCGGTGCAGCAACCCTACGCTGGTCGAGCCGCCATTGCGCAGCCGCCTGCGCGGCGTTCGCCGCAGCGACGGCTGCTTCCTGCGCGGCGATGGCGTGGCTTCGGCCTGTCGTGTCGCCGGCCAGCGCGAGCTTGGCGCGGGCCGAGACAAGCCGAGCCTGCGCCGAGGCTGAGTCCATCCGAAGCTGGTCCACGCTCTGCCGGGTCACTGCGCCGCTCCCGACGATGGCCTGGTTGCGAGCAAGGTCATGCGTGACCCGCTCGTAAGCGGCCTGCATGTCGATGACATTGGCGCGGGCCTGTTCAATCTCTGCCACGCGCCCGCCGGCCTGCAAGTCGGCCAGTTTCTCGCTCGCTTGCTCCAGCTCGGCCATGGTCTGATCAAGTGCCGCGCGGGCGTCCACCTCGTCCTGCGCGAACAGTGGCGCACCGGCCTCGACCGTGTCGCCCCGTGCGACGGACAGCAGGACAAGCCGCCCTTGTTGGGTCGGTGCGACCTTCACGTAATCGGCGTCGGCATAGCCGAGCCAATGCTCGGGTGTGGGGGAGCGCCCGAAGACGAACCAGGCACCTGCCCCAATGGCGCCGACCGCCACGAATGCGATCAGGAGGCGGCTCGCTTTCATTCTGTCCGATCCGGCGCGAGACCGCGCAACAGGATGTCCAGATGCGTCTGGATCACCGCCCGATGGTCGAAGCGCATGGGGGTGTGCCGGCCGACCGAGTGTCGCCAGAGGAGCATGAGCAGCACCGGGCCAACGAAGATCGGCAGCACCTGCGCCGTCTCCACTGGCCTGAACTCACCTCGCTCAATCCCGCGCTGCAATATGCGGTCGAACAGCCGAAAAACGCGAGCCACGACCTCGTCAGCGTAGAATTGCGCCACTTCCGGGAAATTACCGGCCTCGGACACGACCAGCTTCGGGATGCTGCCAAGGTCGCTTTCCATCACCGTGGTGAAGCGGCTGGCGAGCAGGCGGAGCATGTCGCCGCTCGGCCCGGCGTACGCGGCCACGGCTTCCTCGATCCGTTCCAGCGTCGGCAGCAGTTCCTGTCGAACAACGGCCCGGAACAGATCCTCCTTGGTCGGGAAGTAAAGATACAGCGTGCCCTTGGCGATGCCGGCGGCTTTGGCCACGTCCTCCAGCTTGGTTGCCCCGAAGCCCCTTTCGGCAAACAGGGCCAGCGCCGCAGAGACGATTTCGGCCGGACGCGCGTCCTTGCGCCGCGACCGCTTCGCTTCCTGCCGAGGTGCGTCTTCCATAAAATATATAATGACCGGCTGGCCGGTCATTTGCAAGATGCAGTCTGTTTGTCGTCTTGTCCGCTAAATCAGACAGCCCGCTCCCCCCATCCCGGCCTCATCGCTTGCGGCCGGTGGCGGGCCGCGGGGCTGCATAATG
>JAYVOF010000062.1:0-15753 GCA_043758105.1 Rhodospirillales bacterium | reverse complement strand
GCCTGTTTTTACGCCGGGCGTTCATCAAGGCGATGGGCTATTCGGACGCCGCGCTATCCCGGCCCATCATCGGCATCGTCGATACCGGCAGCGCCTATAACGCCTGCCACGCCACCATGCCGCAGCTGATCGAGGCGGTGAAGCGGGGCGTGATGCTGGCCGGCGGCATGCCGATGCCGTTCCCGACCATCAGCATCCACGAAAGCTTCGCCCACCCCACCAGCATGTTTCTGCGCAATCTGGCCGCCATGGACACGGAGGAGATGATCCGGGCGCAGCCGATGGACGCGGTCGTGATGATCGGCGGCTGCGACAAGACGGTGCCGGCGCAGCTGATGGCGGCGGCGAGCCTCGATATTCCCGCGATCCAGCTGGTTACCGGGCCGATGCTGGTCGGGCATTACCAGGGTGAGGTGCTGGGCGCCTGCACCGATTGCCGGCGGTTCTGGGGCCGGCACCGGGCCGGCGAATTTTCCGAGGCCGAGATGGACGTGATCAACGGACGCCTGGCGCCCACCGCCGGCACCTGCATGGTGATGGGCACGGCGAGCACGATGGCGTGTATCGCGGAGGCGTTGGGTATGGCGCTGCCGGGCTCGGCGGCGATTCCGGCGGTCAATGCCGACCGGCTGCGCGCGGCCGAGCAGGCCGGGCATGAGGCGGTGGCGGCGATCACCGGCGGCCGTGCCCCGTCCGACATCCTAACGCGGTCCGCGTTCCATAATGCACAGGTGGTGCTGCAGGCGATCGGCGGGTCCACCAACGGGCTGATCCATCTCTGGGCCATCGCCGGGCGGCGCGGCATCAAGCTCGACCTCGACGAGTACGACCGGCTGGGGCGGGATGTGCCGGTGCTGGTCGATCTGAAGCCGACCGGTGACCATTATATGGAACATTTCCACGAGGCGGGCGGCATGCCGCGCTTGCTGCGGGAGCTGGCGCCCTGGCTCGACACCACGGCGCGGACCATGGCGGGCAACACGATCGCCGACGTGATCGCGGCGGCGGAGGAGGTGCCGGGGCAGACGGTGATCCGGGGGGCGGACAACCCGGTGTATCCGGTGGGCGGCATGGCGGTGTTGCGCGGTAATCTTGCGCCGCGCGGTGCGGTCATCAAGCACGGCGCCGCCACCCCTGCCCTGCTGCAGCACACCGGGCGCGCCATCGTGTTCGACGGCACGGCGGATATGGCGGCCCGGATCGACGATGACGCGCTGGACGTCGCGGCCGATGACGTGCTGGTGCTGCGCTATGCCGGGCCGGTCGGCGCGCCCGGCATGCCGGAGGCCGGGTATCTGCCGATACCGCGCAAGCTGGCGCGAGCTGGCGTCAAGGACATGGTCCGCATCAGCGACGCCCGCATGAGCGGTACGGCGTTCGGCACCATCGTGCTGCACATCACGCCGGAGGCGCAGGCGGGCGGCCCGCTGGCGTTGGTGGAAACCGGCGACCAGATCACGCTGGACCTCGCCGGACGGCGGATCGAGCTGTTGGTGGACCCGGCGGAACTCGAGCGGCGGCGGGCGCTCTGGACGGCCCCCGCGTTACCGGCCGGATCCGGACGCGGGTATCTCAAGCTGTATCTGGATCACGTGCTACAGGCTGATGAGGGGTGCGATTTCGACTTCCTGCAGCCCGGCTGAACGTTCCCGCAGCAGCGCCCGGGCCGCCTCCCCGGTCATGGGTGGACCGGTGAGGAAGCCCTGTACGGCCAAGCCGCCGAGCGTGCGCAACAGGGCCAACTCCGCCTCCGTCTCGACCCCTTCGGCCACCAATGACAGGTCGAGCCGCGCGCTCAGCGCCACGATCGCCTGCACGATCGCAAGGGTCCCGTCATCCTGGCCCATACCCCAGATGAAGGATTTATCGATCTTGATGCGGTCGAACGGAAAGCGGCGCAGGTAGCTGAGGCTGGCATAGGCGGTGCCGAAATCATCGAGGGTGATGCCGATCCCCTGCGCCTTTAGCGCGCCCATGGTCGCAAGCACCACACCGGAATGATCCAGCAGCAGACCCTCGGTCACCTCGAGGTCGAGCCGGTGCGGCGAAAAGCCAGTGCGGGCCAGCGTGGCGGCGACCAAATCCGGCAGGTCGGTCTGGCTGAACTGCAACGGTGACAGATTGACCGATAGCCGCACCGGGGGATCCCACGTCGCAGCCTCCGTGCAGGCAGCATCCAACGCCCACTGGCCGAGCGGCAGGATCAGGCCGCTTTGTTCGGCCAGGTGGACGAAATATGCGGGGTCGATCGGACCGCGCGTGGGGTGATCCCAGCGCAGCAGCGCCTCGAACCCCCGTACGGCACGGGTTTCGGTGTCACAGATGGGCTGAAATGCCAGGTGAAATTCGTGCCGGGCGACGGCGTCCGTCAGGTCCCGCTCGATCAGCGCCCGTTCCTGACGCGCCACATCCATTTCGGGCATAAAGACGCGGGTGGTGTTCCGCCCGGCCGCCTTGGCCCGGTAGAGGGCGACATCGGCCTGTTGCAGCAGCATTTCCGGCGTGATGCCGTCCCCCGGCGGATAGATGGCAACGCCGATCGACAGGCCGATCGTGAACCGGTGCGGCCCGACCTCGAACGGCACACCCATCCGCTTGATCAGCCGCTCCGCCAGGCTGCTGGCCGACGCGGGCTGCCCCTCCAACGACTGCACGATCGCGAACTCATCGCCGCCGACACGCGCGACCGTATCGCAGGCCCGCACACTCTCTTGGATGCGGGACGCCACGGCGGACAGAAGTTTGTCCCCCACCTCATGCCCGCAACGGTCGTTGACGGCCTTGAACCCGTCGAGATCGAGGCTTAGCAGGGCGAGGCCCGAATCCCCCTGCTCCGCGACCGCCACGGCGGCGGCGAGACGGTCGTGGAACACCAGGCGGTTGGACAGCTGCGTAAGATTGTCGTGATGGGCGATATGGCGGATCCGCTCCTCCGCCATTTTTCGCAAGAGTGCGGGGCGGATGGTGTGGGCCAGCGCGGCAATATCGTCCTGGATGGCGTGCAGGTCCGGCACCGCCGGGAATGCGAGTGAGATACCGAAGCGCTGATCCTGCACCCAGATCGGAAAACTGATTTGCGAGGCGAGGCCCGACGCGCGGGCGTTCGCCAGCAGGACGAAGCGGTGTGGGTCCCGGACCGTGGAGTATTCCACCGCCTGCGGCTCGTTGCTGCGGATCGCCTCGGCGGTGATCGTGTTGCGGGCGTTGACCGGGGCCGCGGGGGGGCGGCGGTAATAGGATTGCGCGTCTAGATCATCGGCGTTGAACCGGCTGAGTTCCTGCATCGTCTCGGCCGCCGGGTCGAGCTGCCAGATCCGTCCGACGAGCGCGTGATGGTGCTGACATAGCTCCTTCAGCAGGCCGGTGAGCGCCGCCGCGCACGAACTCGCCTCGGTGACCACCTGCAACATACGATCGGCGCGGACCGCGCGTTCGGCGACCTGAACCAGCCCGGCATGCTCAAGGGTTTGCACGAGGTGGTTGGCAATGAGCGCGGCGATGTCGTTCAACGCCGTTTGTTGAACCGGCGTCAGTCCGTCCCGCGGGGCTGAATCGACGATGGTGAGGCTTCCGGCCTGAGCGCCACCGGCCAGGACCGGGATGGACACCGAGAATGGCATCGGCGGACCCGCGGACGGACCGGCGGACGGACCGGCGGGCGGGCGGGCGGACGGGCGGGCACCGTGATGGACCGTCTGGGCCGCGCGCCCCGGTCCTGCATAGATTTCGACCGTGGCCCACGGCGCATCGGCCGTCGCGGCCGCCACCCGCGCCAGTTGAAGCACCACCTCCTGCAGCGCGGGGGCAGCGTGGGAGTATGGCTCTGACATTTTATTCATCGGCCCCGCTCCAGCCAGAGCGCCAGTGACACACCCGCACTGGAATCGTAAAGCCCCTTATGGCACAGATCTCCGGTAAGGGGTCGGACGTAGCGTAGAAAGATTAACAAAGTGTACCTCGTCCCGAGCGGATGGGGAGGAAGGAAGTCCAGCGTGTCCAACATCCGCATTATCGCCGGCACCTACCGCTTCATGGCCCGGCTGGAAGCAGCCCTGGCACCCAAGACCTGCGCGGCGTTCCTACGATTGCTGCCATATCGCGAGCAGATCATCCATGTGCGCTGGAGCGGTGAGGCGTGCTGGATCCCGCTCGGTGACCTCGACCTCGGCCTCGGTTTCGAGAACGCGACCAGTTACCCGGCCCCCGGCCAAATCCTGCTGTATCCCGGCGGCTATAGCGAGACCGAGTTCTTGCTCCCCTATGGCAGCGTACAGTTCGCCAGCAAACTCGGTCAGCTCGCCGGGAACCACTTCCTGACGGTGACCGAGGGTGCGGAGCAGCTGGCGATTTTGGGCAAGGAAGTCCTGTGGCAGGGCGCCAAGGATATCGTGTTCGAGCAGGCCTGATCAGGGTGTGGCGGCGATCTCCACCCGTCGGTTAACCGGGCTGCGCGGATTAGAGCTGTCCAGCAACTGCAGCGGGCCAAAGCCCTGCGCCTGCATCCGTCCGGCTGGCACGCCCCGCGATGCGAGGTAGTTGACGACCTCCGTCGCACGCAATTGTGATAGGCTGATATTATAGCCGAGCCGTCCCACGACATCGGTATGCCCATTGATCTCGAATCGTAGCCCGCCGAGCGCCGGGTCGTTCAGCGCGACCGCGACCTGATCCAACTGTCCATAATCGCTGGGGCGGATGCGGTAACTGTCGAAGTCGAAATTGACGTTCGGGAACACCCGGCGCTCCAGGGAGGCGCCCTGCATCCCTGGAGCCGGCGGCACCGCGCAGGCCGCGACCAGGGCCACAACCGCGACGGCAAGAAACTTAGCGAGGCCTGAGCGCATCGATGATCTCCCGGGATGAAGCGGTGTGGCCACGCAAATCCGTCACGGGCCCGCGGGCCTCCCGCAGGCCGAGCCGGCGTTCGACCCCCTGTGGATCGGCCGGCATCTGGTCGCGCAACTCACGGGTCTGCGGATCGAGCGGCAAGCTCTGCGCGCGCTGTTCCACGACAGGGTTGGCACCGGCGGCCATGGGCGGTGGCATGCGGGGAGACGGCTCGACGCGCGGCATCGCGGGCATGCGGGGTGGGCTATAGGCGGGCGGGTTATAAGCGGGCGGGGGAGCGGTCGGCAGCAGCGGGCCGCTGTTTTTTTGCGCGCCGGCTGGGGATCCGACGCTTACCAGCGCCGCCGCCGCCGCCCAGCACGCCATTCGCCGTCGTTGCATGTTCATGTCCAACTCCCTGGTGGAACCCTGCCGGGCCATTCGCCGGAACGCAAGCCTTGTTCGCGTGAAGGTACCGCCTCTGGCCGGGTTGCGTCCCTGAGCGTGCGCCCGGCATAGTCGTTTCGAACTCTTTAGGCTGCGTTTCGATGGCCCCTCGTTTCATCGGCAAGACCTCGCTCGCAGGCCTGACCCCGCTGCACCATGGCGGCGGGCCGGTGCTGGCCCGGTATGCGTCCCTGACCGACACGCTTCGCGCCCGGGTGGGCACCGAGGCGGCGCAGCTGTTTGCCGAGCCGGTCGTGACCGAGGGCACCGATCAGGTCCCGGGCAGCGTCTCCTGGTATTCAGAGCTGCAGGGTGAGGTGGAGCCGCTGGCGGCGCTTCCGGTGGAGCGCCGGGCGGGGCCGGAGGGAAGGCTGCGGCAAATCCTGGCCCGGCTGGACCCGCTGCTGACCGATCCCGAGCTGGGCCCGCTGCTGCGCCGGGCGCTGGCGCTGCGGAGTCCGGGCTCGCTATTGGCCGTCGGCGGGGTTCCGTTGCTGATCGACTGGGGCCTTTCGGAGCAGCCATCTGGGACGGAGGAGCAGCAGGCGGCCCGCGGGTCGGTGTGGATGACGCCCTATCTGCCCGCGCCCTATCTGCCCGCACCGGTCACGACGCCCGGACCGGTTCAGATCCCGCAAGTCACGCCGGCCGTCATCCTGTCCGGGCTGAGTGGAGCGCCGCGGGCCATGGCATCGACCGGACCAGACGTCTCGAGATGGGCGGTGTTTCCGGTGGCGCTGGTGACGGCCGGGCTGTTCCTCGGCCTGGGGCTGTGGGCCGGCGCCCGCATGGTCGCGTCCCGCCTGGCAGACCGGACCAGCACCGTCAGCGTGCTGGATGAACACGCAGCAGCGGACGCGCTCGACCGGCAAAAACAGGCGAATGCCGCGCTGGTGCAGGAGATTGAGCCGCGGCGGCGGCTGCTGGCCGGCAATGTCTGCGTCGTGGACCCCGCGCTACTGCCGCGGCTCGGCCCGGACCGCGCCGCCGCGGTGGGTCCCGGTGCCGTGGCGCTGGTGCCCGGGGTCCCCTTCCAGGGCTCGCTCGGTGAATTGCTGACGCAGGCCGTCGTGCTGGTGATCGCGCCGCAATCGGACGGCACGGCGACCGGCAGCGGGTTCTTCGTGGGCCCCGGCCTCATCGTCACGAACCGCCATGTGATCGAGGGCGTGGACCCGGCCCGGCTGGTGGTGACCAGCAAAAAGCTCGGTCATCTCACGCCAGCGCGGATCTTGGCCAAGACGCCCAGCGCCGAGATCGGCGACCCGGATGTGGCGCTGCTGCAAGTGGAGGGCGTGTCCGGCATCCAGCCGCTGGGGTTCAGCACCACCGCAGCACCGCTCGACGCCGTGATCGCGGCCGGATTTCCCGGGCTGTTGCTCCAGGCGGACGAGGCGTTCGAGCGGCTGCGCCAAGGGGATGCGTCGGCCGTGCCGGAGGTGATCCTGACGGACGGCAAGATCAACGCGATCCAATCCTCGCCGGGCGGAATGAAGATCATGCCGCACAGCGCCGCGGTGTCGGGCGGCAATAGCGGCGGGCCGCTGGTGGATGCGTGCGGACGGGTGCTGGGCATCAACACCTTCATCACCGCCAACCGAGAACAGGTGGTGCACGCCAATTACGCGCAGAAATCGGACGGCGTGATTACGTTCCTGCGCGAAAACAACGTGACGGTCACGGACGTCACCGCCCCCTGCACGCCCGGCGCGCCCGCTCCCCCCGCCCCCACGCCCGCACCCGCCCCCGCGCCCGCGCCCACCGCGCCGGCGACACCGCGCTAGCGCATGCCGATCCGCCTCACCACGACCCGGTTCGCCGACCTGCAGCCGCTCGCGGTCGCCGGGCAGAGCACGATCGAGGCCTGGCTGACCCTGCATACGCTGTTGCTCCGCGAACTCACGCCCGCCCATGCCGCGCTGCTGACGGAGCCCGTGACGAACGCGGCGCGGGGCGAGGTGGATTGGTATGCACAGGGCGATGGCGCCGCGACGAAGCTGATCGACCTGCCGCAAGCGGAGCGCGACGCGGCCGACACCACGCTGCAACGCCTGACAGCGGATATCGAGGCGCTGGCGGCCCGGCTGGCGGCGGGCCGGGGCGAGAGCGACCGGTTTCTGGCGGAGATGCTGGCGCTGGCGCTGCATCTGCCGGGGCCGGAATGGATCTTCATGCAGGGCGCGCAGCCGGTGCTGGCGGCGTGGGGTCTCGGCCGGACCGGGCAGCCGGGGTCTGGCATGGTGCTGACCGGGACCGTGGCGGCCGTGAGCGCGCTGGTGCCGATCCTCCCGCCCCCGGCCTCACCCTATGCGCCGGTGCCGGCCCGGTATAGCTGGCTATGGGCCGCGCTCGGTGCTGCGCTGTGCGTGCCGGCGCTGGCGCTGTTCTTATGGTGGCAGGATCCGTTCCACTGGTTCGTGGCCGATCCGGGCCAGTGCCGCATTGTGCCCGGCCAATTGGATCTGGAACGGGCGCTGGTGGACGAGGCGGCGCGGGAGGGGGTGCTGCGGACCGAGCTGGCGCAGCTGGTGGCCGATGCCGGGCAACGGCGGCTGATGTGCCCGCCGCTACAGGGACCCGCCCCGCCGCCGCCGCCGCCGCCGCGGCAGGATGCGGAGCGGGCGCAGCGCCAGGGGGCGCAGCGGGGTAAGCTGCAGATCATCCTCGCCTGGGATGACAAGAACGACCTGGACCTGCATGTGATTTGCCCGGGCGGCCAGGGCATCAATTATTTGCACCGCTCGGCCTGTGGCGGGCGGCTGGATGTGGATGCGAACGGCGATGTGAACGTGCTGACGGCGACGCCGGTCGAGAACGTCTATTTCAACGATCCGCAACCGGGCCGGTATCGCGTGGTGGTGGACCCCTATGGCATGCGGGTGCGCCCGAGCACGGCGTTCCGCGTCACCATCCGGCGGGACGGGCAACCGGATGAGGTCATCACCGGCCTCGCCAGCAACGGCCGGCGGAATCAGGTAGTGACGGAAATCGTGGTGGATCGTCCGGCCGATGCCGGCCCGGGAGCTTCGGGGCCGGCGGCCCCGGACGCGCCGGGCCGGCCACGGGGGCCGTTCGAATGACGCGGTTGCGGGAAACCGGACTGGGCACGGCGCGGTTCCTATTGGCCGGGCGGGACGCGGCGTCCTGGTATGCGGCGCTTACGCAGGAGATTGCGGCGCACCTGTCCCCAGCCCACGCCGCGCTGCTGGCCCGTCCTGTTGCGGGTCCGGGTGGGCTGGTGTGGGAGGCCGACGGCCGCGCGACCACGTATCCGGACCTGCCGTCCGAGGCGCGACAGCGTCTGGACGTGGCGCTCGGGGCCATCCTGTCGGACATTAGGCGCCTGGCCGAAAGCGGCGTGGCCCCGGCGGTCTCGGCGGCGTGGCCGGCGCTGGGTGAGGTGCCGGACATGGGGCATGTCTATGCCGTCGAGGGCCGTCCGGTGCTGGCGGCCTGGGGGCATGCGGGCACCGCCGGGCGGCTGGTACGGCTGGATGACGGCGTGCCCTGGCGTGCGGCGCCGCGTCCGCGCTGGGGCCGGTATGCGGCGGCCCTCGGTATGGCGGCGGGCTTGGCGCTATTTGGTGGGCTGCTGCTGCCATCGGTGCTGCCCGCGGCCGCGCGGTGGCTGGTGCCGGCACCGGACTCGTGCGCGGTGGCACCCGGTCAGTTGGCGGCGATGGGGGCGCAATTGCGCGAAGAGGGCCGGAATCAGGAGCTGCGGACGTTGCTGGCGAGCCTCACGGACGAGGTCGGCCGGCGGCAGCTGCAATGCCCGATCCGCACCGTGCCCACCCCCACACCCACCCCCACACCCACCCCCACACCGGCACCCGCACCCGTGCCGCCCCGGGCCGCGTTGCCGCGGGAACAGTGGGATCAGCATGATTTGACGATGCTGGCCGGGTGCTGGCGGCTCACATCCACCTTGCGGCTAGTCGATTCGCGCACCGGTGCCCTCACCAATTTCCGGTCGCAGCGCATGTGCTTCACCCCGGACGGCCATGGCACGCAGACCGCGGTGATGGAGGATGGGCGGAGCTGCATGGGACCGCTTCGCGCGACCTTCAACGGGGCCATCCTGCGCGTGGTGGACCCGGACCCCTGCATCGGCACCGGCTTGCAGATTTCCCGCAGTGACCGCGTCTGCACCCGGATCAGCGACGATGAAGCGACCTGTATCGGGCGCAACCTCGAGGGCGCGCTCACCGGCGGGTCGTTTACCGGGCGGTTTAGACGATGAGGATGCCATGCTGATCAGCCTCATTCCCCAAAGCGGCATCCAGTTCTGGGACACGCCGCTCGATCTCGACAGCCTGCCGCGCCAGGCCCGGCAGTTCTGGGAAGAGCGTTTGGGCGGCCCTGCGGACGCGGACGGGCGGCAGCCGGGACGGTTGCATGAGCTGGTGGCGGACCCCGAAACCGGGCAGATGGTGGAGAAGCTCAGCCGGGACGTGCCGCCGCCGGAGGAAACCTATGCCATCAGCCCGCGCGGTGCCCTCGATATGCACACGGGCCGCTGGGTGCCGCTGCCGTTCTTCCGGCTGCTGTCCCGCAGTTCCACCGGGCAGGAGACGCATGCGCCGGGGCCGAGCAACTGGGCCCGGGCCCGGATCGTGCCGCATCCGGAACCGGCACCGGGGCGGACCCATCTGCTGACGCTCGCGTTCGACACCGCACTCATGCCGCCCGCGCCGTATGTGTCGCCGAGCCCCGCGGACAGCGTTCAGCAAGCGGAGTTCGTGTTCGTGCCGGACCCAGCACAGCACGCCTGGTTCGTGAACGAGGCCTGGGTGGGCGAGTGGCTGCGGGAGATGTGGGTGGAGATGCTGACCGCGTCCCGCGCCGGACGTCCGCTGCGGACCGAGGATTTGGCGCGGGGCTTCGAGCATCTGGCCCGGTATCGGGTGATGCTGGGGCTGCTGGGGGCGGCCGGGGTGATGCCGCGGGTGCAGCTGCTGGATGTGTCGGATGTGGGGACGATGCCGGTGCAGGTCGATCTGGTGCTGGACCTCGGCAATGCGCGGACCTGCGGGATTTTGATCGAGGAGCATCCGGGTCAGGGGATGAATTTGTCCGACAGCTATCCGCTGGCGCTGCGGGATCTGTCGCGTCCGGAATTGCTGCACGAGAAGCCGTTCGACAGCCGGGTGGAGTTTTCCCGGGCGAGCTTTGGCCGCGACGCCGTCAGCCGTCGCAGCGGGCGGGCGGGGGCGTTTGCCTGGCCGAGCCCGGTGCGCGTGGGGCCGGAGGCTGTGCGGCTGGCGGGCGCGCGGCTGGGCAATGAGGGTAATACCGGGCTGTCGTCCCCCAAGCGGTATCTGTGGGATACGCGCCCGGCGACTCAGGGCTGGCGGTTCAATGGCCGGGCGACGGATGGGGTCACGACCGATCCGCCCGTCAGTGGCCCGTTCATGGCGCTGGTGGCCGAGGATGGCAGCCTGCTGCGGCAACGGCGGGGGCAGCCGGCGGTGCGCGCCCGGTTTTCGCGCAGCAGCGTGTTCACCTTCATGCTGGCGGAGATTTTGATCCAGGCGCTGGGGCAGATGAACGCGCCGGGCACGCGGACCCGCCGGCGGGACGCGGACCGGAAGCGGCAATTGCGCTCGTTATTGATGACGATGCCGCCAGGCATGCCGGTGGCGGAACAGGCCATTTTGCGCGCCCGGGCACAGGGCGCGGTCATGCTGGCGTGGGACATGCTGGGCTGGACCAAGAACGGCCCGCCGCCGCCGCGGGTGGTCGCGAATTTGGACGAGGCGACAGCGACTCAGATCGTCTGGCTGCATAACGAGGTGACGGAGCGGCTGCAGGGTGATGTGGGGGCGCTGATGGAGCTGGTGGGGCGCGTGAGGCCAGAGGTGGGGCAGAGCCTGCGGGTCGCCAGCATCGACATTGGCGGCGGTACCACGGACCTCATGATCAGCACCTATACCGCACCCGGTGGGGAGGCGATCCAGCCGCGGCAGGAGTTCCGCGAAAGTTTCAAGATCGCTGGCGATGACGTGCTGGAGCGGATCATCACGGCGGTCGTGCTTCCCGCGTTCAGCGCGGCGTTGAGCCAGGCGGGGGTGGCCGATCCGCGGGCGCTGCTGTCCCGGGCGCTGGGTCAGGATCAGGGGGGGCAGTCCGAATTGGCCCGGCATCGGCGGCGGGTGTTCGTGTCCATGGTGCTGGAACCGCTCGGGATCGCCGCCTTGCGGGCGTATGAAGGCGTGGAGGGGCGTGCCACAGGTGAGGTGCTGCGCAGCACGGTGGACGCGTTGGTGCAGGCCTCCGGCGCCTATTTGGAGGAATTGGCGGCCGACGCCGGAGCCCCCGGGTTCCGCGTGGCCGAGGTAGAATTGACGGTGATGACCGAACAGATCGAGCCGGTCGTCCGCGCCGTGCTGGGCCCAGTGCTGGCCGATTTGTGTGAGGTGGTGTGGGCCTATGAATGCGACGTGCTGCTGCTATCCGGACGTCCGTCGCGGCTGCGGGTGATCGGGGACATGGTGCTGGCCAAGACGCCGGTGCCGCCGCATCGGATCATCGGCATGCACCGGTATCGGGTGGGCGAGAAATACCCGTTCCGGGACGCGGCCAACCGGATCGAGGACCCGAAGACCACGGCCGCGGTGGGCGCGGCGCTGTGTGTCCAGGCCGAGGGGCGGCTCCGGAATTTCACGCTGCGGACGGGGAAGTTGCAGATGCGCAGCACGGCGCGGTTTATCGGTAAGATGGATAATAACGGGCAAATCCGGGAGGAGAACGTGCTGCTCCGCAACCTCGACCTCGATGGACCGCCGGCGCAGGATGTGCGGTTCACCATGCCGTTTCAGACGCTGACGCAGCTGGGCTTCCGGCAGTTGCCGCTGGCGCGCTGGACCGCGACGCCGCTGTATGTGATGGAATTCGCCAACCCGGATGACGCGCAGCGAATGGAGTTGCCGTTGATGGTGACGGTCGCGCGGCACGAAATCGATCCGGAGGCGGCGGACGCGGAGACGCTGCGGGAGGCATTTACCGTGGACGAAGTCAAGGACGCAGCGGGCGACTTGAAGCGGCCCGGCGATGTGCGGCTGCGGCTACAGACCATCGATGACCAAGACGGCTATTGGCGCGATACGGGCCGGCTGGTGATCCAATGATTTTCGTCATCGCGAGCCCCGCTTGGAGCGTGGCGACCCAGGAGCGTCATGCGCCGGCCTGTCGCCCCTGGATTGCTTCGGCCAATCGGCCTCGCAATGACGGGTCTTTGTCATGACCCTCCAACGCGCGACCGCGGTGGCGGCGCTCGCACGCGACGGCGCGGCGTGGGTGGCGGCCAATCAGTCCCGGCTCAAGGAAGATCCGGCGGCGCTGGCCGCGACATTCCGGCGGTTTGGCCGCCGGGCGGAGCGGCTGCGCGTCGCGGCGGGCCGGCCGATGTGCGTGGCAGTGTTCGGCGCGTCGCAGGCCGGAAAGAGCTATCTCGTGTCGTCGCTCGCCACCAAGCCCGGCGCGCCGCTCATGGCCGCGTATGGGGCGGAGCGGCTGAATTTCCTGGCGGAATTAAATCCGCAGGGCGGTAAGGAGAGCACCGGCCTCGTGTCCCGCTTTACGCTCCGCGGCGTGGCGGTGCCGGCGGACAGTCCGGTGCCGCTGCGCCTGCTGTCACAGACGGACGTGGTCAAGATTTTGGCCAATGCGTATCTGGAGGATTTCAAGGTCCGCGACTTCGTGCCGCCGGATGGCGAGGCGATCCGGGCGTTGTTTGCCCGGTTGGAACCCCAAGCCGGCACTAGCGCCGGCACCGGGGATAGCCTTACCGTCGATGACATCGAAGAATTGCGCGAGTATTTTGCGCTGCATTTCGGCGGCCATGCGTTGATGCAGGCCCTGGGCCCGGCGTATTGGAGCCAGGCCGCCGCGTTGATCCCCCGCCTGCCGGCCAGCGCCCGGGCGGAGGCATATGCGCCGCTGTGGGCCGGAACGCCGGCGTTCACTCGGGTGGCGCAACAATTGATCGACGCGCTGACCCGGCTCGGTAATCCGGACGTGGCATTCTGCGGCCTCGATGCGCTCATGCCGCGGGAGACCAGCGTGCTCGATGCGGAAATGGTGTTCGGCCTGGGCGAAGCGTCGCGCGGGACCGTCAGGATCGGGGCCGTCACCATCGACCGGGCCGTGGCGGCGGCGTTGATCGCCGAAATCACCATTCCGCTCGAAAGCCGGCCCTGGGATTTCTTCGAACACACGGATTTGCTCGATTTCCCGGGTGCCCGGACGCGGGAGGAGATCACGGATCCGACGGGCTTCCTGGCGGAGCCGGGCCGGTTAGGGCGCGTGTTTCTGCGCGGCAAGGTGGCGTATTTGTTCCAGCGCTATAACGCGGAGCAGGAAATTTCCGCCATGCTGCTGTGCGTCGGCCCCAGCAACCAAGACGTGCAGACGCTGCCGAACATGGTCGCGGGCTGGATCCGTCAGACCATGGGGGCGACGCCCGAGGCCCGCGCGGTGCAGCCGAACAGCCTGTTCCTGGTGCTCACCAAATTCGATGGCGAGTTCGAGGACAAGGCCGGCGAGGACGTCGCCAGCGGCCAGCGCTGGACGGCGCGGCTGCAGGCGTCGTTGCTCGATTTCTTCGGTAAGGCGCATGCGTGGCCGAAGGAATGGATTCCGGGCCGGGCGTTCGACAATGTGTTTTGGCTCCGCAGCACCGCGATCAAATTCGCCGCCGTGCTGGACTATGAGGGAGAACGAGAGGTGGGCGTCGGCACACGGGCGGCGGCGGCGGTGGCAGCGCGGCGGGCGGCGTATCTGGCCAACCCCCTGGTGCAGACCCATTTCGCGGACCCACTGCGGGCCTGGACGGAGGCGCTGGCACCTGGCGATGGCGGCATCTCCTACCTCGCGGCGGCGCTGCGCCCGGTGTGCGATCCCACCACCAAGATGCTGCAGGTGGCGGGCCGGGTGGAGGAGCTGGCGGAGGACATGGCGCACCGGCTGCGGCCGTATTTCCACACCGGCGACCTGCCGGCGGAGCTGGCGCGGGCCAAGGCGGAGGCGCGCGTGGTGGCACGGGCGCTGCTGGCCTGTGCGGAGGCGCAGATGTTCGGGCCGCTGCTGCGCCAGATGCAGGTCACGCCGGACGCCATCGGCTCGGTCTATTGGGATTTGCAGTCCCGGGCGGACCCGGCGCCGATCGGCACCGTGGGGTCGCGCGCCTCATACATGAGTGCGCTGGGCGGCTTGCTCGATGATGCACCGGTGCCGGCCGAGGCGGCGCGGGACCGGTTCCAGCATTTTGCCGATTTGGCCCTGGCGGAGTGGGAGCGGCAATTGCAAGCCCTGGCCGATGATCCGGCGACCCTCGGCGCGTTCCGCCTGCCGCGGGAGCCGGCGGCGCTGTTGACCCAGGCGCTGATGACCGCCGCCCGGCGCGTGGCGCTGCGGGACCGCATCGCGCAGGATTTACGCACCCGGGCGAGCTTCCAGCACCGGAGTGCGGCGGGCGCACAAAAGCCGGTGATGCTGGTGGAGGCCGGGATCAACGGCTTCGTGTATCAACTGGATTTCGACCGCGTGCCGGAGGTCGGGCGGCCCCGCCGTCCCGGGGCGCCACCCGACGGCGGCGGCGCCATCTTCGCGCCCCGCCCGGCGTTGACCGGCCCGCCCGTGCTGGGTGCGGCGGCGGCGGCGTATGATGTGGCGTTCCACGTGGACTGGATTTTTGGCATGGCCCGGCTGTTTGAAGACAACATCCATGACCCGGCCGCCGCGGGCCTCGATGTCGCAGCGAACGAGGCGCTGGGCGGGCTGTTGACCCAGCTAGCGGCGCGCGCCGCATGATCGGCGTGACCGAAGACGGGCCGGGTCAGGCGCTGCTGCGGATCGAAGGCGCCGCGGCGGCGGCCGGTCAGCCGGGATTCCGCGTGGAGCGGGACGCGGAATGGACCGAGCACACGCTGGGACCGAACGGCTGGCAGCGCAGCGACGCGCTGCTGCTGCCGCTGCGGGCCAGCGTGGACGGGGCGGATTTGCTGCTGACGGTCGGCTGGGACGTCTGCCGGTATTTGGAGAGCGGGGTCTATCTGATCTCGCTCCCGGCCGCCGGGCTGGAGCCGACGGGCGCGTATTGGCCGGATGTGGCACCGGTCGCACCGGTTGCACCGGTCGCGGTGACCGCTGTGCCGCCCCCTCCCCCAGCCGCGCCACCGCCACCGCCACCGTCCTCCCCGGCCCCGGCCCCGATTCCGGAGCTCGTCCAGCCGGTCGCAGATCCGGTTACACCGTTCCCAGACCCGAGTGCGCCGACGACGCGCAGCCTGGCGGGACCGCTGATCGGATTGGCGATTCTGCTGATCGCAGCCGGAGGGGCGGCCTGGTATTTCTTGCATGATCACGCCCCAACGGACCCGGTCCGGCCCGTCATTGTGGTACCGGAACCGGCGCCGCCCATCGTGGCCCCACCCGCGCCGCCCCCGGCACCGCAACCGGCACCGCCCGTCATCGTTC
>JAYVOF010000061.1:0-5825 GCA_043758105.1 Rhodospirillales bacterium | reverse complement strand
CTGGAGGTCCGGGCCGGAATCGAACCGGCATTCGAGGATTTGCAGTCCTCTGCATCACCACTCTGCCACCGGACCTCCGCAGGCGAGGGCGGTGTATCGGCCATGCAGCCTGGACCGGTCAAGCCGCTTCACGATATAAGGCCGCATCGCAGCATGAGCACAGTATGACCCAGCACGACTACGCCGCCGCCCGCGACTATATGGTCGATGGGCAGGTGCGGCCGAATAAGGTCATCGATCCGCGCATCGTCCGCGCCATGCGCACGCTCCCGCGGGAGCGCTTCGTGCCGCCTTCGGTCATGAGCCTCGCCTATGCCGACGAGGATGTGCCGCTCGGGCAAGGGCGGGTCTTGGTGGAGCCCATGGTCATCGCCCGGCTCGTGCAGTTGGCCCGCGTGCGGGATGGGGAGCGGGTGCTCGTCATCGGGGCCGGGCCGGGGTATGGCGCGGCGCTGATGGCGGCGTGCGGCGGGGAGGTGACGGCGCTCGAACAGGATCCGGCGTTGCTCGCGATCATGCGTCCGTTATTGGCGGAGCTGGCACCCGGGGTGCGCGTGATCGACGGCCCCCTGGCCGACGGCCAGGCGGATCAGGTGTGGGACGTTATCATGATCGAGGGTGCGGTCCGCGCCATCCCGGCCGCGTTGGCGACGCAGTTGCGGCATTCGGGCGGGCGTCTGGTGACGGTCATGAACAAATCCGGCGGACCCGTCGGCACGGGCGTGCTGGCGGAGCCGAGTGGTGCCGGGCTGCGCGAGCATGCTGAATTCGACTGCGAGACGCCGCTGCTGCGTCCGCTCGTGCCGGCCCCCCGCTTTCAGTTCTAACGTGTTTTCAATTCTAGGCGGAACCGACAAGACTATGGCACACTGGGACCGTAGGACGGGGTGCGGGATGATTAAGGCGCGGGTGCGGCTTGGTTGGCTATGCTTGTTTGCGGTGGCGGCGGGTCCGGCGATGGCACAGCCGCGGACGTTGCAGGACGCGCTGGCACAGGCCTATTCCAACAATCCGACGCTCCAGGCGTCCCGGGCGCAGCTGCGTGCCACCGATGAAGGGGTGCCGCAGGCCTTGGCCGGATGGCGTCCGCAAGTCGTGCTGTCGGCCGGAGTCGGCTATGCGGTCGGTGACTTCCGGACCGTAAGCGCATTTAACGGCCCGACCCACACCCGCAACAACCGCGACATCTTCACCGACCAGGCTGCGCTCACCCAGCCCATCTATAAGGGCGGTGCCACGCGCGCCGGGACCAACCAGGCCGATAACCGCGTATTCGGGCAGCGTGCCCGGCTCATCGCATCCGAGCAGCAGGTGTTCAGCGACACGGTCAACGCATTCGTGAACGTGATCCAAACCCAGCAGATCCTGCAGCTTAACATCAACAACGAACAGGTTCTGGCCCGCCAGCTGCAGGCCACCAACGACCGGTTCCGCGTAGGCGAGATCACCCGGACGGATGTGGCCCAGGCGGAGGCGGCACTCGCCGGGGCCCGCGCCCAGCGCCAGACCGGGGAAGGCAATTTGCAGACCGCCCGCTCCGTTTATCAGCGCCAGGTCGGGCAGCTCCCGGATCAGCTGGTGGAGCCGCAGCCGCTCAAGCTGCCGCTGAAAAACCAAAATGAGGTCACGCAGATCGCCTCGCAAAACAACCCGAACGTGATCGCCGCGCAATTCGACAATGCCAGCGCCCGGGACGCGATCGACCTCGCGTTCAGCCAGCTGATGCCGCAGGTCAGCGTGCAGGTCCAAGGAGCGCGTTCCGATAACGCGAGCCTCGCCAACCAGCGGTCCATCGGGGCGCAGGCGGTGCTGAACGCGTCGATCCCGCTCTATCAGGGCGGGGCCGAGTATTCCAAGATCCGCCAGGCCCGGCAGAGCGAGCAACAGTCGCGGAAGACGGTCGATGACACGCGCCGCCAGGCGGTCCAGCTGGCGGCGCAATCCTGGGAAACCCTGGTGGCCGCCCGTTTCACCATCGAAAGCACCCGCGCGCAGATCCGCGCCAACCAAATCGCGCTCGAGGGCGTGCAACGGGAGGCGATCGTCGGATCGCGCACGACGCTGGACGTGCTGAACGCCGAACAGGCGCTGCTGAATTCACGCGTCACGCTGGTGCAAAACCTATCCAACCTGGTGACCGCGTCCTACACCGTCGCCGCGTCGATCGGGCGGCTGACCGCGCGGGATTTGGGCCTGGCGGTGCCGCTCTACGATGAGACGGCCTATTATAATGCCGTGCGTGGCAAGTGGTTCGGCACCAGCGACGCCGCCACCGATCAGCCCGGACGGTGAGGGGAATGCCGACATGAGCGCCACGTCGTCCCCCGGGGCGCCTGGGTTGAACGATCCGGCCCTCGCCGGGCCCGATCCGTCGATGGACGAGATTTTGGCGTCCATCCGCCGCATCCTGAACGAGGACGCCCTTCCGGCCAGCGAACCGCCGCCCGCCACGCATGGCGTGCTGATGCTGGATAGCTCCATGCTGGTGAACGAGGACCCTATGACCGCCGAAGCCGCACCGCACCCAGATTCTGCAGCGTCGATCCCTGCTGCGACATCCTATGAACCTCCTGCGCACCTTGTCGCGCCCGAGGCGGCGGCGGCGGCGTCATCCTCGGTCGGAGAGTTGGTGCGGACCTTGGCCTCATCCCGGAGCACGAGTGTTAGCCGGGATGGTCCCACAATCGAGGATTTGGTGCGCGACGAAATCCGCCCCGTGTTGAAGACCTGGCTCGACCAGCATTTGCCGCCGATCGTCGAGCGTTTGGTCCGGGTCGAGATCGAACGGGTGATCTCGCGCATGGCGCCATAACTGGCGCGAGGCCGGTGCGCGGGTTAAGAGCCGCGCCATGCTGAGCAAATCATTCGACCACGCCGCCCTCGAGCCCGCCCTGTATGCCGGGTGGGAGGCGGCGGGTTTATTCCATGCCGACCCCGCATTGGCCGCCGCGCCCTATACGATCATGATCCCGCCGCCGAATGTTACCGGCAGCCTGCATATGGGCCATGCGCTGACGATGACGCTGCAGGATGCGCTGATCCGGTTCCGGCGGATGCAGGGCCGAGATGCGCTGTGGATGCCGGGCACCGACCACGCCGGGATTGCCACGCAAATGGTGGTGGAGCGGAAGCTCGGTGAGGCCGGTCAGACCCGGCAGGCGCTGGGCCGGGATGCGTTCACGGCCAAGGTGTGGGAGTGGAAGGCCGAGAGCGGCGGCACCATTACGACGCAGTTGCGCCGCCTGGGTGCGTCGCTCGATTGGGCGCGTGAGCGGTTCACGATGGATGAGGGCTTGTCGGAAGCGGTGCGCGAGGTGTTCGTCACGCTGCATCGGCAAGGGCTGATCTATCGCGACCGGCGGTTGGTGAATTGGGACCCGAAATTCCAATCGGCGATCAGCGACCTCGAGGTGGAAACCCGCGAGGTTCGCGGCAGCCTGTGGCATCTGCGCTACCCGATCGAGGGCGGCGGCCAGATCATTGTCGCGACGACCCGGCCGGAGACGATGCTGGGCGACACGGCGGTGGCGGTACATCCGGAGGATGAGCGGTATCAGGCGCTGATCGGGCGGTTCGTGATCCTGCCGTTGACGGGCCGCCGCATCCCGATCGTGGCGGATACCTATTCCGACCCCACCAAGGGCAGCGGTGCGGTAAAGATCACGCCCGCACATGATTTCAACGATTTCGAGGTCGGGCGGCGGCACGGGTTGGACATGCCGACCATCCTCGACCGCGAAGGCCGGATCAACCTCGCCGAGATCGAGGGGGGTGAATTCGTGCAATCGCTCGCCGGGGTGGACCGGGCGGAGGCGCGGAAGTTGATCGTGGCGGAGCTGGAACGGCTGGAGCTATTGGAAAAAATCGAGCCGCATACCAACCAGGTCCCGCACGGCGACCGCTCCGGCGCCGTGATCGAGCCTCTGCTGACCACGCAATGGTATTGCAACGCCGCCGAGTTGGCGACGCCCGCCGTGGCCGCCGTCGAAACCGGCGCCATGCAGTTCGTGCCCAAGCAGTGGGAGAACACCTTCTTCGCCTGGATGCGCGACATCCAGCCCTGGTGCATCAGCCGCCAGCTCTGGTGGGGTCACCGCATCCCCGCCTGGTTCGGCCCGGACGGGCATGTGTTCGTGGAGCGGACCGAACAGGACGCCATCGCCGCGGCGCGGGCTCATTACGGCGAGGATCGCCCGCTGGAGCGCGATCCGGACGTGCTCGACACCTGGTTCAGCTCGGCATTGTGGCCGTTCAGCACCCTGGGCTGGCCCGCGCACACACCCGAACTCGCCAAGTATTACCCCGGTGACGTCTTGGTGACCGGGTTCGACATCATCTTCTTCTGGGTCGCCCGCATGATGATGATGGGCCTGCATTTCATGCCACAGGTGCCGTTCAAGACCATCTACATCCACGGCCTGGTGCGAGATGAGCGCGGCCAGAAGATGAGCAAATCCAAGGGCAACGTGATCGACCCACTGGACATTATCGCCACCTACGGCACGGACGCGCTCCGCTTCACCGTCTGTGCGCTCACGGGTCCCGGACGTGACGTAAAGCTCGGCCCGGCCACGGTCGAGAGCTACCGCAGCTTCGTCACCAAGCTGTGGAACGCCGCCCGGTTCTGCGAAATGAACGGCGTGACCCCCGTGGACTTCGACCCGGCCGCCGCGCAAACGCCGCTCTGCCGCTGGATCCTGGACGGCCTCAACCACGCCATCATCGACGCGACCGAAGCACTCGACGCCTTCCGCTTCGACGACTACGCCGCCGCCTGCTACCGGTTTACCTGGGGCAGTTTCTGCGACTGGTTCGTGGAATTCGCCAAGCCCGGCTTCACCGGCCCGGACGCCGCCGAAATCCGCGCCACCGCCGCCCATGTGATCGGCACGTTGCTCCGCCTGCTCCACCCGGCCATGCCGTATGTGACCGAACACCTATGGTCCGAACTCGGCTACGGCGGAGAATGCAGCCTGATCCGCGCCGCCTGGCCCACCCCGACCCCCGTGACCGACGCCCCTGCCGCCCGCGCCGAACTCGATTGGCTGGTCCGCCTGATCGGCGAAGTCCGCACCGTCCGCTCCGAAATGAACGTGCCCCCCTCGGCGCTGGCCCCCATCTTATTGCGCGACGCCTCGCCCGAAACCCTGACCCGCGCCACCACCTGGTCCGGCGTTATTCATCGCATGGCACGCGCTAACGCCATCGGGCCGCTGGAGGGCCCATTGCCGCCGGGATCGGCCCAGATCGTGGTGGACGAGGCGACGGTGGTGATCCCGCTGCAAGGCCTCATCGACCTCACCGCCGAGCGCGCCCGGCTGGGTAAGGACCGGCTACGCGCGTTGGGCGAGGCCGACAAGGCGCAACGCAAACTGGACAACGCGGACTTCGTGCAGCGCGCTAAGCCGGAGGTGGTGGAGGAGATCCGGGCGCGGGTCCGGAGCTTCATGGCTGAGGCCGCGAGACTTGAGGCGGCAATCGCGCGCATTCAGGATTGATACCAAAGCTCAGCTTCGCTGACTCTGTCCGCCGTCATTGCGAGCGTAATGGGTCTCTGTCGCTGGCAGGTGACAAGTGGCCGCCAAGACGCCAAGAGGGAAGCCAAGAGGCCTGTCGGCGCCGCGAACAGACTCGGCTCCGGTCATACTCTTGGCGTCTTGGCGTCTTGGCGTTTAGGTTTCAGGGGCGACCGGCGCTCATGTCGCCCCTGGATTGCTTCACCAGTGGCTCGTAATGACAGGGTAGGAAGCGGTCATGTCATCTGAGTTTTGGTATAAGCCATGTCGCACCAATCCAAACGTCGTAGGGCGGATAAGCGCTTGCGC
>JAYVOF010000060.1:0-15821 GCA_043758105.1 Rhodospirillales bacterium | reverse complement strand
CGGATAGCTGGTCCGTCACGTCGATGCCGACGGCACGGCCGGCCCAGGCTTCGGGTCCGGCGCGGAGGGCGGTTCCGGTCTCGAGCGCGGCTAAATTCACCGTGCGGCCCGGCGCGGCGAGCACGCGGCGATGCGGCTGCGGCGCATCGAATTCGGGTGCAGGCGGGCGCGCGGCCCGGGTCAGCCCCCATAAGGTGGCCGGGCTAGGGTGCATCCTCATGGGGTGCATCCTCGTATAAACGCACGAAGTCGCCCACTGTCATAGGGATATCGGCGTCGCCCTCGGCGCTGAAAGGGTCCAGGCCGAGCGTGTCCTCCAGCCGGGCGACGATGATCGCGAAGCACAAGGAATCGAGCCCGGTTTCAAGCAGCGGGAGCCCATCTTGAAGCGGTGCCAGTTGCTTGTTCTGTTCTTGGGCCACGGTGATGAATTGGGCTAAAACCGCCTTACGTATCGGCACGCGACCTCCTTCTACTGCAACGATCCCGGACGTGAAACAAGGTGCGCCCGGGGTATCGGCGACACGTCCCGGTTTTATCGCGATTGCCGCGTGGCATCATTTTTGGTATATTCCTCGGGAGAAAGCAACCTGCTGCACTTTGCTGAAAGAGCATGATGCGTCACATCGGTTTCGCGTGGGGGTGGGTGTTCTGGGTGCTGGCGCTCGGCCCTGCCATGGCACAGGTCGCGCCGGAGGCACCTGCGCTGCGCGCGGGTTGGCGAGAGGAGTATGCGCGTCCGGTCGTGATCTATCCGGATGATGACCCTTTTTCGCGGGCGAAAGCGAAGCTTGGTGAAATACTGTTTTTCGATCCGGTGTTGTCTGGTGCCCGCACCATGGCCTGTGCCACATGCCATATTCCGGCGATGGCCTGGGCGGACCATCGGGCGAAGTCGGTGGGCGAGAGCGGCCTGGGCATGCCCGTCCGCTCTCCGACCCTGTTGAACGTGGCGTGGGCGGCCCGGCTGGGGTGGGATGGCAAGTTTCCGACGCTGGAGTCGGTGGCATTCCGCGCGATATCCGCCGAAACCAACATGAACCTGTCCGAAGCCGAGGCATTGCGCCGGCTGCAAGGCAGCCCCGCCTATGTCCGGCTGTTCGAGGCATCGTTCGGAACCGGCCGGGTCACTGCGAAGTCCGTCGAGCAGGCTTTGGCGACGTTCGAACGGGGTCTTCAATCCGGACCGGCACCGTTTGATCGCTGGGTTGCCGGGGATGAGACGGCGGTCAGTGCGCCGGCAAAGCGTGGTTTTGCGCTGTTCGACGGCGGGGCGGGCTGCTCTGCGTGCCATTCAGGCTGGACGTTTTCAGATCATTCGTTTCAAGATATCGGCTCGGCCACCGGGGCCGATTGGGGCCGGGGCATACTGTTTCCCAGCTCGGTCGCGCTACGGTATGCGTTCAAAGTCCCGAGCCTGCGGGACGCGGTGATCCGCGCACCGTTCATGCATGATGGCTCTAGAAAGAGCCTCATTTCGGTGATCGATTTATATGATCGGGGTGGGATCGACCGGCCGAGCCGCTCCTCCCTCATCCACCCGCTCCACCTGAGTGCTGGCGACAAGGCTGATCTAATTTCTTTCTTGGCGACCTTAACCAGCGATCGGCGCGACTTCACTGCCCCCTTGCTGCCCCACTGAAACACCGCCAGCGATCGTTCCGCCACGGTGACTAATTGGCAGGCCGGCACCTAATATTAAAAGACCGGCCAGGACCAAGGCACCGCCTGTGGCACCGCGGAACGGCCCCCAAGCGCGGCCGTTATGGTCTACCCATGCAGTGAAAGCTCCTGCTGCGATAAGTGAGACTGAGACCATTAATAACATGATATTTCCTCCTTCAAATGATTGCAGGAATTGGTGTGTACTTTACAGTGGGAGTTGTTATCTTTCGGGGAACCAAAATGCTCCTATTACGAAATAAAGTCGGTGCCTTCGCGCTGGCGTCGGTCCTCCTCCCGGGTGCGGCGGAGGCCCATGTGAAGTGGTTTTGCGCGTTCGACGTCGCGGGCCAGCCGGTCGGACTGGCCAACGTCCTGTGCCAGGATTTCGAGTTCCTGGTTGCGCTTTCGATGATCTTACTGGTGCTTGGAGCACTCATTGAAACAACCCCCCTAGGCACGGCCCTACTCCGGTCGTTGGACTTAGCCACTCGCATTCTACATCGGTATCAGTCCGGAATGATACGATTGGTTGCGGGTGGTTTTTTCCTTTCGCTATGGTATTTGGGAAACCTGTATTTAACGCCGGAACTGACCGCCGGGTCGGCTATTCCGTCCTGGGTGCAACTGCTCATTGCAATGAGCATGCTGTCACGGCGCACCTTGCCGCTGGCTGGGTTAGGCATCGCGGCCTTGTTCATCTCGGCGGCGGGCCAGTATGGCATGTTCCATCTCATGGACTATCCCATTTTCCTTGGGTTGGCCGCGTATCTGGCGTGTATCGGGCTTGGTATCACTCCGTTTGGGATCCGCCCGCTGGATTTGCTGAGGTTTAGTGCAGCGATCACCCTAATGTGGGCCTCGGTCGAAAAATGGGCATATCCGCAATGGACATATCCACTTTTCATGACGCACCCGGCCATGACGATGGGGTTTGACGTGTCCTTTTACCTCCGCGCCGCGGGCGTGGTCGAGTTTACGCTCGCTTTTGCTTTGATGTGGACGCCGCTCGTGCGACGGATTTCTGCGACGATACTGGCTGGCACTTTCATCGGAGCGATCGGCGAATTCGGTATGATCGATGCCATTGGGCACTCCTGCATCATCGCGGTTCTACTTGCCTTGATGGCCGACGACGCCCGCGGGATGCAGCGTCAGCCGAAAACCCGCTGGTTGCCGGCGGCCTACACCGTCGCCCTCATCGGGTTCCTTATAGGATATTACAGCTTTCACGCGGCAATGTTCGGCGAAGCGCTGACATGAAGATTATTTAACCAAAACGGTCAAGCGCATCTTTGGATGGATTCCGCAGAGAACGTGGAATTCTCCGGCACGATTGAAATGAATCTGGACTGACTTTCCCGGCTGCTGGTCTGCGGAATCGAACTTGAAGACAGGAGAGTCCACGTAGGCGTGGTGGGTGAAGTCACCGTCGTCATTGATAATGTCGACGGTGTCATTCCTACGAATGGTGAGGTGTCCGGGCTGAAATTCCCGCCCGCGCTGCGAAACCTGTATTAGGGTGCCAGCCGCCTCAGTACCCAACATCGCCAAGGTGCCCCCGACCAGGGCGAGCCCCGCGGCTGGAACGCACCAGATCACCCATCTCATCTGCTACCGCCTGGTTTTAACTGCCTGCCAACGACCGGGCCTGCCGATCTCTTCAGCAAAACCTTTACCACCGAAGGCGGATGTGCAAGTAAACAGCTGGAGATTGGTACAATTCCTCACGTTAGTTGACCTCGTGCGAGATATCCGTGATTTGCCGCCTGTTCCCACCCGCGCTGAGCTTGAGAAGGTAACTGCCCCAGACAAACTGGGCGCGCAGGGACGTCCGTTCGTTCCATTGTTCCCGTGGACCATTCGCGGCACGATCCTCATCGCATTCTTGGTGATGACGTCCATCGTTGGGGTCCTGGGTCTCCATGCGTCCTACCGAATCACCCGGGGCGGCGAGCTCGTGAATGAGACATACGACCGGTCGCTCATGGCAATCAACTATGCCCGTGCGGCCGCGACCGATCTGGCGCTCATGCAACTCGCCGCCAACGCCTCCGCCAGCTCCGCATCGTCGCCGGACCGGACCACCGCAAACACCGCAAATGGTGTTCCTGGAAGCGGCCCTGGGCGCGCCTCCAACGCCGAACGGCTGGCACTCGAAGCCCGGCTGAGTGAGTTTGCCAAGCTGGTGAACGAGGACCTGACGATCGCCACGGACCGGGCGCAATCAACCCGTGCCGCACAGGCGGCGGGCCGGGCACGCGCCGCACTCAATGCATGGACAGAATTGCGGCTCGACCCGTCCGGACTTAACGCCTCCGACCGGATCAACGCCGAGCGTGACAGCCAGTTAGCCCGGTATGTCACCGCCGCCGAGGTCGAAATCGACAATCTGATCAATTACACCGCCGGAGACGGTTTTGCTGGGCGTCAACATTCGCATACAGCGGTCATCGAGGCATGGTGGCTGAACATTGCAGCCCTGGTCGCCGCGGTCGCCGCGTCCGGGTTGATTTCTTGGCTGCTCGCCCGGCGGATCGTCTCGCGCGTGATGGCGGCCTCAAACGTCGCGAGCCTCATCGCGCACGGCCGGATGGACGTCGTGGTGCCGCCCGGCGGTAACGATGAGATCGGCCACCTGCTGACCTCGCTCTCGACCATGCGCGATAGTCTACGGACCATGATGACGCGGGAGGTGGTGCAGCGCCAATCGGCACAGGGCCGCCTGTTGGACGCGATGGAGAGTGCCCATGAGGGCATCGTCGTCGTCGATCGTTTCGGCAGCGTGGTCCTGGCGAACAACCAGGCGATGGCGGCGCTCGGCTGGCCCCAATTCGGGCCCGCAGCGCTCGAGCCGGAGCGTGTGTCCGGCATGGCATGGCGCGACCTGTCTCGCATGCTGCCATCCCCCGATGTGGCCGGCGAGATCGAAACCGGAAACGGGCGATGGCTGAAGGTGACCCGAAGCGCCACCAGGGATAACGGCTTCGTCGCCGTCATGAGCGACATCACGCCGCTCAAGGAACAGGGGCTTCGGCTGGCGGCAACCAATCTCCGGCTCGACACCGCGCTCGACAACATGTCGCAAGGCTTGTGCTTGTTCGATCACGAAAACCGCCTCGTGGTCGTGAACGCCCGCTATTCCGAGCTGTTCCGGCTGCCGCCCTATGAGGTGAAGCTCGGCATGACGATTGAAGAACTGATCGCGTTGCGCGTGCGGTACGGCAATCACGAGGGCTCGGAAACCCATATGCTCGTGCAAGAGAAGCACGGGCGGATCGCGTTACGGGCGCCGACCCTGTTCAACATGGCGCTGACGGGGGGGCGCATGCTCGCGGTGTCGCTGCGCCCGGCACCGAATGGTGGCTGGGCGGCGACGTTCGAGGACATCACCGACCGCCGGGCGGCCGAAGAGCAGGTCACATTCATGGCCTGGCATGACGGCCTGACCCGGCTGCCGAACCGCACCCTATTCGCCAAGCGGATGGAGCAGGCCCTGAGCGGTTTGCCGGGTGGTAAGAGCTTTGCAGTGTTCTGCCTCGACCTTGATAAGTTCAAAGAGGTCAACGACACGCTGGGCCATGCCGTCGGCGACCAGTTGCTGCGGGCGTTCGGGGCCCGCTTGCGGAACTGCGTCAACGGCGCCGACACCATCGCCCGGTTCGGCGGTGACGAGTTCGCGGTCATCCAGGCGTCCTCGAGTTCCCGGGACGATGCCACGGCGCTCGCCCGCACGATCATCGAGGCCACGAGCGAGCCCTATGACCTGGATGGCCGCCGGGCGGTCATCGGCGTCAGCATCGGCATCGCGCTGGCCCCGGTCGATGGCGCGTCCACCGACCTGCTGATCCGCAACGCCGATATGGCGCTCTATCGCGCGAAGGGGGATGGACGCGGCACGTGGCGTTTCTTCGAGCCCGAGATGGACGCGCGGATCAGAGCGCGCCGGGCGCTCGGCACCGATCTGCGTGAGGCGCTGACGCGGGGCGAATTCAAGCTGCTGTATCAACCGACCTATGATCTTCGGCTCGATCAGGTCGTGTGCTTCGAAGCGCTGCTCCGCTGGCACCATCCGACACGCGGGGTCGTGCCGCCGTCCGAGTTCATTCCGATCGCCGAGGAACTCGGTTTCATCGTGCCGCTGGGGGAATGGGTGCTGCGGCAATCCTGTGCGGAGGCGGTCACCTGGCCGCCGCATATTTCGGTCGCGGTCAACGTTTCCTCGGCGCAGTTGCGCGACAACGACCTGGTCGGTTCGGTGATGGACGCGCTGGAATCCTCCGGACTGCCGGCACACCGGCTCAGCCTCGAGATCACCGAGACGGTGCTGTTGTCGCAAAGTCCGTCCACGCTGGCGACCTTGCGCAAGCTGCGCGGCGAGGGGATCAAGATCAGTTTGGACGATTTCGGCACCGGCTATTCATCGTTGAGCTATTTGGGCAGCTTCCCGATCGATCAGCTCAAGATCGACCAGAGCTTCGTGCGGAACTTGGCGGAAACCGGCACGGGCGCGATCGTGCGGGCGATCATCGGGCTGGCGACCAGCCTGTCGATCGGTGTGGTGGCGGAAGGGGTCGAGAGTTATGACCAACTGGAGTGGCTGCGCCGGGAGCGGTGCGATAGCGTTCAGGGTTATCTATTAGCCGCGGCGTCACCGGCGAACGAGTTGCCCGAAGTGATGGAGCGGCAGCTGGGCACGGCACCGGCGCCCAACGTGACGATTTGGCCGAAGCCGCGCCGGGTTATTTAGCGTGCAGGATTGCGCGGATCATTCGTAGCATTTCTTAAACAAATGTCATGTTTTGTTGAGAACAATGAACAAGGTTAGTTAAGAATATCTTAAAGCGGTAACAGGTAAGCAAAAGCAAGGACAACTCGCGAGTATCTTGGGTCGATATCGCTTGCGTCCTGAAGGGCCGGAAGCGTAATCTGTGATGGACAGGTCCTTTATTGAAAACGGAATATAGACGATGTCGATTTTCTCTCGAAACAAAAAATCGGACGTCGCCGAACGCGAAGCACTTGAGCTTCAGGCTGCGATGCTGGTTCGCCTCGCCCAAGTAACCCGTGCGCCGATCCAATATGACGAGGACGAGACCGGCTTTTCGGCTGAGGCAGAGACGGGCGTTTTGTTGGCGATCCGCCCGGCTGAGGGATCGGTTGGCCCCCACCTGGTCGTCCCCCACGCGGGCGAGCCGCTCGTGGACGAAGGCCTGGAACCCGCTTCGATCCGCGAACTCGGGCTGATCCGCGAACCTGAGCCGATCCGCCATTTCGACTTGGCCCCCGCCTTCGATTTAGCCGCCGTCGCCGACGCGCCCCATTTCACGCGGATGCCGGCGGTCGAGGCTGCCCCGTTGCCGGACGAGCCGCATCTTTATCAACCCTTCGGTTTTGCCGATGGTGAAGACGCGTGGCCGGTCAATAACGAGACATCGTTTCCGAGCATCATCCCCTATCCGCCCGCCCGCTCTGATTCCGCCCGCTCTGACGCCATACGGCCGGAGCCGGTGCGGTCTGAGGTAACGCGGCTTGAACGCATCGTTCCAGACCCGGGCCGGCCAAACCTCGTTCCCGCCCCGCCGGTTGAGATGCCCGAAGCCGACGCACTCCTTTCAGTGCGCGAATTGGCGCAGTACGCCGCAACGATCACCCTGCATGGAGGTGTCACGCGCATCGAAGCCGTGCCGGAAAGCACCCAACCGGCCGTGATCGCGCCCGTCCTGGTCGCGCCCGTCCTGGTCGCGCCCGTCCTGATCGCGCCCGTCCTGATCGCGCCTGTCCTGATCGCGCCCGTCCTGATTGCCGATGTGACCGAAGCTGAGCCGCTAGCGTCATCGGTGACCGTGCGGCCGATGGTCGAAGCGCTCATGGAGACGCCGGTGCACTCCGCCCCGCGGTCCGCGATCAGCATCCCCGGCCTATCACCAGATGCACTGACGGATGAGGCATTGCTGCAGGCCACCGCCAAGCATTTGCGTAGCATCGGGGCAGTTAACATCCTCGTCGCCGGTCAAACGGGCGTGGGTAAGAGTACGCTGATCAACAGCGTCTTTGGTGAAGCGTTCGCCAAAACCGCCTCCGGTGAGCCCGTGACGCAGCACGCCGAGTGGTATTCATCGGGCACCGTGCCCCTGCGCATCCTCGACACCCGCGGGCTGGAGGCGAAGGATTACGCTTTCACGCTCAGTGCCATGCGGTCCGAGATCGAAAACAGCCGCGCCCAAAAAGACGAGCGACATCAGCTCCACATGGGCTGGGTCTGCATCTCGTCCCCCAGCAGCCGGGTGCAGGATTGTGAGGTCGATATCGTCCGGCTGCTCAACAAATACGACATTCCGGCCATCATCGTCCTGACGAAAGACGATGATGACGACGATTTCGAGGCGGTGGTGAGCAAGATCATGATCGCCCGTCAGGCGCACTTCACCGCCATCGTCCGGGTCCGTGCGCTGGCGAAGACGTCGCGTCCCGCGATCGGGCTGACCAACCTCGTGACCGCCACGTTCACCGCCCTCCCGGCGGCGCATCGTTCCGCGTTCGCGGCGGCGCAGAAGATCAATCGTGAGCTCAACCGCTCGACCGCCAACGACTACGTGACGGCCGCTGCCAGCGCCGCCGCCGCCGCCTCGGTCATCCCGATCCCGTTCGCCGATGTCGCGACCCTCGCTCCGATCCAGGCCGGTATGCTGGTCGGTATTTCCAACGCGTTCGGGCTTCCGATGGAAAAGGCCCAAATCATGCAGCTGATCACCACGGTGCTCGGTTGCCTCGCGCTTACGCTTGCCGGGGGCTGGGCGTTCGGCAACGTGCTGAAATTCATCCCCGGTCCTGGTTCCGTCCTCGGCGCCGTGGTGAACGCGAGCGTGGCGGGAGCGGTGACCCGATCCTTGGGCAAGGCCTACATCCGCTTCCTGGTGAGCTTCAGCGAGGTTAATGGCAGGCTGCCGACCGCGGACGAAATCTTCGACATCTTCCCGACCTTCTTCAAGGCGGGCCGGGCGGTTTAGGCCAAGACCCGCGTGCGGCGGCGATACCAACAGCCGTAAATACTGACCCGTGTCCGTCGGTGTTGGTGGAATGCGAATCGAAGGGCGTTCCACCGCGCACAAGAGGTCAATTCATTCGGCCGTTGATAGTATATCAACGGCATTAAAGTTCGACCGGTCGCCAAACGCCGTCATTGCGAGCCGCTTGGCGAAGCAATCCAGGGGCCGCCAGCGCTCTCGTGGCCCCTGGATTGCTTCGCCGCCAAGCAGCGTCTCGAAATGACAAGTAACGTGCTACGGCGGTGGCTATTACACCGTCGCCACCCGTAGCGCGTTGGTGGAGCCCGTCTGGTTGAACGGCACGCCGGCGGTCACCACGACCTCCTGACCGGTCGTGGCAAACCCCTCCGTCCGCGCGAGGCGTAAGGCGCGGGCCACCGTCTCCGTCATCGTATGCGTCTCCGGCGTCACCACCGCATGCACGCCCCACACCACCGCCAGGCGCCGGGCGGTGGCGAGGCTCGTGGTCAGGCCGAGCACCGGGCAATCAGGCCGTTCGCGTGCCACCCGCAATGCGGTGCTGCCGCCCAGGGTGAAGGCGGCGATGACCGCGGCACCGATCGTGTCCGCCACCTGGCGGCTCGCGGTGGCGATCGCGGCGTCCGAGCGGCGTTCCGGGGCGGGGCGGGATAGGGTGGTCATCTCGCGCCAGCCGGGATCGCGCTCCACCCGTTCCACGATCCGGTCCATGATGTTGACCGCCTCATACGGATACTGCCCGGCGGCCGTCTCGGCCGACAGCATCACGGCGTCCGCGCCATCGAACACGGCGGTCGCCACGTCCGACGCCTCGGCCCGGGTGGGGGCCGGGGCGCTGATCATGCTTTCCAGCATCTGAGTCGCCACCACCACGGGAATGCCCCGCTCGCGCGCGGCGCGGACGATGCGCTTTTGCGCCAGCGGTACCTCCTCCGGCGGCAATTCCACGCCGAGGTCGCCCCGCGCCACCATCACGGCGTCACTCAGCGCCAGAATGGCGTCGAGATTATCGAGCGCCTGCGGTTTCTCCATCTTGGTCATGATCCAGGCGCGCCCGGCCGCGATCTCCTTCGCCTCCGCCACGTCCTCCGCCCGCTGCACGAAGCTCAATCCCACATAGTCGATGCCGTGCTGCAGCGCGAAATCGAGGTCCAGCCGGTCCTTGGCCGTAAGCGCCGGGATGTCCAGCGCCACGTCCGGCACGTTCACGCCCTTGCGGTCACTCAGCGGCCCGCCGGTCACGACCGAGCACATCAGATGGTCGCCGCGCACGTGCTCCACCCGGAGCCGCAGCTTGCCGTCATCCAGCAGCAGCGAGGTGCCGATCCCGGCGGCGGCGATGATCTCCGGATGCGGCAGCTGCACCCGGTCGCGGTCGCCGGGCACGGCGGAGAGATCGAGCCGGAAGCTTTGCCCGGTCTGCAGCACCACCCGCCCGGCCTGAAACTTACCCACCCGCAGCTTAGGCCCCTGCACGTCCGCCAAAATGCCGATCGGGCGGCCGTGATGCTCCTCCAGCGCTCGGATCATCTGGATGCGGGCGAAATGGTCCTCATGCGTGCCATGGCTGAAATTGAGCCGGAACACGTCCGCACCTGCGAGGAACAGCCGGGATAGCACCTCTGGCGTAGAGGATGACGGGCCGAGCGTCGCCACGATCTTGGTGCGGCGGCGACGGCGGAGCTTGGAACGAACGGCCATGAAAACCCCTAGGCGACCAGGACGGCGCGGAAATCGTTGACGTTGGTGAGCGTGGGCCCGGTCACCACCAGGTCTCCCAGGGCCTGAAACAAGCTGTAACTGTCATGTTGCGCCAGCACGGCCAGCGGGTCGAGCCCGGCGGCGCGCGCGCGGACCAGGGTGTCGGGCGTGATGATCGCCCCGGCCGCATCCTCCGTCCCGTCGATCCCGTCCGTGTCGCCGGCCAGCGCATACACCCCCGGCATTCCGCGCAGCCCGGCGGCCAACGAGAGCAGGAACGCCGTATTGCGGCCGCCGCGCCCCGGCTTGGTGGCACCGATCGTGACGGTCGTCTCACCGCCCGATAGCAGCACGCAGGGGCCGGGCAGGGGGTGGCCATGGGTCCGCACGCTGTGGGCCATGCCGGCCATGACCGTGCCGAGCGCCGCACTTTCCCCCTCCAGCGCGTCCCCTAGAATGAGCGGGGTCAGCCCCTGCGCCCGGGCGGCAGCGGCACCGGCGTTCAGCGCCATGGCGGGGGTGGCGATCATGCGGATATCGGTTGTGAAGTCACCGGGCTTGGGCGTCTCGGGCCCGTCGGTGCGCGGCAGGTCTAACCCGTAGCGTCCGGCGATGGCGCGGATGTCGGCCCATGTGCTGGAATCCGGCACGGTCGGGCCGCTGCCGATGGTGGCGGGGTCATCGCCGGGCACGTCGCTGATGGTCAGCGTGACGACGGGGGCCGGGTGCGCGGCGGCGGCGAGGCGTCCGCCCTTGATGGCGGACAGATGCTTGCGCACGGCGTTCATCTCATGGATGGCCGCACCACAGCGGAGCAGGGCGCGGTTGACCCGGGCGAGGTCATCGAGCGTCAGTCCCGGGGCCGGCTGCTCCATCAAGGCGGACGCGCCGCCGGACATGAGCGCGATCACGAGGTCGTGGGCACCTAGTCCTTGCACGGCGGCCAACACAGCGGCCGCGCCCAGCGCGCTGTTGTCGTCCGGCACCGGGTGCGCGGCCTCGATCACCCGGATGTGCCGGGTCGGGGCACCATGGCCGTAGCGGGTGACCACCACGCCGGTGAGCGGCACATCCGGCCAGGCCGCCTCCAGCGCTGCGGCCATCGCGGCGGCGGATTTGCCGGCGCCTACCACCACAACCCGTCCCGCTGGCCGCGGCGGCAGGTGGGCCGCCAGCACGCGATGCGGGTCCGCGCTGGCGATTGCCGCCTCGAACATCGCCCGCAATGCCGTCCGCGCCCGCGCCTCATCCCACATGCCGTTTCTCCCTGTGGCCAGTATGGTCTGGCCCTCGCCCGCACGCCACACCATGTCAGCGCCGAAGGAGTATGCCCATGACCACCACCGAACTGGAGGCCGCCGCGTTCCGCCGCCTCGTCGCCCATCTGCGGGAGCGGACGGACGTGCAAAATATCGACCTGATGAACCTGGCCGGGTTTTGCCGGAACTGCTTATCGCGCTGGTATCGCGAGGAGGCCGCTGCGCAGGGCCACATCATCACGGACCCGGAGGCGCGGGAGATCGTCTACGGCATGCCCTATAAAGAGTGGCAGGCGCTGCATCAGCGTGAGGCGACGGCCGAGCAGAAGGCGGCGCTGGCCGTGGCCCATCCCGGGCATTAGCGGTTTTGCCGACAATCGGCGCGGGACCGCTCGCGGCCGGGTACGAGGAAACCGGCCCCGCGCAGGGCTGGCCGGTCGTGTTGCTGCATGGATTTCCGTATGATGTGCGGTGCTATGACGCGGTCGTGCCGGTCTTGGCGGCGGCCGGGGCCCGGGTCATCGTGCCCTGGCTGCGCGGCTTCGGCCCGACCCGGTTCCTGAGCGCCGCGACGCCCCGGTCGGGTCAGCAGGCGGCGCTGGGGCAGGATCTTCTGCATCTGATGGACGCGCTCGGGATCGGGCGCGCCGTGCTGGCGGGGTTCGACTGGGGCGGCCGTGCGGCGTGTGTGGTGGCGGCGCTGTGGCCGGATCGCGTGGCCGGGCTGGTGTCGCAAAACGGCTACAACATTCAGGACATCGCCCGATCGGGTGAACCGGTGGCACCCGAGATCGAGCAGCGATACTGGTATCAATATTACCTCCACTCCGGCCGCGGGCGCGCGGGCCTCACCCGGCACAGGGACGCGTTTTGCCGCCTGCTCTGGCAGTCCTGGTCCCCTGAGTGGCGCTTTTCGGACGCCGATTTTGCCCGGACCGCCCCGAGTTTCATCAATCCGGATTTCGTCGATGTCGTGGTCCATTCCTACCGCCACCGCTTTGCCCTTGTGCCCGGTGACCCGGCGCTGGAGCCGATCGAGCGGAGGCTGGCGGCGCAGCCCTCGATTACGGTGCCGGTCATCACGATGGACGGTGACGCGGATGGCGTGTCGTCCGGCAGCACCGCCGGGCATGCAAGGCACTTCACCGGTCGCTACGAGCATCGGATCGTTCCGCGCGGCGGGCATAACCTGCCGCAAGAATGGCCGGGCCACTTCGCCAAGGCCATCCTCGATGTGCGGGCGGGCTGGTAAGGCGCTGGACACCACCCCCACCGAGGGCTACTCCGCCCCCCTTGCGATAAGGGGATGACCATGGCGCTCGATGACGCGGATACGCTCGACAATGACGTGCTGGACGAGAACGCGGCGCACCAGGCCAAGGTCGGCGGCATCGCGGCGGACCGGCTGCGCAGCCTGATCGAACGGATCGAGCGGCTGGAGGAGGAGCGCAAGGCGCTCGGCTCGGACATCAAGGACATTTATAGCGAGGCGAAATCCGCCGGGTTCGACGTGAAGGTGATCCGCCAGCTGATTCGTATCCGCAAGCAGGAGCCGTCGGATGTAGTGGAGCAGGAGACGCTGCTGGACGTCTATCGCCGTGCGCTCGGAATGTAACGGGAGCTTGCTCCCTCGCCGGACCGACCTAAGTTGGGTGCACCACGATAGGATGCCCCCATGCCCGACGGTCTCGCCCACACCACTCCCGAATTGCCAAGCTGGGATCTGACGGACCTTTACCCGGTGCCGAACGGCCCCGAGATGGAGGCGGATTTCAGCCGCGCCGCCACCGAGGCGCGGGCATTTCAGGCGGCATACGCCGGCAAGCTCGCGGATTTGCCGGGTGCGGCGCTCGCGACGGCCTTGGCCGAGTATGAGCGGATCGAGGAGACGCTCGGCCGGCTCGCGAGCTACGCGCAGCTGCAGTTTAGCCAGGACAGCAGTGATCCGGTGACCGGGCAGTTCTACCAATCCGTGAGCGAGCGGGTTACGGCCATCAGTTCGGACCTTATTTTCCTTGGCCTCGAACTGAACCGGATCGAGGATCAGGTGCTGGAAACCAAGCTCGCCGACCCGGCGCTCGCGCGGTATCGGCCCTTTTTACGCGATCTGCGCGTGTTCCGTCCGCATCAATTGTCGGATGAGGTCGAAAAGCTGCTGCATGAGAAGGAGGTTACCGGCCGCAGCGCCTGGAGCCGCCTGTTCGACGAGACGGTGGCCGGGATGCGGGTCACGATCCGCGGCGAGGAACTGACGGTCAGCGCCGCGCTCAATAAGCTGAGCGACCGGGACCGGAGCGTGCGGCAAGACGCGGCGGCGGCAATCGGGGAGGGATTCCAGAAGAACATCCGGCTGTTTTCGCTGGTGACCAATACGCTCGCCAAGGACAAGGAAATCGCCGACACCTGGCGCAAGTATCCGCGCCCGACCAGCAGCCGTAATCGGTCCAATATGGTCGAAGATGAGGTCGTGGACGCTTTGAGCACGGCGGTATCGGAAAACTATGCCCGGCTGTCCCATCGGTACTACGCGCTGAAGGCAAAATGGCTTGGCCTGGAAAAGCTCGAACACTGGGATCGTAACGCGCCGCTGCCGGAGGATTTGGACGGGGAGATCCCGTGGGCGGACGCCCGGGACCGGGTGTTATCGGCCTATGCCGGGTTTTCGCCGGAGCTCGCGTCGGTGGGGAAGCGGTTCTTCGACCACGCCTGGATCGACGCCACGCTTCGGCCCGGGAAATCCGGTGGCGCGTTCGCGCATCCGACCGTGCCGAGCGTGCATCCGTATTTGCTGGTGAATTATCACGGTAAGACCCGGGACGTGATGACCCTGGCGCACGAGCTGGGTCATGGCGTGCACCAGATCATGGCGGCGGAGCAGGGTTATTTGATGTCCGGCACCCCGCTCACCCTGGCCGAGACGGCGAGCGTGTTTGGTGAGATGATGACGTTCCGTGCGCTGTTGGACGCCGAGACCGATCCTAAGCGTCGCCGCATCATGCTGGCGTCCAAGGTGGAGGACATGCTCAACACCGTCGTCCGGCAGACGGCATTCTATCAATTCGAGACGTTGCTGCATGATGCGCGACGTAACGGGGAGCTGACCGCAGACCAGATCGGCGATTTATGGATGCAGGTGCAGACCGCGAGCCTGGGGCCGGCTTTCCATTTCACACCAGAATACAAAGTGTATTGGGCCTATATCCCTCATTTCGTCCACTCACCATTTTATGTTTATGCCTATGCGTTCGGTGACTGTTTGGTGAATGCGCTCTATGCCGAATTTCAGAGTGGGCATCCGGGGTTTGAGCAGAAATACCTCGACATGCTGAAGGCCGGTGGCACGAAGCGGCATAAGGAGTTGCTTGCGCCGTTCGGTCTGGATGCCTCCGACCCGGCGTTCTGGGGGCGGGGCCTCGATATCATCAGCGGCTTCATCGATGAGTTGGAGCGCGCCTGATGTCCGATTCGAACCGGCCTAATTTTCTCGGTGAGATGAAGCGGTTTGCCCGGACCTCCGGCGCGGTGGGCGGCATTGCGGCGCGCGTGGCGGGCGCCAAGGTGTTCGGTATCAAGAGCGGGCGCGGCGCCCATGCCGAAGATCTGAAGGCGATCCTGGGTGGCTTGAAGGGGCCGCTCATGAAGGTCGCCCAAATTCTATCCACCATTCCGGACGCGTTGCCGCCCGAATATGCCGAGGAATTGGCGCAGTTGCAGGCCAACGCGCCGCCCATGGGCTGGTCGTTCGTCCGCCGCCGCATGGCCGGGGAGTTGGGTGCCGATTGGCAGTCGAAATTCACCAGTTTCGGCCAAGACGCGGCCGCGGCCGCGAGCTTGGGGCAGGTGCACCGGGCGACTCTGCCGGACGGGAGTGAGGTGGCGTGCAAGCTGCAATACCCTGACATGGCAAGTATCGTCGATGCCGATCTGAAGCAACTCCGGCTCGCGATGAACCTGTATCAACGGATGGATAGTGCCATCCAGGGTGCAGATATCTACGCGGAAATTGCTGAGCGGCTGCGAGAAGAGTTGGATTACGTCCGTGAGGCTGCGCAAATGCGGCTCTATCACGCCATGCTGGATGGCGATGAGCTGATTACCGTACCAGCTCCGATTGAAGGCTATTGCACCAACCGGCTATTGACGATGACCTGGTTGAATGGCCGGTCATTGC
>JAYVOF010000059.1:0-5835 GCA_043758105.1 Rhodospirillales bacterium | reverse complement strand
TAAGTCGCCCGTAGAGCCCGAAAAGAGCCAAGAACACCGTTTTTTTCGGGGCCAGTTTGAGGCGAAAAATGAAAATCGAAAGATTCCCAAGCTCTACGTCTGACTTCGCAATCCACTCGATCGAGACCGTGATCGTGGACGTGCCGACGGTGCGGAAGCACAAGCTGTCCAACACCTCCGTCACTGCCCAGAATTACGTGATCGTGACGGTGCGGCTGGCGTGCGGGGTGGAGGGGATCGGCGAGGCGGCGACCTTGGGCGGGCCGCGCTGGAGTGAAGAGAGTGTCGAGGCCATCCGCGCCAACATCGACACCTATCTCGCTCCCGCGCTGATCGGCCAGCGTGCCGACCGGATCGAGGTCTGCGGCATGCAGATGGATTTGGCGGCCAAGCGCAACAATGCCGCCAAGGGCGCGATCGAGACGGCGCTGTTCGATGCGGTGGGCAAACTCATGGGCGTGCCGGTGAGCGCGTTGCTGGGCGGGGCCGTGCGGGACCGGGTGCCGGTGTTGTGGACGCTGGCGTCGGGCGATCCGGTGCAGGAGGTGGACGAGGCGGAAGGCAAGCTCGCCGCCCGGCTGCACCGGATGTTCAAGGTCAAGATCGGCGCGCAGGAGCCGGCGGCGGACATGGTGCGGATGCGGCATTTGGTTAAGGCGCTGGGCGGCCGGGTGCAGTTCGTGGTGGATGCCAACCAGGCCTGGGACGAAACCACCTCCCTCCGTTGCCTGCCGCAACTGGCCGAGATGGGGGTGGTGTTGGTGGAGCAGCCCTTGCCGGCTTGGAACATCCAGGGCCTCGGCCGTCTCCGCGCCCGCCCTGGCACGCCGCCGATCCTGGCCGATGAATGCGTGTTCACGCCCCACGACATGATGGAAGTGGCGCGGCACGCCGCGGCGGACGCGGTATCGTTGAAAATCGTGAAGCACGCCGGGCTGCTGGGCTTGAAGCGGGTGGCGGCGGTGGCGGAGGCGGCGGGCATCGCGCTGTATGGCGGATGTTTGCTGGAATCGTCCGTGGGCGCCGCCGCGCATTTGCACGCCTTTGCCACGCTCCGCACGCTTGAATGGGGCTGCGAGCATTTCGGACCGCAAATTCTGGTGGGCGATTTGGTGACCGAGCCTCTGCGCTTCGAGGATTTCAATGTGTTGTTGCCGGCCGGGCCTGGCCTCGGCCTCACGCTCGATCAAGACCGGATTCGGGCGTATTCACGCGCTTGATCCGTCATTGCGAGCCCGCTTGGCCGAAGCAATCCAGCGGCCGCCGGCGCGCCTGTCGCCCCTGGATTGCTTCTCCAAACGGCTCGCAATGACGATATTACATAGGGAAATCAACCGATGCTGTATCACGTCAGAATGGATGTGCTGATTCCGCCGGGTCAGGACCCGGTGACGATCGACCGGTTGAAGGCCGAGGAGAAGGCGCGCTCGGCCGAACTGCAGCGGAACGGCACTTGGGTGCATTTGTGGCGGATCGCCGGGGAATACGCCAATATTAGTATCTTCGACGCGCCGGACCACGATGCCCTGCACGGCATCCTATCCACGCTGCCGCTGTTTCCGTTTATGAAGGTACTCGTCACCCCCCTCGCCCGGCATCCGTCGGCCATCTAAATCGGGCGCGCTCTAAATCGGACGAATCGGGCGGGCGGTGTAGGTCGAGATCGGGATCAGGTCGCTGAGGCCGGCCGGGTCTGACAATGTGACCTCCTGCCCGCTGGTGCTGATCAAATGCCGATTGCGCAGCCGGGCTAGGATGCGGTTCAGGTGGATGAGGTGGATGCCGACCGTGTCCGCCAGTTCCTGCTGGGTCAATTCCAGAATGAAACTGGACGCTGTGGCCAAACCCCGCTGCAGCAGGCGTTCATGCAGCACGACGAACAGGGCGGCCGTCCGCTCCTCCGCGTCGCATTGGCCCAAATGCGCGAGCCACTCCTCCATCGCCGCCTTACCCTCTAGCACGGATTGCATCAGGCGGCGGCGGAACCAGGGCTCGGCGTCGAACAGCGCGAGGGTCGCGGCGGAATCGGTGATGGAATAGGTCACCGCCGTCGCCGCCCAGGTCAGCGAGTTCGAGCTTTGGCCGAACAGCGACTCGATCCCGAACGTATCGCCGGGCAGCAGGATTTCGAGGATATGCCGCCGGCCATCCTTGAACCGCTTGAACCGGAATGCCCAGCCGGAGACGATCGTGCGGAGCCGCGCTTCATCCTCATCCTCATGCGTGATGGCGCTGTTTCGTGGCACCGTGCGCAGGCCCGACGGCAGCGCGCGGATGGCGAAGGGATGGCCGTCGATATAGGGCGTGCCGTCGGTCATGCGGGGCACCCGGCCCGTTGATCCAGCCACTGAGAATCGTTCCATGAGGTGAGCCTTTGTTCTGAGGTCATCGGATGGATGGCGGTCCGAGTAGCGTGGTGGCCCGCCAATGTGCCGGACCAGGTACCGGTGCCGGGTCATCCCGGTTATCCCGGCACGCGTTCAGATGCAGCTGCGCGATCCGGGCTGGCGCATAATGCGCACGAAGCCGGCTGACATCGCCGGACGACGGACGATATGCCGCCGGGTTGGCGAGCATGGCGCCGAGCTTATCCGCCCACTCGGCCGGATTGTGCGGATCGTCCACCATTTGCGCCAGACCCAGCGTCACCTCCGGCAAAGCGGTGCAGGCGGTGGTGAGCGTCGGTAGTCCGAATCCAAGCGCCTCGACCGGGGGCATGCCGAAGCCCTCGAAAATGGAGGGGAACGCGAACAGGGTCGCCCGGCGGAATTGGTCGCCCAGCGCCTGGTCATCGAGGTAGCCGGTGATTTCGACCTGATCGGCAATGCCGAGGCTGGCGGCGAGGGCGAACAGGCTCGTGCCCTGACCGGACACGCCGCGGAGCCCGGCATAATCCTGCCCACACAATACAAGTGTCGCGTCCGGGCGACGCCGGGCCAGCAGGGCGAAGCCGCGGATCAGGGTCGGGAGGTTCTTATGCGCATAATGCGCGGCCACCGTCAGGATCCGCGGTGGCCCCGGCGGCGCAGTGCCCCCCGTGCCGAAGCGGTCCCAGGAGATGGGGTTGGGAACGACCACGATCTTATGCTCGAACTGCGCGCCCAGAAAGCGCAATGCGTCCTGCCGCACGAATTCGGAGATCACCACCAACCGGTCGCAGCGCCGGACCGCAAACGCGTGCGCCATCCGCAACCACGCGCGCTTGCGGGCGGAAAAATTCATGCTGAAATGACGATATTGCAGGTCATGCAGCACGCAAACGATGCGTCCCAGGCGGCGCGGCAGCAGCGGCGGCACGTAATAATTTGGGAAAAGCGTCGCGTCCGCCTCAATCCCAGACCATTTGGCCCCGGAGAACACGGCGCGTTGTTCGGCCAGGAAGCGCACCCCGGTGCCGCCGGCCTCGGTCAACCGAACCCGGGGCCCCTCGGCGGCGATCTCGGCGCGGAAGCCGGGATCGAGTCGCGCACGGTCGCCGACCAGAATTTCCAGCTGCGTGTCCTGCTGCCACAATCCGCGCAGCAGGTTGTAGAGCATGTGCTCCGCCCCGCCGACCTGCCCGGCGTGCACGAAGTGGGCGGCAACCGCGAGGCGGAAAGGGCTGTTCATCGGATCAGGCATACCCTTCGAACGAGACGGGAGCATCCTTGCGGCCCAAATCCACATGCCGCAGCCGCAACGCCTGGGCGGCCAGCATGAGAAGATAGAGCGGGTTCAGCAGCAAATAGCGCCGCCACAACCGGCGCGGCTCCTGCAAGAGGCGGAACGACCACTCGAGTCCGTAATCCCGCATCCAACGCGGCGCGATGGCGAGGCGGCGGGCGTGGAAGTCGAACGCGGCGCCGACGGCCAGCATCGGCATCTGCAAGCGGGCCCGGTTCTCATACAGCCACACCTCTTGCCGCGGGCAACCCAGTCCGACGAATAACACCTGGGCGCCGCTCGCCTCGATCGTCTGGGCGATACTGGCCTGCTCGTCCTCGGTGACCCGGCGGAACTTGGAGGGGATGGCGGCGGCGATGCGGAGCCCCGGGAATTGCGCCGTGAGGTTTTCCGTCAACTCGTCCAGCACGTCGGTCCGGTTACCGTAGAACGCGATCGGCAATCCCTGTTCGGCGCACATCCGGCACACATGCAGCATCAGCTCCGGCCCGCACACCCGGTCGCGCAGGCCATCATTGAACAGCAGGTTGAGCCCCCATCGCACCGGTTGCCCGTCGGGCAAGACGACATCGAGCGCGTTCAGCCGGGTGCGGTGCGTTTGATCGAGTGCCCCGGTCATGACCCCGTGCACGGCGAGGGCCGTGACCGTCAGCGGCCGGGCCAACACGGCCGCGTCCCGCACGGCTTCGCACGCTTCAGTGTAATCCGTCGCGCAGACATTGACGCCCAATAGGTTGTGACGGCGCATAAAGGGTCTCCGGGTACTCGGATATTTGTACTTGGCTCGTTGTTACGATACCAGACGACATTTGATTGACATCCTAATTCATAGTTTGTTATGAAAGCGAAGAGCCATCAAGAAATACAAAGGAATACAGAGAGGAATACTTGATTAATACCGAAGTGTTAATCTAGCCGAGGCGAGTGGTCGCCCGGTGGCGGTAACTCAAGAGGGGTAGATAGGATGGGCATTGCGATCGTGACGGGCTCCGGCGGATTGGTGGGAGCGGAAACCGTGCGGCTGTTCAGCGCGCGCGGCCTCGATGTCGTGGGTGTCGATAACGACATGCGCAGCGTGTTCTTCGGTGCCGACGCGAGCACGGCCTGGCAGGTGGACAACCTGCGGCAAACCTGCCCCCGCTATGAGCATGTCAGCGCCGACATCCGGGATGTCGGCGCCATGAACGCGCTGTTCGCCCGCTATGGCCATGACATCGCCGTGGTGGTGCATTGCGCCGCACAGCCGTCGCATGATTGGGCGGCGCGCGACCCGATGATGGATTTCACCGTGAACGCCGTCGGCACCCTGACCCTGTTGGAGGCCACCCGGCAGCACGCGCCGGACGCCGCGTTCATCTTCGTCAGCACGAATAAGGTGTATGGCGACCGGCCGAACCACCTGCCACTGGTGGAGCTCGAGACGCGCTTTACCCTCGCGCCCGAACATCCCTGGGCCGAGCATGGTTTTCCCGAAGAGATGTCGATCGACCATTGCCTGCATAGCCTGTTCGGCGCGTCCAAGGTGTCGGCCGACGTGCTGGTGCAAGAATACGGCCGCTATTTCGGCATGAAGACCGCCTGCTTCCGCGGCGGCTGTCTGACCGGGCCTGGGCATTCAGGGGCGCAGCTGCACGGGTTCCTGGCCTATCTCGTGAAATGCGCCATGACCGGCGCGCCCTATACCGTGTTCGGCTACAAGGGAAAGCAGGTGCGCGATAATATCCATGCACGCGACCTGGTGGAGGCATTCTGGTGCTTCTTCCGGCGCCCGGGCCAGGGCGAGGTGTATAACATGGGCGGCGGCACCCACTCCAATTGCTCGATGATGGAGGCGATCACCATCGCTGAGGGCATCGCCAGACGGCCGATGCAGGTGAAATACGACGAAACCAACCGGATCGGCGACCACATCTGGTGGATCAGCGACGTGCGCCGGTTTCAAAGCCATTATCCGGAATGGCGTTACCGGTACGACGTGCCGGCCATCATGGAGGACATCGCCGCCGGGCTCAGCACGCGCATATCGCCGCTGGCGGCCGCGGCGGAGTAGCGCGGTAGCGGCGACTGCGGCGGTGGGGTGCTAAGGGCATCCCACCCTACGGGCTTGTGAAATAATCGAATCGCAAGTCACTCGTCATTGCGAGCCCGCTTGGGCGAAGCAATCCAGGGCAG
>JAYVOF010000058.1:0-15867 GCA_043758105.1 Rhodospirillales bacterium | reverse complement strand
CGGGGTTCGAGGGCGCGGTGGAACGCATGGCGCGCGACCTCGGCCCCGAAGACGCCGGGCGGTTCCGCGCCGTGCTGGCCAGCGAGCGTCCATGGTATGGCCAGTCCCGCCGGGCCCTTGATGAGGCGCGGGCCGATCTATCGCGCAGCATTGCGCAAACCCCGTTCGACGAAGCGCAAATCCGGCTCAAGATGGAAGCGTTGCAGGCGCGCTGGACCGAATCCTCGACCCGGTTCGGCGACGGCCTTTTGTCGGCGCTGGCGCAAATCTCACCGGATGGCCGGGCGCGGATTGCCGAAACCACGCTGCACGCACGGCGATGAACCGCGCATGGACGGCCGGGCTGGCCGCGGTCGTGGCCGGATGCAGCCTGGGCCCCGCCTATGTGCGCCCAGTGCAGGATCTCCCGCCCGCCTTCCTCGGCACCGCGGCCGAGGCGTGGCCCGCGGCCGAATGGTGGCGCGGGTTTGGCTCGCCAGAACTCGATGGGCTGATCGCCGATGCGCGGCGCTATAACAATGACCTGGCTGCCGCCGCCGCGCGCGTGGTGCAGGCGGACGCGCAGGTGCGGATCAGCGGCGCGCCGTTACTGCCGGCGGTGAACGGCACCGGCAATTTCGACTATCAACGCACCGGGAATTCCCGCAACCGCAGCGGTTTCAGTGTGCCCGGCGGGGGACGCTATTCGGACACCCGCAGCTACCAGCTCGGTTTGAATGTCTCGTACGACCTCGATTTCTGGGGCCGCAACCGGGCCTTGGCGGAGGCGGCGCAGGCTTCGGCGGTGGCGACCCGGTTCGATCAGGAGACGGTGGCGCTGTCGATCGTGACGTCCGTGGCGCTGACCTATTTCCAGATGGTCGCCGCACAAGACCGGCTGCGCGTGGCCATGCGTAACCTCAAGGACGCGCAGCAAATCCTGGCCGCCTACCGGGCCCGGCTGTCGGTCGGCACCGCCAATGCGCTGGATGTGTCGCAGCAGGAGGCGCTGGTCGCCGGGCAGCTGGCGGCGATCCCCGCGGACCGCAACACGATCGAACAGCAGCGGCTGGCGCTGGGGATCCTCACCGGGCGTCCGCCGGAGCGGGTGGCGGTCGCGGGCGGATCGCTCGAACCCCTGCCGCTGCCGGCCGTGGCGCCCGGGTTGCCGAGTGAGCTGCTGGCCCGGCGTCCCGACGTGGCGAATGCGGAGGCGCAGCTGGTGGCGCAGAACGCCAACATCCGCGCCGCCCGGGCCGCGTTCTTCCCAAGCGTCACCCTCACCGCGTCCGGCGGGCTCAGCAGCCTGGCGCTCAGCACCATCACCGGGCCCGGAACCGTGGTGGCTTCACTCAGCAGCGCGCTCACCCAATCGATCTTCGACAACGGACTCCGCCGCGGTCAGCTCACTCAGGCGCGCGGCCGCTATGACGAGCTGCTGGCCGATTACCGTAAATCCGTGCTGCAGAGCTTCACCGATGTGGAACAGGCCCTGGCGGCGCTGCGGTTCACCACCGAGCAGGAGGCGCTGGAGCGGCAGGCGGTGGCGGTGGCGCAACGCTCCTCCGATATTGCCAAGGCGCAGCTGCAGGCCGGGACGATCGACATCATCACGTCACTGAACACGCAGGTTACACTCTATAATGATCTGGATGCGCTGACGCAGATCCGGCTCAACCGGTTTCAAGCGTTGGTCAATTTGTATAAGGCGCTGGGTGGCGGATGGAAGTCAGGGTGATGAGGCGGTATGGGCTAAACCGGAGCGCGGTCATCATCGCCGTGTTGCTGCTGATGCTCGGCGGGCTCGGCTATCTGGCGTTTCGCCCCGCGGCGGCCCCGGCGAGCACCGGGCGTCGCGGTGGCGGGGACGCGACGCCGGTGCCCGTGCTGGTGGCGATGAGCCAGACCCGCGATGTGCCGGTCTATCTGGACGGGCTCGGCACCGTGCAGGCGTTCAATCAGGTCTCGGTCCGGGCGCAGATCGATGGCCCGTTGCTAGAGGTGCGATTCCGCGAGGGCCAGGACGTGGCGAAGGGTGACGTGCTCGCCCGCATCGATCCGCGTCCGTATCAGGCCAGCCTCGATGCGGCGTCCGCCAAGAAGCAACAGGACGAGGCGACGCTCGCCAATAACCGGCTGGACGCCGCCCGCTACGGCAAGCTCGCGGCGACGGCGTATAGCAGCGGACAGCAGGTCGATACCGCCCGCGCGGCGGTGACGCAGGTGGAGGCGCTGGTGCGCGGCGACCAGGCGCAGATCGACACGGCGCGGACGCAATTGAGCTATACGAATGTAACAGCCCCGATCGACGGCCGCACCGGCCTGCGTCAGGTGGATGCGGGCAATCAGGTGCATACCGGTGACGTGGCGCCCATCACGGTGATCACCCAGCTGAAACCGATCTCGGTCGTGTTCACCCTGCCGCAGCAAAGCCTGCCAGCGGTCGCCGCCGCGCAAGCCGCGGGCGTGCCGGCTGTGGTGGCCTTGAAACAGGGTGGCGGCGTGCTGGAGCGCGGTAAGCTCGCGGTGCTCGATAACCAGGTCGATCCCGCGACCGGCACGATCAAGCTGAAGGCGACGTTCCCGAACGACACCCTGCTGCTCTGGCCCGGCGGTTTCGTGAACGTGCGCATGCTGGTTCAAACGCTGCCCGGCGTGGTGACGGTGCCGAGTGCGGCGGTGCAGCGCGGGCCGCAGGGGGCGTTCGTATTCGTGGTTGTGGACACGACAGCGCAGCGGCGGCAGATCAAGGTGGGCCAAGAGGACGACCAAACCAGCGTGGTCACCGACGGCCTGAAGCCCGGCGAACAGGTGGTGGTGGACGGCGCCCAACGCCTGACGGACGGTGCCAAGGTCGCGATCGCCGGCCCAGATGGCAACGCCCCGGACGCGATCCCGAAAGAACGCGGCGCGCCGGGCACGCGGCGGAACCGGACGTCGTGAGCAAGCACGGCTCCCTCTCCCGCTGGCGGGAGAGAGCTGGGGTGAGGGTGGGGCAGCGCGCGATGACCATCGTGCATGTGACCCTACCCTCACCCCGGCCCTCTCCCGCAAGCGGGAGAGGGGGAAGGGAAGACCATTGAACATCTCAGCCCCCTTCATCGCCCGCCCGGTCGCCACCTGGTTGCTGGCGGTGGCCGTCTTGTTGGTGGGGATCTTGGGCTACAAGGCCCTCCCGGTCTCAGCGCTGCCGAGCGTGGATTTCCCAACCATCCAGGTCACAACGCAGTTGCCCGGTGCCGGGCCCGATACGGTCGCCACGCTCATCACCGCGTCCCTCGAACGCCAATTCGGCCAGATCACCGGCTTGTCCTCCATGACCAGCACGTCGTCGGAGGGCACCAGTCAGATCACGCTGCAATTCAACCTGAACCGGCCGTTGGACAGCGCCGCGCAGGACGTGCAGGCGGCGATCAACGCGGCGTCCGGCACCCTGCCGCTCACGCTGCCGTATCCGCCCATCTACGCCAAGGTGAACCCGGCCGACGCGCCCATCCTCACCCTGGCGCTCACGTCCGACAGCGTCACCATCGACCGCATCAGTGACGTGGCGGACACGCTGCTGCAGCCGAAGCTCAGCCAGATCGAGGGCGTGGGTAAGGTGACCGTCCAGGGCGGCCTCCGTCCGGCGGTGCGCGTCCGGGTCGATCCGGCGCGGGTGGCGGCGTATGGGTTGTCATTGGAGGACGTGCGCACCGCCATCGCCGCCGCCAACGTGAACGGGGCCAAGGGTGGATTCGACGGGCCGCGCCAGGCCTTCGCGCTCGACGCCAACGACCAACTGGTCACGCCGGACGCGTATAAGAGCCTGGTGATCGCCTATAAGAACGGGGCGCCGGTGCGGCTCGAGAATGTCGGCTCCGTCATCGCCGGCGTGGAGAATGACCGGGTGGCGGCCTGGTATAATGGCACGCCGGCCGTCGTGTTGGACATCCAGCGCCAGCCCGGTGCCAACATCGTCGCCGCCGTGGCCGCCGTCCGGGAGGCGCTGCCGCAGCTGCAAACCGCGCTGCCGGCTGCGGTCACGATGCAGGTGGTGGTGGACCGGACGGAAACCATCCGCGCCTCCGTCAATGACGTGCAGGGCACACTGGCGCTGTCGATCGGGCTCGTGGTGTTCGTGATCTTCCTGTTCCTGGGGTCGGCGCGCGCCACCATCATTCCTGCCGTGGCGCTGCCGCTATCGTTGATCGGCACGTTCGGCATCATGGCGCTGTGCGGCTATTCGTTGGACAATTTGAGCCTCATGGCGCTCACCGTCGCCACCGGCTTCGTGGTCGATGACGCCATCGTCATGATCGAGAACGTGGTCCGGTATATCGAGCAGGGCCACACCCCGCTCCAGGCCGCGTATCTCGGTGCCAAGCAAATCGGTTTCACCATCGTGTCGTTGACCGTAAGCCTCGTGGCCGTGTTCATCCCGCTGCTGTTCATGACTGGCGTGGTCGGACGGCTGTTCAACGAGTTCGCGGTCGTGCTCAGCACGTCGGTCATCGTGTCGGCGATCATCTCCCTCACCCTCACGCCCATGATGTGCGGGCGGCTGCTGCGGCCCCGCACCGGGCCCAGCCGGCTTACGCGCTGGTTCGAAACCGGCTTCGAGCGGCTCACGCTGTTCTATGCCCGGACGCTGAAAGTCGCGCTGCGGGCCCAGGGGCTGGTGCTGCTGGTGGCCCTCGGCACGCTGGCCGGCACCATCCTGTTCTACATCCTAATCCCCAAGGGCTTCTTGCCGCAGCAGGATACCGGTGTGATCGTCGCGGTGACGGAGGCGGCGCAGTCGGCCTCCATCCCGCGCATGTCCCGCCTGCAGACCCAACTGGCGGAGATCGCGCAACAGGACCCGGCGGTCACCGGCGTCGTGAGTTTCGTGGGTGCCGGCACCATCAACGCCACCCCCAACACGGGCCGGATCACCATCGCGCTAAAACCGCGCGGCCAGCGGGATGGCGCGGCCGCGGTGATCGCCCGGCTGCAAACCGCCATGGCGGGGGTGCCGGGCATGTCCGTCTATATGCAGCCGGTGCAGGACATCCAGATCGGCACCCGCATCAGCCGGACCCAATACCAATACACGCTGCTGGACACCGACGCGCAGGAGCTGGCCAGCTGGGCACCCCGGTTGGTCGAGCGGCTGCGCGGCATGACCGATCTGCAGGACGTGGCCTCCGACCAGCAAACGGATGGGTTTTCCACCCGGGTCGCCGTCGATCGGGACGCGGCGATGCGGCTCGGCGTCAGCATGCAGGCGGTGCAGGACATCTTGTATGACGCGTTCGGCCAGCGGCAGATCAGCACCATCTTCAGCCAATCGAACCAATACCGCGTGATCCTGGAGGCGAACCCGGCCTGGCGCGAGGATCCGCATAGCTTGGACCGGCTGCGTTTGCCGGGCACGGGGGGTGCGCAGGTGCCGCTGTCGGCGGTGGCGCAAATCACTCAGGGCACGGCGCCGCTTGCGGTCACGCATCAGAGTCAGTTCCCGAGCACGACCATCAGCTTCAACCTGGCACCGGGCTCGTCTCTCAGCCACGCGGTCGTCGCGGTGGCGCAGGCGGAGCGGGAGATGGGCCTGCCGCGCACCATCGTCGGCAGCTATTCCGGGGACGCGGCGGAGTTCCAGGCGAGCCTCGCGTCCGAGCCCTGGCTGATCCTGGCGGCGGTCGTGGTCATCTATATTACGTTGGGTGTGTTGTACGAGAGCACGATCCATCCGGTCACGATTTTGAGCACGCTGCCGTCTGCCGGCATCGGAGCCTTGCTGGCGCTCGTGCTGGCCGGGCAGGATTTGTCGCTGATCGCGCTGGTGGGGATCGTGCTGCTGATGGGCATCGTGAAGAAGAACGCCATCATGATGATCGACTTTGCCCTGGAGGGAGAACGCCTACGCGGTCTCAGTCCGGAGGCCGCGATCGAAGAAGCGTCTTTGCTGCGCTTTCGCCCCATCATGATGACGACCGCCGCGGCGTTGCTCGGCGCGCTGCCGCTGGTGCTGGAGGGCGGCACCGGGTCCGAGCTACGCTACCCGCTCGGCCTCACCATCGTGGGCGGATTGCTGTTGAGCCAGGTGCTAACGCTCTACACCACACCGGTGATCTACCTGGCGTTCGAACGCACCCGCCTCCGCTTCGGCGGTGCCGCCCTGCCGGCGGTGGCGGAGTGAGTTCCTTCCCGTCATTGCGAGCCGCTTGGCGAAGCAATCCTGGGGCGACACGCGCTCCTGTGGCCCCTGGATCGCGTCGCCAAGCGGCTCGCTATGACGAGAGTAAATGAAGGTCTCCGCCCCGTTCATTCACCGCCCGGTGGCCACCTTCCTCCTGGCCATCGGCATCCTGCTCTGCGGACTGGCCGCCGTGCGTTACCTGCCGGTGGCGCCGTTGCCGAGCGTGGACATCCCCACCATCGTCGTCTTCGCCGCCCGCCCCGGCGCCGACCCCGAGACCATGGCCGCCAGCATCGCCGCTCCCCTGGAGCGCCGCCTCGGTGAAATACCCGGCGTCACCGAGATCACCAGCACCAGCAGCGCCGGCAGCACGTCCATCGTCATCCAATTCGAAATCGACCGTCCGATCGAGGGCGCCGCGCATGACGTGCAAGCGGCCATCAACGCCGCCTATTCCGACCTGCCCTCCGACCTCCCCACCCGGCCCTATTACCGCAAATTCAACCCAGCCGAGGCCCCGATCCTGACGCTGGCACTCACCAGCGACACCATGAGCACGGCGGAGGTGTATGACGCCGCCGACACGATCCTCGGCCAGCGGCTGAGCCAGATCGAGGGCGTGAGCCAGGTTCAGGTGAATGGCGCCGAGAAGCCCGCGGTGCGCGTCAGGCTCAATCCCGCCGCGTTACGCGCCGCCGGGCTCAGCAGTCAGGACGTCTATACCGCCATCCGCAACGCCAACGTGGACGGGCCGATCGGCGGGTTCGAGGGGCCGGACCGGGCGGAGACGCTCGAGCTGAATAACCAAATTACCGAGGCCGCGGACTACGCCAAGCTCGTGCTGAAAGTCTCTGGTACTGCCACTGTCCGGCTGGGGGACGTGGCGGAGGTGCTGAACAGCGTGGCCAACACCAAGCTCGCGGCCTGGGAGGGCACGCAGCCAGCCATCTTGCTGACGCTGACCAAGACCGCCGGCGCCAACGTCATCGAAACGGTGGACCGGGTGCGGGCGCAATTGCCGCAGCTGCTGGCCTGGATCCCGCCCGATATCAAAGTCACCACCATCTCGGACCGCACCGCCACCATCCGGGCCAGCATCGACGATGTCGAGATCACGCTGCTGATTTCGGTGGCCCTCGTGCTGATGGTGGTGGCGCTGTTCATGCGGCGTTTGGTGCCGACGCTGGCGGCTGCGGTGACCGTGCCGCTCAGCATCGCAGGCACGCTGGGCGCCATGTATCTGTGCGGGTTCAGCCTCAACAATTTCTCGCTGATGGCGCTCACCATCTCGGTGGGCTTCGTGGTGGACGATGCGATCGTGATGATCGAGAACATCGCCCGCCACCAGGAACGGGGACTCTCGCCGTTTCAGGCCGCGCTGGCCGGGTCGAAGCAAATCGGTTTTACCGTCATCTCCATCAGCGTTTCGCTGGTGGCGGTGTTCATCCCTATCCTGTTCATGGGTGGCCTGCTGGGCAAATTATTCCACGAATTCGCCGTGGTGCTGACCGTCGCGATCGCCATCTCGGCCGTGGTATCGTTGACGCTGACCCCCATGATGTGCGGCCGGTTCATGCGCGATGTCCGCCCGCCCGGCGGCGCGTGGGGCCGGGTGGACCGCGCAATCGACCGGGCGTTCCTGTGGGTGCAGAGCGGCTATACGCGGAGTTTGGACTGGGCGCTGCGCTTCTCCTGGCTCATGATCGGGCTCACGATCGCCATCATCTTTCTCACCGTGAAGCTGTATGGCGTGGTGCCGAAGGGTTTTCTGCCGACCCAGGATACCGGGCTGCTGACGGGTAATACCCTCGCCAGCCCCGATATCAGCTTCGACGGGATGGCCGCCCGGCAGAAGCGCGTGGTCGATGTGTTGCTGGCCGACCCGGCGGTCGAGAGCGTCGGCAGCACCATCGGCATCACCTCCGGCTGGTCCAGCATCAACCGCGGGCAGATCACCGTGTCCCTGAAGCCATTGGCAGAACGCGGTCTCAGCAGCGAGGAGGTGCTGACCCGGCTCCGCCCCAAATTGACCCAAATGGCCGGCATCCAGACCTTCCTCTACTCGGCGCAAGATCTCCGCGGCGGTGGGCGCTCCGGCGGCTCCGGCTTCCAATTCGTGCTGTTGGATCAGGACATCAACGAGCTGCGGGAATGGACGCTGAAGCTCGAGGATTCGCTCCGTGGGGTGGACGGGATCGAGGATGTGAGCTCGGACCAGGACCGTCCGGGTCCGCAGGCGAACGTCGTGATCGACCGGCAGGAGGCGTCGCGTCTCGGCATCAGCATCAACGCCATCGATGCGGCGCTGAACAACGCATATGCACAGCGCCAGGTGTCCATCATCTACACGCAGCGCAACCAATACCGGGTGGTGCTAGAGACGCTGCCGGTGTTGCAGACCGATCCCGGGTTCCTCGACCGGCTCAATGTGCCCGGACGCGGCGGGGCGCAGGTGCCGATCACCGCGGTGGTGAAGCTCGACCGTGGCACGGCACCGCTCGCGGTGCGGCATCAAGGTCAGTTTCCGTCGGCCAGCATCAGCTTCAACCTCAAGCCCGGCACCAGCTCCGGCGATGCGATCACTTTAGTGACGGAGAAGGCGCTGAGCCTCCGTCTGCCAGCCAGCGTCCGGACCGAGTTCGCGGGGGATGCGAAATTCCTGCAGAAATCGCTCTCGACCCAGCCGATGCTGATCGCGGCCGCGGTGGTCGCGATCTACATCGTATTAGGCGTGTTGTACGAAAGCTTGTTGCACCCGATCACGATCATCAGCACCCTGCCACCGGCCGGGCTCGGCGCGCTCCTGGCCATAATCGCGACCGGCGGGGAGTTCGGAGTACTGTCCGTGATCGGCATCGTGCTGCTGATGGGCATCGTGAAGAAGAACGCCATCATGCTGGTGGATTTCGCGCTGGAGGCGGAGCGGGACCGGGCGCTGAGCCCGCGTCAGGCGATCATCGAGGCGTGTCACGAGCGGTTCCGGCCCATCATCATGACGACGCTGGCGGCATTGCTGGGGGCGCTGCCGCTGGCGCTCGCGTCCGGCACCGGTGCGGAATATCGCCGGCCGCTCGGTATCGCCATTTGCGGCGGCCTGATCGTGTCGCAGATGCTCACGCTTTATACCACGCCGGTGATTTATCTGGCGTTGGAGTGGCTGGCGCGCTTGCCGGTGCGGCGATGGAGCCGGCCGGTTTTCGACAACATGTTACGTTATTTAGCACTTCGGACACATTGGTGACTTGAGGCACCTTGCATCCTGCGTCACCCTTACAGTTTATTAAGGAGCTGTCGCCATGACCAAGTTTGCCCTCTTCGCCGCCTTAGTGCTGGGCCTATCCGCACCGGTGCAGGCCGCGTTCGCCCCGCCGCTGCCGTCCAACCCGGCGATCGAGCTTGTGCGCGACGGCTGCGGCCTCGGCGGTCATCGGGACTTCCGGGGATTTTGCGTGCCGAACGGGTTCCGCCCAGGCTACCGCATTTGCCCGGTTTACTTCCACCCGACGCCGTATGGCTGCCGCCGCAACGGGTTTTAAATTTTCTGCTCGAAGGACAGTCTGACCCCCTCCCTCCGGGAGAGGATTGGGGTGAGGGAAACGGCAGGAGCCGGCGCTTGTTTTCGCAGGGCCGCTGCGTCCGGACCCTCCACGCGCCGCCTCCCTCACCCCGGCCCTTTCCTGGAGGGAGAGGGGGAAGTGAGGGCCATGGCGGATGAGATGAGGGCTACGTGGCTGAAGGCTTGGGGGAAGTTGCCGGTGAAACGGCAAGCCGCCGGGTCGTACTCCTCGGCCAGCAGCCCCACATCGTTCTGGAGCGCCAACAACCGTTCGAACAGCGCCCGCGCCTCCGTCTCCCGCCCGCTGCAGTGCAGGGCGGTCGCGAGCCAGAAACTGCAGGCCAGGAACGCGCCCTCGCCGTCCGGTAGGCCGTCCACCTCGCCCTCTGCCCGGTAACGCAGCACGAAGCCCTCGTGCAGCAGGTCCTGCTCGATGGCCGCGATCGTGCCCTGGATGCGCGGATCGTCATACGGCAAGAACCCGGTGAGCGGGATCAGCAGCGACGTGGCGTCGAGCGCGCCCGAGCCGAAGGATTGCACGAACGTTTGGCGGCCGGCGTCGAAGCCCTCCCGGCAGACCGTCCGGTGGATCTCGTCCCGCACCGCCCGCCATCGCTCTAGCGGCGCCTCCAGCCCATACATCTCACTATCGTGGATGCAGCGGTCGAACGCGAGCCAGGCCATCACCTTGCTGAAGGTGAACGGACGCGCGCCGCCGCGGGTCTCCCACATGCCCTCGTCCGGCAGCGTCCACACCTTCTCCAGATGCGCGAGCAAAGAGCATTGCAGCGACCAGGATTCCGACGTGCTCAACAATTTGGCTGTGCGCGCCAGATGCAACGCATTCATCACCTCGCCATACACATCCAGTTGCAGCTGGGTCGCGGCCGCGTTGCCGACCCGGACCGGGGCGGCGCCTTGATAGCCCGGCAGCCAGGTGACCTTCCATTCCGGGATGCGCCGTTCGCCGGCGATGCCATACATGATTTGCACCTGATCGGCCGACCCGGCGATGCTGCGGTGCAGCCAGTCGGCCCACGCCTCGGCCTCCTGCGTGTAGCCCGCATGCATGAAGGCGGAGAGCGTGATGGTGGCGTCCCGCAGCCAGCAATACCGGTAATCCCAGTTGCGCGCGCCGCCAAATTTCTCCGGCAGGGACGTGGTCGGTGCGGCCACGATCCCCCCGGTCGGCGCGTAGGTCAGGCCTTTCAGCGTGAGCAGGGAGCGTTGCACCGCCGCAGCCCACGGCCCGGCATATTTGTTCCGTCCGGACCACTCGGCCCAATACGCCTCGGTCATGAACAGCGCGTCGTCGGCGTCGGGCAGGGGCGGGTGCCGCAGATGGGAGGCGCAGTGGATCATCACGAAATGCAGGCGCTCGCCCGCGCCCACGGTGAAGTCCGCCACGGTTTGCAGGTCCTCACCCCGTAGCTCGACCGGGGCGCGCAAGACCACCATGTCGGGCCCCGCGATCGCGACGATGCCGTTGCCGCCCTGGCGCTTGGTGACCCAGGGGACCGACAGGCCGTAATCGAACCGCAGCGCCAGCTCCATCCGCATCATGACGCGCCCGGCCCGGCCCTCGACGATGCGGACGATGGTGCTGTGCTCGGCGCCGGGCACCATGAAGTCGATCAACGCCACCTGGCCGTCCGGCGTGTCGAACAGCGTTTCGAGCACGAGGCTGCCATTCCGGTATTGCCGGGTCGTGTGGTCGATCTGGGGGGGAGCGATCTGAAAATGACCGTGGTCCGGGTTTCCCACGAGGGCGGCGAAGCAGGCCGCACTATCGAACCGGGGCCAGCACAGCCAGTCGATGCTGCCATTGCGGCCCACGAGTGCGGCGGTGATACAATCGCCGATCAGGGCGTAGTCTTCGATCGGCAGCGGGGTCTTTTGGGTCATCCTGCGACATAAAGGTTCAGGCGGCGATGGAAGTTGCCCGGCGGCCATGCAACGTGACGTTTTGGCCATGTTGCGCGCCGATTATCGGAGTGGTGTTGGCTAAATCCTTGACTTTTGCGGATCATTTCCCGATATCCGCCATGTCGCGCGGTGACCGTGCGGCCGCTTCGCTTTTGGCGAACCTCACCCCACTCTGTATCGAGACCTATTTTTGACGGATATTACCACCGCACCGGCGGACGACACCGCGCACATGGCCGAGCATATGCCGGTCGAATCTCCGCAGACCGAGGCGTCCCAGTCCGAATTGCCCCAGCCCGAATTACTCGAGGCGGTTGACACTGCTGTGCCGGAAATGGCGGCGGCCGCGTTACCGCCCCCGGCCTGGGATGAGGAGCCGGTGGGCGAGGAGGAGGAGCCGAACGGCTTTGCCGATCTCGGCCTGTCGCCCGAAATCGTGCAGGCGGTGGCGGCCAAGGGCTACCGGGTGCCGACACCCATTCAGGCGCAGGCGATCCCCGCCGTGTTCATGGGGCGCGACGTGCTGGGCTGTGCGCAGACCGGAACGGGCAAGACAGCGTCTTTCGTGTTGCCGCTGATGGACATCCTCTCTGGCTCCCGTGCCCGGGCGCGCATGCCGCGCAGCCTGATCCTGGAGCCGACACGCGAATTGGCGCTGCAGGTCGCGGAAAATTTTGTCGAGTATGGCAAGTTCCTGAACCTCAATCACGCCCTGCTGATCGGTGGCGAGAGTTTGGCGGATCAGAAGGCGGCGTTGATGAAGGGCGTGGACGTCCTGATCGCGACGCCGGGCCGGTTGATGGATCTGTTCGAGCGGGGCGGCTTGCTGCTGACCGACACCAAGATTCTGGTGATCGATGAGGCGGACCGCATGCTGGACATGGGGTTCATTCCGGATGTCGAGAAGATCGTCGGCTTCCTGCCCAAAGACCGCCAGACGTTGTTCTTCAGCGCGACCATGGCACCCGAGATTAGGCGTTTGGCGGACGCGTTCCTGACCAATCCCAAAGAGATCACCGTCAGCCGCCCGGCCAGCGTCGCCAGTACGATCGTGGCAGGCCTCGCGGTGGTGGATGATTTAGACAAGCGGGAGGCGCTGCGCCGGTTGATCCGGAGTGAGGATGTGCAGAACGCGCTCATTTTCTGCAACCGGAAGCGGGATGTGGATATCCTGTTCAAGTCGTTGAAACGGCACGGCTTTAGCGTGGGCTCGCTGCATGGCGACATGAGCCAGCCGGAGCGGTTTGCCACACTGTCCAAGTTCAAGGCGAACGAGATCCGTTTGCTGGTGTGCTCGGACGTGGCGGCGCGGGGGCTGGACATTGGCGGGTTGAGCCATGTGTTCAACTTCGACGTGCCCATCCATGCCGAGGATTATGTGCACCGGATCGGGCGCACGGGCCGCGCCGGGCTGACCGGGCATGCGTTCACCCTGGCCGCCCCGGATGACCGCGGGTTCGTGGATGCGATCGAGAAGCTGGTGGGCGCCGAAATCCCGCGCATCGCGGTGGACGGCATGGACCCGGTGGCGTTCCCGGAGGATGACGGCAAGCGTCGCCGCGGCCGTGGCCGGGGCACTAAGGCGGTGGAGAAGCCGTCACGGTCCCGCACTGCCCGGCCCAAGGAAGACAGCCCGGCCCCCGAGGCCTCGCTGGCACCGGACGCGCCGCCACCCAAGCCCCGCCGGAGCCGGGCGCGCAAGCCCGATGTTGCGGTGGAGATCGCAGCCGCGGGGCCAGAAGCCACGATCCAAGCTCCGCCCCGGCCCGAGCCGCGCCGCGACCGAGATGAGCCGCGCCGCGAACGGGATGAGCCGCGCCGCGTTGAGGCACGGCGCGAGGATCCCAGGCGGGAGGAATCTAAACGGGACGAGCCGCGTTTCGAACGCTCACGCCCACGGGATCCGCGCCGGCGTGATGAGGACCTCGGCTCATCGATTGTCGGATTCGGTGAGGACGTGCCTGCGTTCATGCTGCTACGGTTGCCGCGCGCCGGTGTTCGTGCGCCGGCCGAGACTCCCGTGCCGGTCGAATAAATAAGGGGCTGTCCCATGAACGTCATCGCGCCCGTCCAGCCTGCCGAGTCGGTACGCCTCACGGAGGATCGCCCGAACCCGGGTAAGATGGGTTCATTCACATGGGACGATGCTCTGTTGCTCGAAGAGCAGCTTTCGGAGGACGAGCGGGCGATCCGCGACGCGGCGCGGGATTATTGCCAGGAACAGCTTATGCCGCGGGTGCTGCTGGCGAACCGGCACGAGACCTTCGACCGCGAAATCATGACCGAGATGGGCGAGATGGGCTTCCTCGGCGCCACGCTCGACAGCCATGGCTGTGCCGGCGTGGGGTATGTGGCGTATGGCCTGATCGCGCGGGAAGTGGAGCGAGTCGATAGCGGGTATCGGAGCGCATTCAGCGTGCAGAGCTCGCTGGTGATGTATCCGATCTGGGCGTTCGGATCGGAGGACCAGAAGGACCGGTTTCTGCCGAAATTGCGCGCGGGCACGTTCGTCGGCTGCTTTGGCCTGACCGAGCCGGATGCCGGGTCCGATCCGGCCAGCATGCGGACGCGGGCGAAGGCGGTCGATGGTGGGTTTGTGCTGAACGGCAGCAAGACCTGGATCACCAACGCGCCCATCGCCGATGTGTTTGTCGTGTGGGCGAAGAACGACGCCGGCGATATCAAGGGCTATATCCTGGAAAAGGGCATGGCCGGGCTGACAGCACCGAAGATCGAGGGCAAGTTTTCGCTCCGCGCGTCCATCACCGGCATGATCATGATGCAGGATGTGTTCGTGCCGGCGGCGAACGAACTGCCGAACGTCAAGGGCCTGCGCGGACCATTCTCATGCTTGAACAACGCGCGGTATGGGATTTCCTGGGGTGCCCTCGGTGCGGCGGAGTTCTGCTGGCACGCGGCCCGGACCTACACGATGGAACGCCAGATGTTCGGCCGTCCGTTGGCGGCGACCCAGCTGATCCAGAAGAAGCTGGCGGACATGCAGACGGAAATCACGCTGGGGATCCAGGGCGCGCTGCGGCTGGGGCGACTGATGGAAGAGCACCGGGCGGCACCGGAGATGATCAGCCTGATGAAGCGCAATAATTGCGGTAAATCATTGGATATCGCCCGGGTCGCGCGGGATATGCACGGTGGCAACGGGATTTCGGACGAATATCACGTGATCCGCCACGTCATGAACCTCGAGGCAGTCAACACGTATGAGGGCACGCATGACGTGCATGCGTTGATCCTGGGGCGGGCGCAGACGGGGCTCAGCGCGTTCGGGGGGTGACCGCGGCCCCGCTTCCTGCGAACAGGCGACTTCCGGCAGCCGAGCCGGTCCGAATCCAGCGCGTCGGCGCGGATGGTGACGGCATCGGCGGGTTCGGCAACGAGGCGCAGCTTTATGCGCCCTACACCCTGCCCGGCGAACTCGTGCAACCCGGTGCGCTCGCCAAGCGTGGCGAGGGATGGACCGCGGACACCGTCGTGCTCGAGCCATCGCCGGACCGCGTCGCCCCGCCCTGCCCGCATTTTGGCTCGGCCCAGCAATGCGGCGGCTGCACGCTGCAGCATTGGTCGGATGCCGGGTATGCGGCGTGGAAAGCGGGCCAGGTCGGCGAGGTGCTGCAGCGCCTCGGCTGGGACGGTGATGACCCGGTGCTGGTGCGCACCCCGCCCGGGGCGCGCCGCCGCATGGACATCGCCATTCGCCGTAATGGGCCGTCCGTGCTGATGGGCCTCCATCGGCGGCGCTCCGCCGACATCGTGGACATGCACGCCTGCCCGATCCTGCATCCGGTGTTGTTCACATTATTACAGGCGCTGCGCCCCGTGCTGCAGCGGCTGACGGGGTTGCGGCGGGACGGGTCGGCGGTGGTGAATTTATTGGATAGCGGGCCGGATTTGCTGCTGCGGACGGATGGCGCGCTGAACGCGGTGGACCGCACGCTGTTGACCGCGTTCGCCACCGCGCACGGCATGCCGCGCATCTCCTGGGCATCGGGCCTGCAGCGCGGCAGCCTGGGCGCGCCCGAGCCTGCGTGTCTGCTCCGTCCCGCCACGACGTCGCTGGGTGGCATGGTGACGGGGGTGCCCCCAGGCGCGTTCCTGCAGGCGTCGCGCGAGGGTGAGGCGGCGATCATTGCCGGCGTGCTGGACGCTCTGCCCGCCCTACAGGCCAAGGCCCGCATTATCGAGTTGTTCGCGGGCTGCGGCAGCCTGACTCATGCCTTGGCCG
>JAYVOF010000057.1:0-5889 GCA_043758105.1 Rhodospirillales bacterium | reverse complement strand
CCTGCTGGCGGTTATGGCGGCACTTGAGATAGGCGAATTGAGATTGGACAGCCTATAAACCGGGAAACCAACCGAGGATACTGCCGCCATGACCGGTGAGGAAGACAGCGGCGGCACCAAACAAGAGGACAACGGGCCAAAGGAACCGGTCATCCTTAGTGAAAAGGAGATACCAAAACATCAAGACACTAGAAAGAGCACCCGCCAACATACTACTGACGCCCAAGAGAAGATTGACGATGCTCTGGCTCGCTGGACTAAATGGGTCGGAGTGTTTACCGGCCTGCTGTTCTTCGCTGCCGTCTTGCAATTCTTTGTTCTGATGGGGCAACTTGGCGAAATGAAGGCCGCGCGTGAGAGCGGCGACAAATCCTTCACCACCCAACTCGCCGTTATGCAGGCTCAGACTCGAGCGATTGAGGGCCAGTTGGATCAGATGAGAATGCAACAGCGCGCCTTCATCACAGCGTCCACTTTCAAAGTCGAAAGATCGGATGAATCCGGCTCCAATGGCAAACCGTGCTGGAGGTTCGCGCCGATTATCATCAACACTGGCGTCACTCCCACTAAAAACATGCAGTTCTTTGCGAGCGTTACTTACACACCCCAGTTCACACTGCCGGTCGGTGGAATGTTCAAGTACGCAGACATAACCTCCCCTATCTTCGCCCCTTCCGACCCCGAGCGGGTTTTCAGACAATTTGCTCCTTGGACCCGTGTGGTGCTCGGTCCGAAGCAAGAACTTCCCGACGTCCCAGGGAACGACACGGTCTGCCTTTCCGAAGAGACTGGAGGCAGTCCGCTTGCCCCATGGCGCTATTACGCCAGCGGCGTCATCCACTATAACGACACCTTCCCGGGAACCGAGGAGCACGTCACCAAATACTGCTTCTGGATTCAGGCAAGAGCGGATGGCGATGCATTCAAGCCGGTGCCCGTGCTTTGCGAGCACTGGAATTGCGCCGATAACGAGTGCGAGGTAGACGAGGGAAGCTACAAAGAAGACGTGCAGCGGGCGTTTAAGAGGGTCGGAAGCCCCGTGCCGGACGACTTTTACGTCGACGAGCCTCCTGTCTTCGTCCACAGAGTTCCAGACGGAGAGCGAAGAACGCCGCCGAAGCAGGACTGACCTTAACATGGCCGCTACACCTTCCCGCCCTCCCGCTTTCGTTTGGGCGCGTCCGGTACTGATGTTGGTATGGCCCGGACTATATGCCGCCCCGGCCTGGTGGCGGTTGCTACCTAATACCGTAGTTCGAGCCCTTGGACGCTGAATTCGGTGGCCACGGTTTCGAGTGCCTCGGCGCTGCGGATGTCCGGCCAGCGGTCGAGGAACCAGCGCGCGACCGCGTCGTCATCTTGGTGTGCGAGTACGCTGCCGAGTCCCTCGGCGCGGAGCCGCCGTGCGCCGGATGAGGCGACCAACCCCGCGCGCCGGGCCCCGCGCGGACGCAGTGCCCGGCGGAGCTGAGCGAGGCACCGGGTGATGCGGAACGGTGCCGTGCCGAAGGTTGCGGCCAGCGCGCGAGCCGCGTCCGGGTCATTCCGCAGCACCGCGTCCACCCATGCGGCCGCGCCGGCGGTATGGATCGCCCGCATCGGCGTGCCGAGCGCCAATGCCGGGTCGCGCCGCAGATGGGGCAAGGGCGGCAGGGTTTGTCGCGGATCGGCCCTCATCTGTCCGTCGGGCGGTCCGTCGGGCGGGGCCATCGCGCGCCAGGCCGGACGGGTCTGCAGCGCCGCGCCCCAGACCGCCATGCCACCCTCGCCCGCGTGAATTTCCTGACCGCTGCCGATCAGGCAAACGATGATGGCCCCGCCGGCCCGGCGTCCCATGATGTCCAGCAAATGCCCCGGCTCCGAATCGGTGAGGTGAAGCGAGCGGTTTTGCGTCTTGGACACCGCGTGCAGGGCGGTCCAGCAGCGCTGCGCCTCATCGATCACCACGATCGACTCGGGTGGAACGCCGGTCGTGAGGTAATGGTCGCGAAAGGCCGGCAGGGGCTGGATCACGCCCTGCATACGCTGCCGCGCCGCCCGGGGCTGCATGCCATGCTGCGCCGCATCCCGGGCCAGCGCCTCCCTTATGACGTGGACCAGGGTCGGGTTGCCGGTGAGGAAGGCGATGCCGCCCCGCCCGGTTTCTCCCGAAGAGAAAGCGATATCGAGGCCGCACAGCGTCTTACCGGCGCCGGGTGGGCCGGTGACGAAAATGATGAGCCGGTCGCCGGCGGCCCGGGCGTCCCGTATCGCGGCGTGGATGGCCGCACCGGTCCGCGCCACCGCGGCGTCCCCGGCACCGGCCAGGCGAAGTGCGGTCACGTCATGGCGGCGATACAGCAGGCACGCAGCCTCGATCAGCGCCGGCACGGGGCGGTAGGCGGCGTGGATCCAGCGGTCGGGACGGTGTTCAGAAGAGAGGTCGATCCGCGGAAACCGCAGTGCGATCTCGTGCAAGAGACCGGGAAACAGCGCCCGGGTCGTCTCGACCACCGGTGTGGCCCCTGGGAACGGCAACGGCCGCGCGCCATCCGCCCGGCCCCCCGCCAGCACCAGCACCGGCATCACCGGCACGCCCCGGCATCCGGCGTGGAAATCCGCGAGGTCGAGCGCCATTTCCTCCACCGCGGCGCGGTCGCCGGCCCGGCCTTCGCCCACGATCAGCAGGACTAGGATTGCCCGATCCGTCACCACCACCGCGTCGATCCGCCGTCCCAACCGCAGCAGGCGATAGCCGAGCACGATCTCGCACCCCGGCGGAACTACGCCCGCCAGCAAGCCAATCACCACCGCCCACCAGTCCGCCGACCGCCCCCCCGAAGCGGCTAATACGGCCGGACCGACGCCGGTCAGCGCCGCCCCAGGCCCCGACCACGCACATAGGCCCCCTGTCCCGAGCGGCATTCCATCCGGCATCGTCCCATCTTACCAGGCAGGGGTTGATGAAAGGTTAAGCTGTGCTACCGGACCCCATGTCCTCAGCCGATCCACTCACCCAACGTCTCACCCAAGTGCAACAGGATTTCGACCGGCAAGGGGCGATGCGCCTGTTGGGCGCCGAGATCGTCCATTTGGCGTCGGGCGAGGTCGATATCGCGCTGGCGTTCCGGGACGAGGTCGGACAGCACCATGGCTTCTTCCACGGCGGCGTCCTGGCGGCCGTGATGGACACAGCGTGCGGCCTCGCGGCGCTCAGCCTGATGGCGGCGGGGCAGGGGGTGGTCTCGGCCGAGTTCAAGCTGAACTTCCTCGCCCCCGCCAAGGGCGACCGGCTGATCGCGCAGGGCCGGGTGGTGAAATCCGGCCGCTTGTTGAGCGTGTGCACCGGCGAGGCAAGGGTCGGGGGCCGGCTGGTGGCGTTGATGCAGGCCACCATGTGCGCGGTGCCGCAACCGTGATTCGTGCAGATGAGGCGGGCTAGGGCACGGACGGCACCGGTGCCGGGGCTCGCGGCGGATAGGTCGCCAGCGCCATGGACACCAGCATGAACCCCGCGGCGCCGAAATAGGCGGGCGTCATCGCCTCCCCTAACCACAGAACGGCGGTTAGTCCGGCCGTGAGCGGCAACAGTCCGGTGAACACCCCCGCGACGCCCCCCGGCACGCGCCGCAGCCCGGCATACCACAGCATCACCGCGGCCACGCTGGCCGTCAGGCTGTGAAACACCAGCAGCGGCAGGGTGCCGGCCCGGGGCCAGGAACCGTTGACCGCGAACGGCGCCATCACTAGCGCTCCGAACACCTGCATCCAAAACGTCGCCGCCAACACGCCCATCCGTCCGCTATTGGCCTTGGCCAGCAGCACGTAGCTCGCCTCCGACACCACGGCCAGCAACAGCATGAGGCTGCCGGTCACGTCTGAACCGGCGCCGCCCCCCCGGTTCCACGCCAGCACGGCCATGCCACAGGCCGCTAAGACGGCCGCAATCGCCCGGCGCGCGGGCATCCTCTCGTGCAGCACGGCCCACGCGCCCAGGCCCACGACGGCCGGCAGGGTCGCCAGCACCAATCCGGCCTCGAGTGCCCCGGTGCGGCGCACGCCGGCCAATAACGCCGCGTTGTAGAACACGGTGCCGCACAGGGATTGCAGCAATAGGTTGACGAACGCGGCCCGGGGGGGCCACCGCCAGGGCACGAACGGGGCCAGCACCAGGGCCGCGAGCCCGCACCGCCACGCCAATATCACCGGTACCGTCAGCGTTTCCGCCAGCACTTTCGCCACCGCCACGTTGACGCCCACGAGGATCATGGACAGCGCCAACTGGACGTAGGCGCGCGTCACTCCGCCTCGCCATCCTTGCGGTAGGGCGAGAGCGTGGCGAGGCCGGCCATGTCGGCGAGGACCGCCGGACGCTCCTGATCCAGGAAATTGCCAATGGCGGTGCTCAGGCCGGAATGGGCGATCCAATGCGCGGAATAGGTCGGACGCGGGAGATAGCCGCGCTGGATCTTGTGCTCGCCCTGAGCACCCGCTTCGACCCGCATCAGTCCGTGTTCGATCGCGAAGTCGATGGCGCGATAGTAACACAGCTCGAAATGCAAGAACGGCCAATGGCCGCGGCAACCCCAATTGCGGCCATACAGCGCCTCATCGCCCACCAGGTTGAGTGCCCCGGCGACAGCGGATCCGTTATGCTCGGCCATCATCAGCACGACGCGGTCGCCGAGCCGCTCCGACAGCATAGGGAAAAACTTCTCCGTCAAATAAGCGCTGCCCCATTTTCGATCGACGGTCGAAGTGTAGAATTTATAAAACGCTGCCCAGTGCTTCGGCTCGATCTCATGACCCCGCAGCGCCTTGAACTGCAATCCACATGCGTTGGCGTCCCGCCGCTCCCGTTTGATCACTTTCCTTTTGCGGGAACTGAGTGCCCCTAAGAAACCATCGAAATTTGCATAACCCTGGTTTTCCCAATGGAACTGCGTGCCGATCCGTTGCAGCCACCCGGCCGCGCCCAGCGCCTCCCAATCGTCCCGCGTGCAGAACGTTGCGTGCACGGAGCTCAGCTTCAGTTGCTGGCAGGCTTGGATCAGCGCCTGACCGAGCCCGCTCGCCGCGACGCCGTCCCGGGTCAGCAGGCGTCCGCCGGGCACCGGGCTGAACGGGACCGCGACCTGCAATTTGGGATAATAGCTGCCGCCGCCCCGTTCGAACGCATTGGCCCAGGCGTGGTCGAACACGTATTCGCCATAGCTGTGCGACTTGGCATACATCGGCGCCACCGCCACGATCCGGTCCCCATCGCGCAACGCGGCGTGCTGCGGCAACCAGCCGGTGCGGGCATTGGCGGACCCGCTATCCTCGAGCGCGCTCAAAAAAGCGTGCGAGACGAAAGGATTACCGTCTCCGGCGCAAGCGTCCCAATCGGCGGCCGGGATCTGCGCGATATGCTGATGCAGCGTGAGGGTGAGCGAGGGGAGACCGTCTGGCATGGTTCAAATATGGCCCCCCGTGCCAATCACGCTACCCGGCTCACGCCACTTCGAACCAGCCTTCGACCTCGACGGCGGCGTTACCGGGTAACGAGGGCACGCCGACCGTCGCCCGCGCGTGCTGCCCGGCGACGCCGAAAATCGACATCGCCAGATCGGACGCGCCGTTCATCACGACGGCATGCTGGGTAAAGCTCGAGGGCGCGGCGATGAAGCCACCGAGGCGAACCACGCGCCCGACCCGGTCCAGATCGCCGCCGCAGGCTGCGCTGACGTGCGCGAGGACATTCATAAAGCAGAGATGCGCCGCGTGCTGCGCCTGTTCGACCGTCACATCGACGCCGACCAGGCCGGTCACCATGATCTTGCCGTCCACCACGGGGAGTTGGCCCGACACGACGACCAGGTTGCCGGTGCGGACATAGGGCACATAACTCGCGACCGGCACCGCCGGGTT
>JAYVOF010000056.1:0-37530 GCA_043758105.1 Rhodospirillales bacterium | reverse complement strand
GTTACAGCGATGGCTTCGCCACCGGAAGGGACCGCTATCAATTATGCAGCAACCCTCTTCACAACAGAATAGTGGCTAAACTCCGGCTTAAACTCTGGCGGCAGTTCATTCTCATAAGCTGCGTATGATTTCTGGATGGTCACTTGAACATCAGACTTAAAGTCGGCATTTATAATCGCCGCAATGACTTGCGGTATTTCGGCGTACACTTCTTCAAGGTGCTCCTGCTCGGCAATGAGGTATAATCCTGGCACCTGGGGGCTTGTAAACTTGTGATATCCATCCGTGCAAACGTGGCGGACATCGACAATCTCGGTAATCGGCATAATGCACCCCTCACGTTCCGACTCGGCGGTAAAATCCGCCTTTTAAGAGTCAAGACCTAACCTGACGTCAAATAGGTTATCACGCAAGGTATTGCATATTCATTAAGGAATATGAGTTAATCCCTCAGTTCCCACCTCACTCCGCGCCCTACCCCATCGCCGGACACCAGCTTGCCCCGCTCCCGCATCCCCCGAAGCGAAGCGCCTATCCGCGTCCGCATAATCTCCGCAAGCCCACGATCGGCCAGGTTCAACCCGCGCGCCGTCATAACTCTTTCGGTAATCTCTCGATGGCTTAGACCGTCCGGGCTTTCTCGCAACAGGCTCAGGATCAGCCTCGACGTGTCCCCACGGTGCGCTAGGTGCCGCCGGGGCGTAGGGCGCACCTTTACTCCATCAAGGTCTATGTCGGGTTGGAACAGCCGTATGGTGCCGTCTATGGCATCAATGTCGAGTATGAGCTGTCGCACGCGGGACTGAGCTACGTCCATTTCTGCCATAACCTCTTGCCGCTTGCGGATCAGGCCGGATAGAACGGGGTTGCTGAGGTCCATGCGGTAATTTACCGCCGGGCCTAGACTGGTGGTATGTTCCTGTGGTGGCAGGTGCTACATAATACCGGTGCATCTGCTGACGTCCCGGGAGGACGCATTTCCGAGTGTGGTGCTGGAGGCGATGGCCTCGGGCCTGCCGACGGTCGCGTTCATGGGCGCGGGCGGGGCGCCGGACCTGCTGGCCGCGTATGGAGCCGGGAGTGCCGTGGCAGCGGGGGACGCGGCGTCGATGGCCGAAACGATGCTCCTTGTGGCGGGGCGGGTGCCCGGTTTGGCCGAGCGGACGCGGCATGATTTCGCGTGGGACGGCTATGTGGACCGGGTGCTGGCCCTGGTCGGACCGGAGCGGCGGCGGATCTCGGCCGTCGTGCCGAATTTCAATTACGCCCGGTATTTGCCCGGGCGGCTGGCCAGCATCGCCGGGCAGACGCTGCGGGCGTCGGAGACCCTTGTGCTGGACGATGCCTCAACCGACGGGAGTGCGGCGGTGGTGCGGGGATCCGGCGGCGCGGTGCGTTGGGTGGCCAACGCGGTGAATTCCGGCTCGGTCTTCCGGCAATGGCGGCGGGCGGCGGAGCTTGCGACCGAGGATTGGCTGTGGATCGCGGAGGCGGATGACGAGGCCGAGCCGGGGCTGCTGGCCAGGCTGTCCCAGGCGCTCGATGCGGCACCCGATGCCGTGCTGGCGTTCTGTGACAGCCGGGCGATCGACGCCGAGGGGCGGACGATGTGGCCGGATCATCAGGCGTATTACGCGCGGGGCGGCACGCAGCTGTTGCAACAGGACGCGGTGATCCCGGCGGCGTTATTCCTGCGGTCGTGCCTGGCCGAGCGCAACATGATCCTCAATGCCAGCGCGGTCCTGTGGCACCGGGCCACGCTGTTACGCGCATTGGACCGGTGCCAGGACGCGTTGAGCCGGTTCCGCATGGCGGGCGATTGGCGCCTCTATGCGGAGATGCTGGCCGAGGGCGGCAGCGTCGCCTACGTGGCGCAGCCGCTCAACATCCATCGCCGCCACGCGGCCAGCGTGACGAAGTGCCTGCCGGCGCAGCGTCATTTGGCGGAGGTGACGGACATGCATCGTCACATGCAAGGCGTGCTCGGTCACGATCCGGCGCTGCTCCGCCGGCAACGTCACGCGATGACGGAGGCGCGGGCGGCACTGGTTCCGCCGAAGCCTGCTGCGGCGGCGGCGATCCTGCGGCTTCCCCGCATCCGCCCGGACAAGCTGGCGCCAGCTCCCTCCGCGCGACACTGAGGTCGCGAGTCCGGACGCTCCGGGAATTTACTGAAAAGTCGTTAAAATGGTGCGCGAGCTTGTAAGCTCGACCCCTACGGCACCGTGCGCCCCACAATCCATTTTTAATCAATATTGAGACACGTCCGCGTGAGCGGCCGGAGTCGTAATCACCCTTTAACTATTAGTCTGTATTTAGAGATTGTTCGCAATTCTTGCGACCGAAATGGGATTTATCAACGACTGTGTGGGCAGGGGAATTGACGGAAATGGCGATTTTAACGGTTGGTAGCAGCGGACAACAATATAACACGATCGCGGCCGCAGTGGCAGCAGCACAGGATGGCGACGTCGTGCAGGTGCAGGCGGGGACGTACACCAACGATTTTCCGCGCGTGCATACCAGCATAACGCTTCAGGCCATGGGCGGCATGGTGAACATGGTGGCGACGGTCGAGCCGCCGAACGGCAAGGGGTTGATCGACCAATACGCCGACCTGGTTGTGGACGGCTTCGGGTTCTTCGGTGCGACGGTGCAGGACCATAACGGCGCCGGCATCCGCAGCAATAACGGCAGTCTCACGGTCCGCAACAGCCTGTTCATGAACAACCAGGACGGCATCCTGGCGGGTGCTGATGCGAACGCCACGATCGACATCGAGAGCTCCGAATTCGCGTTCAACGGGGCCGGCGACGGGTATTCCCACAATATCTATGTGGGCGCCGTGAAGCAGTTCACGGTCAATAACAGCTATTTTCATGGCTCCGTGATCGGGCACGAGATCAAGAGCCGGGCATATAGCACCACGATCACCAACAACCGGATCATCGACGGTCCGACCGGCACCGCCAGCTATTCCATCGATTTACCGGATGCCGGCCATGCGATCATCACCGGCAACACGATCGAAAAGGGTCCGCTGACCCAGAACCAGGCGATCATCCATTTCGGCGGCGAGGGCGGCCCCTATCCGGGATCACAGCTGACCATCACCGGCAACACGATCGTCAACGACCGGAACGTCGTGATCGGGTTGTTCAACCAGACCAACATCACCGCGACCGTCACCGGCAACACGCTCTATGGCCTGACGGCGGCGAACATGGGCGGGACCGACGCCACGAACACGACACTCAGTGTCCGCCCGACGCTCGACACCACCTCCATCGCGCCGGTCAACGTGCCGCACGGCCCGCCGCCGCCGCCGCTGACGGTCCCGGTGCCGGCCGGCGTCGTCTATACCGATTTCGGCCGGGACGGCGCGGTCGTGGCCAATGGCAACGTCCTTCATGTCGGCGCGAATCGCGGGTTCAAGACGCTGCAGCAGGCGCTGGCGGTGTCCAAGGACGGCGACACCATCGCGGTGGATGCCGGTCGGTATAACGACGATTTCTCCACCGCGACCCATAAGGTGATCATCGAGGGCGTGGGGGGCATGGCCGTCTTCACCGCCGATCGTTTTTCCGACAATGACCGCGGCACGATCGTCACGATGGCCGATGTCACGCTGAAGAATCTCGAGATCAGCGGGACCAAGAGCTATGACGGCAATGGGGGTGCCGTCCGGGTTCAGGCGGGGCATGTTACGATCGTGAACTGCGATTTTCATAACAATGACACCGCAATCCTGGCCGCCGGACCCACGAGCACCGTGTCGGTCTATGACAGCGAAATCTATCAAAACGGCAATTTCGACAAGGCGACCCCGCAGATCAACATCGGCAATGTCGGTAGCTTTACGCTCAAGAACAGCTACGTTCATGACGGCTATGTCTCGCACGAGGTCGATGACCAGGCGTATTTCAGCCGAATCCAGAATAACCGGATCATCGATGGCGCGACGTGGACCGCAAGCTTTGGCGTGAACCTCGGGCATGGCGGCAATGCGATCGTGTCCAACAACGTGATCGAGAAGGGCGCCAACTCCGCCAATAGCGTGCTGGTGCATGTGGGTGGCGAAGGGCCGACCTATGAGAACAGCAACATCCAGCTTACCAATAATACACTCATATCTGATCTCAATAACTGGGGCCATCCGTACAGCTACTTCATCGTCGGTGACGGTGCGACGTCCAACGGCGTGGCGCCGCCGGTCACGGCGACCGGGAATACCTTCGTCGGCGGCGTGCCCGGCAGCCTGCAGGCGATCCATGCCACCAACACCAATTCAATCGTGGCTCAATCCGCGACGATCGACACGAGCATTCCGTTCGTGGTCCCGGCCGCGGTTCGGGCAGATTTGACGCCGCCCGGGCGGGATACCCTAACGATCGTGGGCAAGAACCAAGAGGGGCAGGTCGCCCAGTTCACCGTCTCGGTCGATGGCCACGCCGTCGGCGGCGGCACGATCGCCGATGGCATGCCGCTCAGCTTCAACGGCAGCTGGGGCGCCGGCACCCACGCAATCGAAATCACGGAAATCAATGCGTCCGGCGTATCCAAGCAGGCGATCCACGCCTATGTCGAGAGCGTGAGCCTCGATGGCGTGACCGTCACCGGCGAGCAGATGCTCACCTACACCCCGGATGTCCTGTCGATCACCGTGCCGCAGGGCGTGGATGTGATGGGGCCGATCACGGCCGCGCAGGCCGGGACGTTCTTCAATGCGACTTATTACCTCAATCAGCATCCCGACGTGGCGGCGTCCGGCATGGATCCGTTCACCCACTACATGACCGTTGGCTGGAAGCTCGGCTACGATCCGTCCATCAACTTCGCGAACTCGGCCTATCTGGCGCATAACCCGGCGGTGGCGGCGGCGGAAATCAACCCGCTGCAACAGTATATCACGGTCGGCCGGGCCGCCGGCACCGTGGCGCAGATGGCGACCCCGCATGAACTGACGCATGATCCGTTGGTCAATGCGAGCTGGTATTACGCGCAGCATCCGGACCTGGCCGCCACCGGCCAGGACGCGGCGACCGAGTATGCGGCGGAGGGCTGGCACCTCGGGTACAACCCGGACCAATATTTCGACACCAATTTCTACCTGGCGCATAATCCGGACGTGGCGGCCGCCGGGGTCAATCCGCTGTATCATTTCGAGGCGTTCGGTGGACGGGAGGGACGCGAGCCCAGTGCCAATTTCTCGGACAAACTCTACCTCGCGAATAATCCGGACGTGAAGGCGGCGGGGGTGAACCCGTTGGTGCATTACGAGCAGTATGGCCAATACGAAGGCCGCGCGGTTTTCGCCAACCCCGCCGCCGTCGTTAACGCCGTGCCCTTGTTCAAGACCGAGGCTCAGCTATTCGACGCCACCTACTACCGGGCGCACCAACCCGACGTGGCGGCGGCCCATGTGGACCCGCTCACTCACTACGAGCAATACGGCTGGCGTGAGGGCCGCGACCCGAGTGCTGCGTTCAGCACGGCGAAGTATTTGGCCAATTACACCGACGTGAAAAACGCAAACGTCGATCCGCTGGCGCATTTCTCGAATTATGGTCAGGCCGAGGGCCGGATGTCATTCGCCGCCTAGATACCACGGGTCGTTAAAAGGACTCGTCATCGCGGGTCCGCTTGGGCCGCGGCGATCCAGGGGCAACACGCGCGCTTGCCGCCCCTGGATTGCTTCGCCAAGCGGCTCGCAATGACGAGGTGTGAGAACCGGACCCCGCGATCAAAGCTCGACGCTACCGGGCGCACGCTGGCCGATCATGGCCAGTAACTCCCGCCGGGTCGCGGGGTCGTGGCGGAAGGCACCGAGCATGCGGCTCGTCACCATGCTGACGCCCGGTTTGTGGACGCCGCGAGTGGTCATGCATTGATGCCCGGCCTCGATCACTACGGCGGTGCCGCGGGGCTGCAGCACCTGATCGATCGTGTTGGCGATTTGGACCGTCAATTTTTCTTGGATTTGCAAGCGCTTGGCAAACGCATCCGCGACCCGCGCCAGCTTGCTGATGCCGACGACGCGGTTGCGGGGTAAATAAGCGATATGGCAGCGGCCGATGATCGGGACCATGTGGTGCTCGCAATAGCTTTCGAGCCGGATGTCTCGCAGCAGGACGATCTCGTCATACCCTTCCACCTCCTCGAACGTTCGTTCCAACAGGGAGACCGGATCGATCGCGTAGCCGCCAAACAGCTCGGCATATGATTTGGCAACCCGGCGCGGTGTGTCGCGCAATCCTTCGCGGTCGGGATCGTCGCCGGCCCAGCGCAGCAGGGTGCGGACGGCAGCCTCTGCTTCCTCGACCGTCGGGCGCCCCTCATGCAACGCGGCGGCACTGTGTTGCAGCGCGGCGGGCGTGGTCGGCACAATACTGTTCAAGGTGGGTTTTCCTTACTGGGCTCGGTAACCGAATAAGGATGTAGGTCGGACGGCGGGGGCGGCAACCTGTCCTGATAACAGTTCAGTGAAGACGGGCGTGGTCGTCGGGGCTATCGAGGCTGAAATCCGGGATGGCGGCGTCGAACGCTTCGCCACATGCGGCCACCATGTGATAGGCGCCGGACATGAAACCGGACGGCGTGCCGAGGGGAGTGCCCGAGGTGTATTCGAACGCCTCCCCGGGTTCGAGCCGGGGCTGTTTGCCGACGACGCCGGGTCCCTCGACGATTTGAACCCGTCCACGGGAATCGGTGATGCGCCAGGTGCGGCGGAGCAACTGCACGGCCTCGGTCCCCTGATTTTCGATCCGCACCTCGTACGCCCAGACCCAGCTGCCGCCCTCGGGCTCGGACTGGTCTTCGAGGTAGGCGGTGCGGACGCGGACCAGCACGCCGCGGGTGAGCGCGGTGTAGGCGTCGTTCATTCGGCGGCCTGACGCAAGGCCGGAGAGCCGAGCGCCTGCTCGAAATCCTCGATCAAATCGTCCGTATCCTCGAGTCCGATCGAGAGGCGCACGACGCCGTCGGTGATGCCGAGCCGCGCGCGTTCCTCCGGCCCGATCCGCATGTGGGTGGTAGTGGCCGGATGGGTGATGAGGGATTTGCTGTCGCCGAGATTGTTGCTGACGGCGGTGATGTGGAGCGCATTCATCATGGCGAACGCCGCCGCCTTGCCGCCCTTCAACTCGAACGTCACCAGCGTGCCGCCCGCGGACATTTGCGCCATGGCGAGCTTGTGTTGAGGATGGTCGGTCCGCGACGGATACCAGACCCGGCTCACGGATGGATGCGCCGCGAGCCGGTCGGCGACCCGGAGGGCCGCGGCACTCGACGCGCGGACCCGAAGATCGAGTGTTTCCAGGCCCTTAAGCAGCAACCACGCATTGAATGGCGAGAGTGACGGCCCGGTGTTGCGAACGAAGGGTTGCAGCGTTTCTTCGATCCACTTCTGGCGCCCGAGCACGGCCCCGCCCAGCACCCGGCCCTGGCCATCGATGTGCTTGGTGCATGAATAGACCACGACGTCTGCGCCGAGCGCGATCGGCTGTTGCAGCAACGGGGTCGCGAACACGTTATCCACCACGACGATCGCCCCCGCCGCGTGCGCCAGGGTGCAGATGGCGCGTAGGTCCAGAATTTCGAGCATCGGGTTGGACGGACTTTCGACCAGCACGAGGTGCGCCGGCGTTGACAGCGCCCGTTGCCAGGCCGCGAGGTCGGTGCCGTCCACGAACTCCGTCTGGATGCCATACTGGGGCAACAGCGTCGCGACGATCCAGTAACACGAGCCGAACAGCGCGCGGGAGGCGACGACACGGTCCCCGGCGCGAAGATGACACAGCATGCTGGCGTGCACCGCGGCCATGCCCGTGGCCGTCGCCCGGCACGCCTCCGCCCCCTCGATCAGCGCGAGGCGGTCCTCGAACATGGTTACGGTCGGATTGCCGAAGCGGGTGTATTGGTAGTGGGATTCGGCCCCGGTGAACGTCGCCTCCGCCTGTTCGGCGCTGTCGTAGATATAGCCGGACGTGAGGAACAGCGCCTCCGACGTCTCACCATAGGGCGTGCGGGTGGTGCCGCCGTGAACGAGTTGTGTGGCTGGGCGGCGATGGCCCGGCGGGGACGAAGACGACATTGGGCACGACTCCACATCAAAGGCCGGAGTGCCGGCGGCGTAAGGCGTACCGCAGGCCTCTTTAGCGCGCTTATTTAACCTCGCCGCAATCCGGCCGGACAAATCACGAGGGACGATGATCTAGCGCCTGGGGCGTTGCGCGGTCAACCGGAGAAACGTATAAGCGTCGGGCCGCGGGTGTAGTTCAATGGTAGAACGGCAGCTTCCCAAGCTGCATACGAGGGTTCGATTCCCTCCACCCGCTCCATTCTCATTGATGTGCGACGGTCCGCCGTCCGCTGCAGACATCCTCACGACGAAATGTATGGCCAATCGCAGGAGAATGCTGGCTGTGGCGTGTCGCCGTCATTACGTGCGAAGCGAAGAAATCCAGGGGCAACAAGCGCGCTCGTGGCCCCTGGATCGCCACGCCAAGCGGCTCGCGATGACGGGGTCTACCGCGTCGGGCGAGGCGGGGTGACCGTGTAGTCGTAAAAGCCGCGCCCGATCTTCCGCCCATACCACCCAGCCTCCACATACTTCACCAACAGCGGGCAGGGACGGTATTTGCTGTCGCTCAGGCCCTCATACAGCACCTGCATGATGCTAAGGCATGTATCCAAGCCGATGAAATCCGCCAGTTCCAGCGGGCCCATCTTGTGGTTGGCGCCAAGCCGCATCGCGGTGTCGATGGAATCGACCGAGCCCACGCCCTCATACAGCGCATACACGGCCTCGTTGATCATCGGCACCAGAATGCGGTTCACGATGAAGGCGGGAAAGTCCTCGGACACCGACGTTGTCTTGTCCAGGTGCACCGCGAGCGCCTGGATGGCGTCGAACGTCGGCTCGTCCGTCGCGATCCCGCGGATGACCTCCACCAGCTTCATGACCGGAACCGGATTCATGAAGTGCATGCCGATGAATTTTTCCGGACGGTCCGTGCTGGCGCCCAACCGGGTGATGCTGATGCTGCTGGTATTACTGGCCAGGATGCAGGAGGATTTAAGATGCGGCGTCAGGGCTTTATAGATCGCCCGCTTCACCTCTTCCTTCTCCGTCGCGGCCTCGATCACCAAGTCGGCATCTGCGCAGGCGACGAAGTCGATGCTGGTGTGAATGAGGGCCAGCGCCGCCAATTTTTGCGCTTCGGTGACGACGCCCTTATGGATCTGCCGGTCGATATTCTTGCCGATCAGGCCGATCGCCTTCTCCAGCGCATCGGCCTTCGCGTCCACGAGTGTGACCGGCAAGCCAGCCAGGGCGCAGACATGGGCGATCCCCGCCCCCATCTGTCCCGCGCCGATGATGCCCAAGGTCCGGATCACCGGTGCGGCCGGCATCAGCGTGGCCGGGGAGGTGACGGCGTTCATGCGGGCCGGCCCAGCTCGGCCTGCAACTCAGGGAGCGCCGTGAATAGGTCACCGACGAAGCCGTAATCCGCGACCTGGAAGATCGGTGCGTCCTCGTCCTTATTGATGGCGACGATGACCTTGCTGTCTTTCATGCCCGCCAGATGCTGGATGGCGCCCGAAATGCCGATCGCCACATACAAATCGGGTGCGACGATCTTGCCGGTCTGACCGACCTGGTAATCATTCGGCACGAACCCGGCATCCACCGCCGCGCGGGACGCCCCCACCGCCGCGCCAAGCAAATCCGCCACTGGCTCCAGCAGCTTGAAATTCTCGCCATTCTGCATGCCGCGACCGCCGGAAATCACGACGCGCGCCGCCGTCAGCTCCGGACGCTCCGATTTGGATAGCTCGGCCGAGATGAAGCGGGAGGTGGCGTCGATTTCGGCCGTGCTCACCGGCTCGATCACCGCGCTGCCGCCGTCCTGCGCCACCGGGTCGAATGAGGCGGCGCGGATGGTCATCACCTTCTTGTTATCGCTGCTTTTGACCGTCGCCAGGGCGTTGCCGGCGTAGATGGGGCGGATGAACGTGTTGGCGTCCACGATCCCGGATACGTCGCTGATCGGCTGCACATCCAACAGCGCGGCCACCCGCGGCATGACGTTCTTGCCGGTGGCGGTGCTGGCGGCCATCATATGATCGTGATGCCCGGCCATGCTGACCAGCAACGCGGCCAGCGGTTCGGCCAATGCATGTTCGAACGCCGGCCCGTCGGCCACGTGGACCTTGCTGACGCCGGGCAGCTTGGCGGCGGCGGCGGCGGCGGCGGCGACGTTCAGGCCGGTCACCAGCACATGCACCTCACCGAGCGCGCCGGCGGCCGCCACGGCGCTGCGCGACGGCTGCTTGATGCCGTGTTCGTCATGATCGAGCAAAACGAGAGATGCCATGTCAGATCACCTTTGCTTCGGTTCGCAATTTGGCCACGAGTTCGGCGATGGAGCCGACCTTTACACCCGCCACCCGCCGCGGCGGCTCGGCCACGCTCACGAGGGTAAGGCGGGGTGCCGGGTCGATGCCGAGGTCGGCCGGCGTGATCGTCTCGATCGGCTTCTTACGCGCCTTCATGATGTTCGGCAGCGACGCATAGCGCGGCTCGTTCAGACGCAAATCAGTCGTGATGATGCACGGCATGTTCAGCTCGATCGTCTCCAATCCGCCATCCACCTCACGGATCACCACCATCTTGGTGCCCTCGATCGTGATGCGGCTGGCGAACGTGCCCTGCGGCCAGCCGAGCAACGCCGCCAGCATCTGTCCGGTTGCGTTCATGTCGTCATCGATGGCCTGCTTACCCATGATGATGAAGCCGGGCTGCTCCTTATCGGCGAGCGCCTTCAGCATCTTCGCCACGGCCAGCGGCTGCAGCTCCACATCGGTCTGCACGAGAATGCCGCGGTCGGCGCCCATCGCGAGCGCGGTGCGGATCGTCTCGGCGCACGCCGCGACGCCCATGGAGACGGCGATGATCTCGGTGACGACGCCCTTTTCCTTGAGGCGCACCGCTTCTTCGACCGCGATCTCGTCGAATGGGTTCATGCTCATCTTGACGCCCTGCGTCTCAACGCCGGTGCCGTCCGTCTTAACCCGGACCTTCACGTTATAGTCAACCACCCGCTTGACGGGGACGAGGAGCTTCATGGGTGTGCGGTCTCGGTTTGAATTTGGGTCATGCTGGACTTGGGTTTACGAGCCGCGGTGCGGCGGAGTCAAACCGGTTGTCGCGGTGCGGCCTAGCCTTTCAGAAGCGTCAGCAGCAACACGAAAAGCAGGATTGCGGCACCCTGGAACGCGACCCGCCATTGCATCAGCCGGTTCGAACGACCCGGGTTACCGCCCCGGACCATACCAAACAGCCCGGCAAATAACACACCGATGGTGCCGAGCATCGCCAGCACGACCAATACGGTGATAAAATTTACCATTCCTATCACTTGGGCAGAGGCACGGCATTGTCACCCCCGAGGCACGCCATTCGGCGTTGACACCCGGACGGCCCGGGTGTTGGACCGCGCCATGCGCATGATGACCCGGCCGGCCTGTCTCACGACCCTGTGTCTGGTGCTGGGGATTTCGGCCGCTCACGGCCAGGTTCCCACCCCGCCGGCTCCGGCGGCCGCTCCAGCCTCGGCACGCGTGACGCCGGCTCAGGCGCAAAGCGTGCTGGATGTGCTGCAGGACGATAAGCGCCGGGCCGAGTTCACGGCCACGCTCGAGACCATGACCAAGGCGCTTCCGGTCGCCGCCACCCTCCCGCTCGAGCCCGACAGCTTGGGGGAGCAGCTGCTCAGCCATGCCGCGGAGGCGGTCAACGAGGCGAGCACGCAGGTCGCGGCCACGCTTCGCACCGTGAACGACCTGCCGCTGCTGTGGCGCTGGCTCGCGTCACAGGCCGATGATCCGGACGCACGGGCCCGCGTGCTGGATGCGGGGTGGCGGCTGCTGCTCGTGCTGCTGGCTGCGGGCGGTGCGGAGTGGCTGGCCGCCCGGGTGCTGGCGGGGCTGCGGCGCGTGCTGGGTGCCTGGGCCCCCGGTGATGCCGACCGGACGCTGGAGTCGGACCCGCTGGTGGAGCCCGTCTCCCCAGACGAGAAAGCGGCCATCAAAGTTCGCCGGCGTAGCCTGTTGCGGGTGGTGGCGGCGCTGCGCCGGCTGCCGTATCTCGTGGGACGGCTGATGCTCGATCTTGCGCCCATCGCGGTGTTTGCGGGCGTGAGCTCGGCCCTGCTCGCGACCCCGCTCGGCGCGACCGTTCAGGCGCGGGCCGCGGTGCTGGTGGTGGTGCGGGCCTACGTCATCCTGCGCGCCGTGCTCGCGGTGACGGCGATGCTGGCCTCGCCAGAGGGCGCGCCGATGCGGCTGTTGCATATATCGGACCACGCGGCCCACTTCATCACCCGCTGGACCCGGCGTCTTGCGGTGATTTTTGCCGTGGGATGGGTGCTGGCCGAGATCGGGCTGGTGTTCGGCATGTACCGGACGGCGCATGATGCGGTGCTGAAATTGTTCGGCCTGGCGGTCCATGTGTGTGGGGTCGTGATGGTGCTGCAGTCGCGGGACGCCGTGGCCCGGCGGATCCGCGCCGGTTCCGGCTCGGGTGCAACGGGAGTGTGGCCCGTGTTGCGCAACCGGCTGGCGGGCATTTGGCACCTGGTGGCGATCTTTTACATCATAGCCCTGTGGCTGGTCTGGGCGGTGGAACTGCGGCAAGGCTATGCCAGGCTGATCACGTTCTTTCTCGAGACATCGGCGGTGCTGGCGACCGGACGGTTGGTTTCGGTGCTGCTGCTCGGCGCGCTGGACCGGATGCGTCCCCTAAGCGATTCCAGGACGGCTTCCGTGCCGCTTTCGGCTGCCGAGTCGCGGGCGGAATTCTATTTCCCGGTCATGCGCGCCCTGATTACCGCGCTGGTGATGGCCGCCTCGGGCTTTGCGCTGCTGGAGGTATGGGGGTTCGGTGCCTGGTCCTGGCTCAATCAAACCGGGCTCGGTGCCCGCATCGTCTCGGCCGCCGCGTCGATCGGGGTCATGGTGGTTTTGGCGGTCGTGGTGTGGGAGGGAACCAACGCGGCGGCCATGCGGCACATCACGGCGTTGACGCAAGGGGCGCATCTGGCCCGCGCGGGGCGGCTGCGCACGCTGCTGCCGATGCTGCGCACGACGCTGATGCTGACGATCGTGCTGGTGGTGGGGCTGATGACGCTCAGTGAGATCGGGGTGAATATCGCGCCGCTGCTGGCGGGCGCGGGGGTGGTCGGGATCGCGGTCGGCTTCGGCTCGCAAAAACTGGTGCAGGATTTGATCACCGGGCTGTTCCTGCTGATGGAGAACGCCATGCAGGTGGGCGATGTGGTGACCCTGGGCGGGCTCACGGGCACGGTGGAGGCGCTGTCGATCCGGACCATCCGGCTGCGGGCGTTGGACGGATCGGTGCACATCATCCCGTTCAGCGCGGTGACGACGGTGACGAACCAGACCCGGGATTATGGCTATGCGGTGCTGGATATCAGCGTGGGATTGAACGAGGAGCCGGCGGCGGTCACCGAAATCGTGCGCACGCTGGCGGCCGAAATGCGGGCGGAGCCGCGCTGGGGGCCGCTGGTGCTGGATACGCTGGACGTGATGGGCGTGGACCGGTTCATCGATACGGCGTATGTGCTCCGGGTCCGGATGAAGACCCAACCCGCCAGCCGCTGGTCGGTGGGCCGCGAGCTGAACCGCCGGATCAAGGTGCGGTTCGACGAGCTGGCGATCGAGAGCCCGATGACGAGTTATCGGGTGCTGCAGAATGCGGCGGTGGAGCCTGCGGCGGAGGTGCCGACTTGAAAGCGAACACCACAAGGACGAATTAATCGGTGGCTTCGCGGCTCGATCCGGGTAGAGGTTATCTGATGAATGAGTATGTTCCGTCGTCCGGGTCCGCGGAGATGCAGGTGGAACGCGCGGCCATCGAGCAAGCCGCACTCAAGGCGTTAGCTCGGCGACGCACGAGCGGCCAGATCCTGACGTACGAGCTAGACGGTTGGGTCGTGCAGGAGTATCCGGGGGGCTGGATCGAGCGCCTGGCCACGGTCGACCAATTCAAGGCAGCGGACTTTCCCTATCCCGGCTTCGTCGCTCCGTCACGTTGAAACGATTCATCGTCTATGCCGGCACTGGTAACACCATCCTCGGACGGATGCGGGCAGCGAGAGAAGCTGGCTACACGGTCGTTTTGCGTTACGTGGCCCTCAGCACTGTGGAAATGAATATCGAACGCGTACAAGCCCGGGTGGTCGAAGGCGGACACTGGATCGACCCGGTCACGATCCAGCGCCGGGTTGCCAATAGTTTTGCCAACTTACCTTTGGCGATCGCAATTGCCGACCGTGCTACTCTGCTCGACAACAGTGGGACGGTTCATCGCCGCGTTCTCGAAGTAGAGGCTGGCTGCATTCTTTACCAAGCGCCAAACCCGCCCGTCTGGCTCGCTGCCCAAATTCCCTCCATCATGGCCGCACTGGAACGACCCGCGTTTCAGGGGCCAGGAGCCTGACATGGACCAAGCCATTCCCCTCGTTCCCAGTTGGGCTCACACCCTGGCGGAGACCGGTTTCCTATTTGTGCGCGCACCCGACATGCAGCGGGCGCTGCAGCAGGCAGGTCTGGCCGAGTGGGACGCGTTCGCTGCGAGCTGGGACGATCTCGGCCTCGATACCTACATGGCCGATGGCGGGCGGTATCGGAAACGGCGGCATGCGGCGTTTGCCGTCAGCCGGGCGGGAGTCACGCGCAAGCCTGCGCAGCCGCATTATCAAAGCCGGGATTTCAATGCGCTGAACGGCGGCATCGCCCGGTGGTTCGAGCCGGTGGGCCCGATCGCGAACGGGCCAGCGTTCCAGGCCATCCTGCGCACCTGCACCGACCTATTCGACGGCCTCACCCCGGCACCGGCTTGGCATGTCGAGGCGCATCAATTCCGGATCGAGGCGCGGGCCGGGCAAGAGGGTCAGCCGACACCGGAGGGCATGCACCAGGACGGGGTCGATTGGGTGCTGGTGCTGCTGGTGGGCCGCGTCAACATCGCGTCCGGTGAAACCAGTATCCACGGGCTCGACCGCAGCCTACTGGGGCATTTCACGCTGGAGCGTCCGATGGATGCGGCGTTCGTCGATGATCATCGGGTGTTCCATGGGGTCACCGCGGTCCGGCCGCTCGACCCCAGAATGCCTGCGCACCGCGATGTCCTGGTCCTCACGTTCCGGCGGGAAACCTAGATCAGCCGCCCTTCGCTCTAACGCGGTCCGGTCATCCCGCGGCCGCGCAACAGATAGCCGGCGTTGCGCACGGTTTGGATGAGCGGATCGTGGAACGGTTTGTCGATTTTTTGCCGCAGGCGAGAGACGTGGACGTCAATCACGTTGGTTTGTGGATCGAAATGGTAATCCCACACGCCCTCGAGCAGCATGGTCCGGGTTACGATCTCCCCCGCGTGACGCATGAGGTATTCCAACAGGCGGAATTCACGGGGCTGCAGGTCGATTTTCCGTCCGTTCCGGCGTACGGTCCGGGCCAGGAGGTCCATTTCGAGCTCACCCACCTCCAGCCGGCTGCCGGGTGCGACCTTGCCGCGCCTGACCAGGGCCTCCAGCCGGGCGAGCAACTCGGCAAACACGAACGGGCGGGACAGATAGTCATCCGCTCCGGCATTGAGCCCCTGCACCCGCTCATCGACCCCGGCCAGCGTCGAGAGCACCAGCACCGGAGTGACGTCGCCGCGGCTGCGCAGCGACTTTATCACCTGCAGTCCGTCCAACTCGCCCGGCAACGATCGGTCGAGCACCACGGCGTCGAACCCGCCCTCGGCGGCAAGCGTGAGTCCGACCGCGCCGGACCCGGCATGCACCGCCTCATGCCCCGTCGCCTGCAGTCCCTGCAGGACAAAGCTTGCGGCATCCCGATCATCGACAATGACGAGGATGCGCATCCGTCAACTCGCCGGGTCGGGCGGACGGCGGCCGACGACGACCGGCACATCCATCGTTTCGCCATTGCGCCGCAGCGTCAGACGGACGGAGCCGCCGGGGGCCGTGGCAGCGACCGCGCGGATCAGGCCGCGCGTGGTCTCGACCCGGTCGCCGTTCAATGCCTCCACCACGTCGCCGGTGCGCAGGCCCGCGCGGGACGCCGGTCCATGCCGGTCAATTCCGGCGATCCGGACGCCGTTGGTGCCGGGCAGGTGACCCGGCATCTCCTCGACCGACACACCGAGCCAGCCGCGGTCGATCCGGCCCTTATCCCGCAGGTCGGCCACGATCTTTTGCGCAATCTCGCTCGGCACCGCGAAGCCGATCCCGACGCTGCCGCCGGTCGGGGAGACGATGGCGGTGTTCACGGCGATCACTTCGCCGGCCATGTTGAAGGTGGGGCCCCCCGAGTTCCCGGGATTGATCGGTGCGTCGATCTGTAGGAAATCGTCGAACGGGCCAGTGCCGATATCGCGTCCGCGCGCGGACACGATCCCGGCGGTGACGGAGCTGCCGAGCCCGAACGGGTTGCCGGCGGCCAGGATCCAATCGCCGATCTCGACCGCGCGGCTGTCGCCCCACGTGACGAACGGCAGTTTCGTGGCGGAGGTGACCCGGATCACGGCGATGTCCGTCAGGTCGTCGCTGCCGATCAGCTGGGCCGTAAGCTCGGTCCCGTCGGCGAGCGAGACGATGATTTTGTCCGCGTGACCCACGACATGGTTGTTGGTGACGATGACGCCCGAGGCATCGATGATGAACCCGGAGCCCGCGCCCTGAATTTGCTCACGCCGCCCGCGAAACCGTTGCCGGAATTGTTTTTCGAACGGGGTGCCGCGCAGTTCGGGAGGCACGATGATCGGCTCGCCCGGGGCTTGGCCTTCGGTTACGGAAATATTCACGACCGCCGGCACGACCCGCTTGACGAGCGGCGCAAAGCTGAACGGCGCCATCCCGCCCGCACCAAACGGCGTCTGAGTGGCGGCGGTGCATCCGGTGATGGCAAGCGCGGATAATCCGGCGATGGCGATCTTCTGAACGATGCGGTTCATGAACACTGAGAGACGGGCATTGGGCGTGGGCTCCTGACGCGGCTTAGCTGGAACCTTGTTACGACGGCATCAAAGCTCAAGTCTCGATCGCGTGGTGGAATAAGTAACATGCCGGACCGATGAAGTAAGGGTTATTTCGGTTTATCTGGGTGTTCTGGCCAATCATGCCGCGGATAGCGGCCGCGCATGTCCCGCCGGGCGTCGGCCCAGGCACCGCGCCAAAATCCGGCCAGGTCGGACGTGATCGCAATCGGCCGTCCGGCCGGCGAGAGCAGCGCCAATTGGAGGGGCACCCGCCCGCCCGCCAGCAGCGGGGTGGTCGTCAGCGTATAGAACGCCTGCGCCCGGGCACTGGCGAGCGGCACGGGCTGCAGATAATCCACCGCGGCACGCCGGTCCGGCGATGCGAGGTGGGGCAGCGTGAGGTGGGTCGGCAGGTCGCGGTCCAGCCGTGCGGCATCCGCCCACCCCAGCCGGGCGCGCAGCAGAGCCAGTAGGTCGAGACTCGCCAGGGCCGATAGCCGGGTCATGCCGTCCAAATGCGGTGCCAGCCAGTCCCGCATACTCCCCGCAAGCCCCCGGTCCGATAGGTCCGTGACGTCCGGGTCGAGGCCGCGGAGCAGGGCGGCACGGGCCTGGAATTGCCGCGCGGCCTCGGTCCACGGCAGCGCGTCCAGTCGCCGTCCGGCGGCGTCGGCCAGCGCCAGCGCGGTTTCGGCCGGGTCGGCCGGCAGGGTGCGGTCCTCCAGCACCAGCGCACCGAGGCGGCGGCGGCGGCGGGACAAGACGGTTTCGGACACGGAATCATACCCGCTCTCGACCGTCTCGGTGATCTGCGCCTGCACACATTCCGGCAGGTCCGCCAGCGTGATGGGCGCCGCGAGCCGGATTTGCGCGGATGCTTTGAGGTCTAGCGCCGCCACGACCAGCAACCCGGCATCGGCGAGTTTATCCGCCCGCCCCAGCCGCGCCCCGCCGCCGCCCGACAGCCGGAACGACCCAGGCTCACCCCGGCGTTGCGCGATGCGGTCCGGAAACGCGGCGGCCAGCAGCGGGGCCGGGTCACCCGCCGCACCCTCTGGCACGCGCAGCCGACGGCGATACTGCCCGGCTTGGCGACGGATCCGGCTCACCGCACCCCGGTCGGCGTCACCGATGCCGGCCAACGCATCGAGCCGCAGCCGGATGTCCGCCGGCGCGTCGCGGGCGCGCATCGGGTCCCGCTCTTCCAGCAGCGCCGCAAGGTCAGCCGCCAGCGCCGCCTCGGCCGGATTGCGCGCCGCCAGCATCATGGCCGCCAGCCGGGGATGCGCGCCCAACGCCGCCATGCGCTGCCCGGCGGGGGTGATGCGCCCGTCGGCGAGCGCGCCGAGCTGGGTGAGCAACGCGCTGCCGGCGGCCAAGGCGCCCGGCGGCGGCGGGTCGGGGAACGGCAAATCGCCCGGCGCCGTGCCCCAGGCGGCGCAGTCCAGCACCAGGCCGGACAGCTCCGCCTCTAAAATTTCCGGGCGGTCATAGGGCGCAAGACCACGGTGCAAGGCCGGGGTCCACAACCGGATTGCCACGCCCGGCGCCTCGCGTCCCGCGCGTCCTGCCCGCTGCGCCGCCGCCGCCCGGCTGATGCGGAGCGTGGTGAGCCGGGTGAGGCCGGTGCCGCCATCCATGCGCGGCGCCCGCCGCCAGCCGCCATCGATCACGACGCGGACGCCGGGCACGGTGAGCGAGGTCTCGGCGATGCTGGTCGCCAGCACCACCCGCCGGGTTTCGGCGGGGCGCAGCGCGCGGTCCTGCTCGGCGGGCGGCAGGTCGCCATGCAGCGGCAGCACGCGTGCCCCGCATTGCGCGAGCGCCGCCTCGGTCCGCCGGATTTCGCCCATGCCCGGCAGGAACGCCAGGATGTCGCCCTGATGCGCCGCCAAGGCCGCCACCACCGCACGCGCCATGGCGTCTGGCAAATCTCGCGCATCGGTGATGTCACGGCCCGCATGCTGGATGTCCACCGGAAACATCCGCCCGGCGCTTTCGATCGCCGGCGCCCCCATCAATGCCGCGAGCCGGGCCCCGTCCAGCGTCGCGGACATCGCCAGCAGCCGCAGTTCGGGCCGCAGCACGCGTTGCAAATCGAGGCACAACGCCAGCGCCAAATCCGCCTCCAGCGCCCGCTCATGCACCTCGTCCAGCAAGACGGCGGCGACGCCATCGAGCGCCGGGTCGGACATGAGGCGGCGGACCAACAGGCCCTCGGTCACGACCTCGATCCGCGTGGCGGCCGAGACGGCGCTGTCGAGCCGGGTGCGGTAGCCGACGGAGTGGCCGACTTCCTCCCCGATCAGGAACGCCATGCGCATGGCAGCGGCGCGGGCGGCGAGGCGGCGGGGTTCCAGCACGATGATCCGCTGATCGCCCCGCCAGGGTGCGTCCCGGAGCGCCAACGGCACGAGCGTGGTCTTGCCCGCGCCGGGCGGTGCCACCAGCACGGCATTCGGCCCGGTCTGTAGGGCGGCGAGCAAGGCGGGCAGGGCGTCGGTGACGGGGAGGGTGGGCAGCATGGGGCGACTGCTTAACGGGCACGCGAGGACTCTGCCACTGGGTATCATTCGGAAGATGAGCTATGCGCAGAGGAAAACATAGTATTGTTACACATAGAGCCGAGGTGCTATCGATGCGCATATGTCGTGAACATGAGAGAGGATGGGTATGAATAAGACCGCCCTTGAGAAGCCGGCGCCGCGCAAGGCGACCAACGTCACCCTGCCGGAACCGTTGTTGAAACAGGCCCGCGCGCTCAACGTTAACGTCTCGCAAGCCTGTGAGCGCGGTCTGGCGGCGGAGGTGGCCGAGGTTCGGCGAGCGGCGTGGCTGCTGGCCAATCGGGGTGGGATCGACGCGTGGAACGAGCGGGTTGAACAGCAAGGCTTGCTGATGGCCGAGTATCGCCGTTTCTGATGCAGCGGCTCGATGTGTATCAAATTCCTTTTCGGGGTAAACCTGGATTTGTGGTCGATGTGCAGGCCAATCTGCTCAGGGATCTCAAGTCACGGGTCATCATTCCGCTGATCCCAGTTACCGGGTCGTATCAAGGCTTGGCCGACCTCAATCCGATATTCTCCATCGATGGCGTGGAGTATTTATTGCTGACGCAGGAAATCGCACCGGTTTCGGTGAAGGAGTTGGGGCAGCCCAAGCACTCTCTGGATGTCCATCATGACCAGATCACCAAGGCATTAGATATGCTGCTGCACGGATTTTAGGCCGATGGTTTAAGGGGCAGACAGATCCTGTTTTTGCACCGGCACCGGGGCAGGCTCGGCCGCGGTGTCTTGCAAGATGGATTTCAGCGTGCGGCGGATTTGGAATTCCAGCTCCACGTTCATGTCCGCTAGCATCAGGCGGGTCATGTCATAGAGCGCGGTGCGTAGGCTGTCGCGGTCCACGCCCGTGGTGCGGCGGCTGACGCGGGCCTCGGCGTGGCCGGCGCGGAAATTGTCCTCCCCGAGGATATCCAGGTGCACCGCCATGGTACCGTCGAGCGTGTCGCCGGTCCGGACGATCTGCGCCTCATCGAGCGTGACCACGGCGCGCCCGGTGCTGCCGCCCGTGGCTAGGCGGTCCTGCACCATTTGCCGTAGGGCCGGTCCGGGGGGGGCGGGGGATTGTGCGTCGAGCGGGCCGTGATCCGGCGCGTCGCCGATGTCGATCACGCCGACATTCAGCCGGAGCGGCGGCAAATAATCGTATTTCAACGGCGCGAACACGCGGGGCGGCGGGGTATCGGCGCACGCGGCGAGCGCGAGCGGCAGCTGCATCAGCAGAGTGCGGCGTCCCACGTTCACACTATGCATCGGGCGCATCCTTATTCAGCCCGTGCACCTCGGTGCGGTCGAAGTGGAAATCGAGGTTGCAGAATTCGCAGGTCATGACGATGTCGCCCTCCGCCGCCATATGATCCAAATCCTCGGCACCGAAGCCCTCCAGGATTCCCGACAGCCGGGCGCGGGAGCAGCGGCAGCCATAGGCGAGCGCGCGCGGACGGTCGGCCACCACGCCCTCATTGCCGAACAGCCGGTATAACAGGCGATCGGGCGGCAAATCGTCATCCAGCAGCTCGGAATCCTTCAGCGTCCGCGCGAGGGTGGTGGCGGTCAGCCACGCCTCCGCCTGTTCTTCCCGGTCCAGCGTGACATCGATGCCCCCCTCGCCGGAGACGCGTTCCAGGATCAGTGCCCCGGCGCGCCACCCCGCATCCTGCTGGGCGCAGGCGAGGTGGACGTGGCATTTCAGCTGCTCGCTGGTGTCGAAATAATGCAACGCCATTTCCGCCAGCGTGTCCCCCTCGATGGCGACGATGCCCTGATGCTGCTCGCGGTCGCCGCCCTGATCGACGGTGAACGCCAGATAACCGTGGCCCAGCAGGGCCGCGGCACTGGGTGCCGGCTCGGCGGCGAGCAGGATCGCGAGTTCGTCCGCTGCCGCCCGGGCATAGCCGCGGAGCGCCCCGTCCTCCGTGCAATCGGCCAGCAGCATCCGCACCGGCCCGTCGCCCTTGGCCTGTAGGCTGAACGAGCCGCGAAATTTCAGCGCCGTCGCCAGCGCAGCCGCCAGCGCCAGCGCCTGACCGGACAGGGTGGTGACGACCTTGTGATTCTCATGCCGCGTCAACAGCGCGTCGGCGAGCGGGCCGAGGCGGACGAGCCGTCCCCGCACCGGACGGCCCGGCAGATGGAACGGCGTGACACCGCGCGGCACCACAATGTCCGGCACGTCCGGCCGGGTCGGGTCGAGGAAGGCGGGGGTCTGGCTCATGACTTTAACATAGGACGGGGCGCGGGCGAGGTGAACCTCTCGCCGATGCGTCACTTGGCCGCGGGCGTTTCCTACGTCAGGGTCGGGCCTGGGGGACGCACTCCAGGGGAGTCACGCGTGGCGCGATGGGGGATCATTCTGGCGCTCGCGCTGGGACGGGTGGCGTTCGGGTTCCAATTCCAGACGCTGGCCAGCCTGGGGCCGGAGCTGGTCCGGGTGTTCGGGCTGGATTTCGCGACGCTGGGCACGCTCATCGGGCTGTATATGGCGCCCGGCATCCTGATCGCGCTGCCGGGCGGCCTGCTGGGCCGGCGCTATGGCGAGCGGTGGGTCGTGGGGGGTGGGTTCGCGCTGATGGCCGCCGGGGCGCTGATGGCGGCGGCCGCGGCGGGTCCGGACGGGATCGGCGCGGGCCGGGCGCTGTCGGGGGCGGGGGCCGTCGCACTCACGGTCATGCAGGGTAAGATGGCGAGTGACCGGTTCCACGGTAAGCCGTTCGTGATGGTGATGGGGTTGCTGGTCGGCATGTTCCCGATGGGTGTGGGCCTGGCGGGCCTCGCGTTACAGCCGGTGCTGCATTTCTGGGGCTGGCCGGGCATGTTCGTCGTGGGCGGCGGGATTGCGGCCCTGGCGGCGGTCGTTCTGCTGATCTCGGTGCGGGCGGCCGGCCCCCGCGTCCCGCATGACGGTCCCCGCTGGGCGCTGCCGAGCCGGCCTGAATGCGTGTTGGCCGGTGTGGCTGGACTGATCTGGACCGCGTATAATGCCGGGTATTATGGGTTTTTGTCGTATATGCCGTCGCTGCTGGCGGCGCGCGGGCATCCGGCGGCCCTCACCGCGTTGGTTCTCACGGTTGCGACCTGGACCAATTTGCCGGCGACCGTGCTGGGCGGCTGGTTGGCGGGACGGTTCGGCGGCGGCTGGGTGTTCATCGCCGGGTCGGTGGCGATGGTGGTGACCGTGGCGGGCGCGGCGGAGCTGGATTGGCCCCTGGTCTGGGGCGTGCTGTTCGGCGCCTTTGCGTCCATTCACGCGGGTGTGATCGTCGCGCTGGGCACGCTCTCGGCGCGGCCGCACAACCGGGCGGTCGGGATGGGAGTGTTCTATAGTGTGTATTATGTGGGTGGGACGGTGCTGCCCTGGGTATGCGGCCGTGCGGCGGATGGGGCGGGCACTCCGGCCGGTGCGCTTCTGGCCGGTGCAGGCCTGGCGAGCCTGTCGGTGCCCTGCTACGCGCTCCACCGGTCGCTCATGAAGCGCGTCCCGGCCGGGAGTTGACCGCGCGCGTAGCCGTGTCACTTTCCCGGCGGCGGTGGCGAACACGGTGTGGCGGTCGTGACATCAGGGCTCGGCGCGCCATATGTGGCACTCTTAAGGACGGGAACATCTCCGATGTTGATACGCTCGCGTAAGGGCTGGGACGGCAGGGAGCAGGACGTGACGCCGGAAGGGCTCGTGTTCGGCCGCCGCATGGCGCTGGCCGCGGCGGCGGCGGCGGGTTTGTTGCCACGTATCGCGCAGGCGCAGGGCGCGCCCCGTAATCCCAAATATGATCCGGGCCGGGCGCTGACAGCCGAGGCCGATAGCACGAGTTACAACAATTTTTACGAGTTCGGAACCAGTAAGTCGATCTCCCGCGCGGCCCAGCGCCTGCCAGTGAGCCCCTGGTCCATTAAGATCGATGGAATGGTCGCGGCACCCCGGAGCGTTGACCTCGATGATCTCCTAAAACAGGTGTCGGTCGAGGAGAGGATATACCGGCACCGCTGCGTCGAGGGCTGGGCGATGACAGTGCCGTGGACCGGTTTTGCTTTAAAGGACTTGGTGAAGCTGGCGCAACCGACGGCAGATGCGAAATTCGTGAGGTTCGAGACTCTGGCCGATCCCAAGACGATGCCCGGCCTGCGATCGGCCCAGTTCGAGTGGCCGTATGTCGAAGGCGTGACTCTGGCGGAGGCGACGAACGATTTGGGTTTCCTCGCGACCGGCCTGTATGGCAAGGCGATGCCCAAGCAGGACGGTGCGCCGGTCCGGTTGGTGTTGCCGTGGAAATATGGCTTCAAATCGATCAAATCGATCGTGCGGGTGACCTTCACCGATCAACGGCCCACCACATTCTGGGAAGGGTTGCAGCCCTCCGAATACGGGTTCTGGGCCAATGTGAACCCGGCCGTGCCGCATCCCCGCTGGTCCCAGGCGACCGAACGGTTGCTCACGACGGAGGAGCGGGTGCCGACCAAGATCTATAATGGCTATGGTGAATATGTGGCCGGGCTCTACACCGGTCTCACGGCCGAAAAGCTCTTTATTTAGATGATTGCCCGCACCTTCGCCGTCTTGGCTGCGGTATTTCTGGTGGCTGCGGTCGCACTCGCGGCTTTGCTGTCGCCCGAGATGCCGCTGGGCGAGGCGTTGCAGATGACCGGCTCGGATATCGTCGGCAGATGGCGCGAGCTCAGCTCGGTCTGGAGCTGGCAGTGGCTGTCGGTCCCCGTCCTGTCCCGTCCGGTGTGGCTGTTACCGGCGGCCATCGGCTTGGTTTGCGCTGGGTTCGCCGCGTCGTTCAACCTGGGCCGGACGTCGCAATCGCATCGGAAGCGCAGCTGAGTGCGCGCCGGGCGGCCGCAATCACCCGGTGCGCCTCGCTCCATAACTGATACGGTCCAAGCGCATCGAGCGGGGCCCAAACGGCGTCGGTCACATCGTCGCCGGCGACCGGATCGCCCGCCAGCCAATATCCGGTGAAATCCAAGATCGTGTAGTGGAACAGCACCGTGCCGGACACATCCCGATGGATGCCGTCCACGTGGGCCGCGAACGTCAACGGACCCGCGGTAATGCCGGTTTCCTCCAGCAACTCCCGCCTTGCACCATGTTCCGCCGTCTCGCCCCATTCTTGCCGCCCGCCGGGCAGGCTCCATGACCCGGCGTTCGGCGGTTTGCCACGACGCACCAGGAGGACCGCCGGTCCCTTGAACAGCGCCACCCCCACTCCGACCAACGGCCGCCCGCTTTCACTCAAGGCCCTGCAAACCCTTATACAAATTGACCGCTTCCATGCTGCACTGCGCTATGCACCCGGCCGCTCAGGGAGAGTGATGAACGGCCTTGCGTGCTTATACTCCCCGGGCGTATCGCAAGAACAGCCGCCACAGATCGGTCCCTCCGGAGGAATATTATGCAGGTCACCCGCCGCGCCGCCCTCGGCCTTTTGGCCGCCCCCGCGTTCATCGGACGCGCCCGGGCCGAGCCGCGGACGCTGAAAATCAGCCATCAATTTCCCGGCGGCACGATCGACCAGGGCGATTTCCGCGACCGTCTCTGCCGCAAATTCGCGGCCGAGGTGCAGCGTCGCACCAATGGCGAGCTCGGGTTCGAGATCTATCCCGGCTCGTCGCTAATGAAGACGGTGGCGCAGTTCTCCGCCGTCCGCCGTGGTGCCTTGGACATGACCGCCTATCCGCTCGCCTACGCCGGCGGTGAGATGCCGGAGGTCAATATCGGCCTCATGCCCTGCCTGGTGACCACGTATGAACAAGGCATGGCCTGGAAGACCCAGCCGATCGGGCGGGAGCTCACCAATCTGCTGGACAAGCGCGGGGTGCGGATCATCACGTGGGTCTGGCAATCCGGCGGCACCGCCTCCCGATCCACCTCGATCGTGCAGCCTGATGATGTGAAGGGCCTGAAGATCCGCGGTGGCTCGCGCGAAATGGACCAAATGCTGAAGGCGGCCGGCGGGATCATCAGCTCGGTTCCGAGCAACGAAATCTATGCGGCGATGCAGACCGGCTCTCTCGACGCCGCGGTCACCAGCAGCACGAGCCTGATCTCGTTCCGGCTGGAGGAGATCAGCAAGGCCGTCACGACCGGGCGGACCGGTAGCTTTTGGTTCATGCTGGAGCCGTTGCTGATGAGTAAACAGGTGTTCGACAGCCTGACACCGTCGCAGCAAAAGGCGGTGGACGAGGTGGGCACCGAGATGGAGGCGTTCGGCCTCGCCTCGGCCAAGGCGGACGACAATGCGCTGGCCGCGGTCTATGCCAAGGTCGGCGTGACCGCGAAAGACATGGATGCGGCCGCGATCGGCAAGTGGAAAGAGCTGGCGCAGGCGACAGCGTGGAAGGAATTCGCCGAACGCAACGCCTCCTGTGCCGAGCTGTTGAAACTGGCCGAGGCGGTGGCTTGAGCAGCCACGGCATCGATGCTGCCAGCGGCACCATTCCCGCGGCCGACACGCCGCGGACCGGGCTGCTGGGTGTGGTGCAGGCGGCGCTCGATGCCGTGAACGTCGTGATGGCGGTGGGCTCGGCGCTGGCGATCGGGACGGCGGGGGCAGTACTGACCTGGGAGGTAGCCGGGCGCTATTTCTTCAGCACGCCGAGCGATTGGCAGGATGAGCTGAGTACCTTCTTACTGATCGGCGCTACCTTCGCCTCCGCCGCCTGGATCCAAGCCCGGCGCGGACATGTCGCGATCGATGCGCTGGCCGTGCTGTTGCCCCCCTGGGCGGATTTGGTGCGGCGCACGCTGGCCGACGCGCTGAGCTTCTTGTTCGTGACCTTTTTCGCGTGGAAGAGCATCTCGCTGCTGCTGGAGGCGTGGGACGAGGGGCAGACGACGCCGTCGTCCTGGGGGCCGCCGCTTTGGATCCCCTATGGCTGCATGGCGGTGGGCATGGTGTTGCTGGCGGTGCAGCTGCTGTTGCAGACATTGGGCTCCCGCCATCGCCCGAGTGCCCCGGCGCATCTGGTCCTGGCACCGTGAGCCCCCTGCAACTCGGCCTCGCCTATGGGGGGGCGACGCTCGCGGCGCTGTTTTCCGGCATGCCGATCGCGTTTGCGCTGGGCGGTGTCGCGACGCTGTTTATGCTGGGCTTCATGCCGGCCGCCTCGCTCGATACCGTGGCGCAGAATGTTTATGAGGAGTTGGCCAGCATCACGCTGCTGACGATCCCGCTATTCATTTTAAAGGGTGCGGCGATTGGTAAGTCCCGGGCGGGAAAGGATTTATATGACGCGCTGCATACCTGGCTGAATCGGGTGCCGGGCGGGTTGGGCGTGGCGGTCGTGCTCGCCTGCGGTCTGTTCGCCGCGATGGCGGGCAGCAGCCCGGCCACGTGTTCCGCCATCGGCAGCTCCGGCATTCCCGAGATGCGGCGGCGCGGGTATTCGCCGGGCTTTGCCGCAGGGCTGGTGGCGGCGGGCGGCACGCTCGGCATCTTGCTGCCGCCCAGCATCGTGCTGATCCTGTATGCGGTGGCGGCCGAACAGTCATTGGGCCGGCTTTTTCTGGCCGGCATCGGACCCGGCGTACTTTTGCTGGTGCTGTTCTCAGCCTATGCGGTGGTCCGCTGGCGGCATGAGTTCGGGGCGGCCGTGGCGGTGGAGGCGGCGGGCGGTGCGCGCTCCGAAATCCTGCGCCAGGACCGTTATACGATGCGGGACCGGCTCTCATCGTTGCCGCGCGTGCTGCCGTTCCTGATCCTGCTGACCGGCGTCATGGTGGCGCTCTATGGCGGCATTGCCACGCCGTCCGAAACCGCCGGGCTCGGTGCCATCATGGCGCTGGCGCTGATCGCCATCGTCTATGGCGCGTTCCGGATCTCCGATCTGAAGCCCATCTTCATTGGCACGCTGGGCGAAAGCGGCATGCTGCTGATGATCATCGGTATGAGCCTGCTGTATAGTTACGTGATGAGCTATTTGCACATCAGTCAGGCCGCGGCCGGATGGATCGTAGGACTGTCGTTATCCAAGTGGATGCTGCTATTCGCTATCCTGATCTTGGTGGTGATGCTCGGGTTTTTCTTACCCCCCGTTTCTATCATTCTGATGACCGCACCGATTATCTTGCCGCCGTTGCGCGCTGCAGGATTCGACCTGATCTGGTTCGGCGTGGTGATGGCGGTGGTGATGGAAATGGGATTGATCCATCCGCCCGTAGGTCTCAACATTTTCGTGATCAACCGGATCGCCCCCGATATCGGCCTTGGGCCAATCATCTGGGGTACGCTGCCGTTCGTGGCCCTAATGGCGGTGGCCGTCGTCATCCTTTCTTTCATGCCGGGCATCGCGATGTGGCTGCCGACACTGGTCTATTCGAAGTAGCCGTTTGCGCCCTATGCGGCGATGGAATCGCGGACGCCATTCCGTCACAGAACCTTGCGTCAAGCGAGCGGGCCGACGATGTTAGGCCGATGGATACGCATGCAGTCGACGTGATCGTGGTGGGGGCCGGCATCGCCGGTGCCACGGTGGCGGCCCACCTCGCCCCGGATCACCGGGTCGCCCTTGTCGAGGCGGAAGACGCGGCGGGGTATCACACCACCGGGCGCTCGGCCGCGATCTGGATTTTGAATTACGGGCCGCCCAGCGTGCGTGTTTTGACCGGGCTGTCCCGCGCGTTCTTCGAGGCGCCGCCGCCGGGTTTTGCCGACGCGCCGATCCTATCGCCCCGCCCGGTCGTGTTCCTGGCGCCGCCCGATCAGCGCGATCACCTGCATGACATGCTGGCGGCCGGGACCGCCCTGCGGGAAGCGTCGATCGCCGAGATCACCGCCCTGGTCCCCGCACTTCGCCCCGGCTACGCGGTTGCGGCGGCGATCGAGGAGGACGCGTTCGATATGGATGTGGCCCAGTTGCATCAGGGCTTCCTCCGGCGGTTACGCAGCCATGGCGGTGAGCTGGCGTTGCGCAGCCGAACCGGACGGATCGCCCGCGAATCCGGGCGGTGGCATGTGGAAACCAGCGGCGGCGGCAGTTTCACCGCCCCGGTGATCGTCAACGCCGCCGGTGCCTGGGGCGATGAGGTCGCGGCCCAGGCCGGGGTCACGGCCGTGGGCCTGGTGCCGAAACGCCGCACCGGCTGCGTGATCGACCCCTCACCCTGGATCGCCACGCATTGGCCCATGGTCAACGACGTGGACCACACCTGGTATATCCGGCCCGAGGCCCGCACCAAGATGATGGTGAGCCCGGCGGACGAGACCGACATGTATCCGCATGACGTGGCCCCGGACGAGTTGGATGTCGCCATCGCCATCGACCGCATGCAACAGGCGCTCGATATCGACGTGCGGCGGGTGGAGCATAGCTGGGCGGGCCTGCGCACCTTCGCGCCAGACCGCAATTTCGTGCTCGGCTGGGACGCGGCGGTCGATGGATTCTTTTGGTGCGTGGGGCAGGGCGGCTATGGCATTCAGACGTCGCCCGCCGCCGGACGCTTGGCCGCGGACGTAATTTCCGGGCGCGATCCGGGCGTAGCGGGCCAGATCCTGGACACCGTCAGCCCCCGCCGTTTTCACTCCCCCCTTATTCACTAATGAGCGCGTTCGACGAAATGGTGAACGGGCGCGGCGGCGTGCGTTCGCATTGGCGGCCGGTGCTGGGCGTCCTGGCCGGCCTCGATGCCGCGCAGTTGAAGCTGCGGGCCGACCGGCTGGAGCGCACCGCGGAGGAGGAGGGTGCCGCCCCCACCTGGCGCTGCGACCCGGTGCCGCTGCCGATCCCGATCAAGGAATGGGCGGCGCTCGAGGACGGGCTGTGCCAGCGCGCCCGGCTGCTGGAGGCGTTGCTGGCCGATATCTACGGTCCGCAGGCGATGCTGCGGGAGGGGGCTCTGCCGCCGGCGCTGGTGTTTGCCAATCCGGGCTTTCTCCGCTCGTGCCGGACGGCGCCCTTTGCGCATGGGCGGTTCCTGCAGAATTATGCGGCCGACCTCGTCCGCGGTTCGGACGGGCAGTGGCGGGTGCTGGCGGACCGGACGAGTGCGGCACCCGGCATCGGCTATGCGCGGGAGAGCCGGCGGCTATTGGCGCGAGTGATGCCGGAATTGTTCCGCCCGTCTCAGGTCCGGCAGTTGCGTCCGTTTTTCGACGCCTGGCAGGACGCGCTGTTGAATGTCGTGCAGCCGCTGCAGCGGACCCCGTTCGTGGCGTTGCTGACCCAGGGCGTGGCCGATCCGCAATGGCCGGAGCATTCGACCCTGTCACGCGACCTCAATTGCGCGCTGGTGCAGGCGCGGGATCTCACGGTGCGGAGCGGGGTGCTGTATCTTAAGACGCTGCGTGGCCTGCAGATGGTCGATCTGCTGCTGAACCGGGTGCCGGGCGGGACGCTGGATCCGCTTGAATCGTCCGTGAACGTGCTGGGTGTCACGGGGCTGATGGATGCGGCCCGGCACGGTGTCGTGCGGATCCTGAACCATCCGGGCGCTGCCGCGGTGGAGGCACCGGGTCTTGCGGCATTTCTGCCGGCGCTCAGCCGCCGCTTATTAGGAGAGCCCCTGCGGTTAGCGACGACGCCGACCGTTTGGCTGGGCGATGAGTCGGCGCAGCGTATGGCGGTGCAGGGCTTCGAGCGCTGGAGCATCCGCTCTGCGCTGGACGCGAACCGTCCGCCACGAGCGCTGGCGGGGATGAAACTGCCGGACCGTATGCTGCTGGAGCAGGCGATCCATGACCGTCCGTGGGCCTATGCCGCCTGCACGGTGGCCGAGCCGTCGCTGGCGCCGTGTCACGGCCCGAACGGTCTCGAGGCGCATCCGGTCATGGTGCGCTTGTTCCTGATGCATGATGGGGTCGGGTGGCAGGTGATGCAGGGCGGGCTCGCCCGGGTGCTGGCCTCCAGTGAGCACGTGACCGGCATGATCCCGGAGGGCGCGATGTTCAAAGACGTCTGGGTGCTGGACCAGGACACGCGGGATTTGCAGGGTCCGGAGCCGGTGCGGTCGCCGCCCGTCGCGATCCGCCGCAGCAGCGGCGATCTACCGAGCCGGGTGGCGGATGATTTCTTTTGGCTGGGCCGGTATGTGGAGCGGTTGGAGCAGCAGGCGCGGGTGTGCCGGGCCGGCCTGTTGCGCCGGGCACGGGGTGCGCCGCTCCCGCGTGAGATGGCGGAGCTGGAGGTGTTGCGCGCCTGTATCGAGGCGTCCGGCCTCGAATTGGAAGAGGGCGCGGGCACCGTCGATCAGTTGGTGCGGGAGGCGCTGCTGCCGGCCGGGGCATTGGCGCATGGGCTGACCCGGGCCACGGAGCTGACGGAGGCGCTGCGGGACCGGCTGACGGTCGAGACGTATTCTGCGTTTTCTCATGCGATGCGGGCCGCACGGGCGGATACGGTGCCGACCCATGAGCGGGGCGTGGACGCGCTGGTGCACGCCATGATGGGTCTGACCCGGCTAACGGCGACCGTCGCGGGGATCGCGGCGGAGGGCATGGTGCGGGGTGGCGGCTGGCTGTTTCTGGATATGGGCCGGCGGATCGAGCGGGCCCGGGCCTCCACCCTCGTTCTGGCGACGATGCTGGAACAGCCCGCGGCGCGGATGGACGGCACGTTGCGCGTCATCCTCGAGCTGTTCGACAGCGCGATTACCTATCGCAGCCGGTATATGTCCGTGTTGCAGCCGGCGGCGGCGCTGGACCTGGTGATGGCCGACCGGAGCAACCCGCGGTCGCTGGCGTATCAATTCGCGCAAACCGCGCGGCTGCTGGATGAAGCGGGGGCAGGGGAGTTGGATCTGGCGGGCAGTGCGACCACCCTGTTGCGGCGGACGGAGGCGATGGTGGATCAGGTCGCGCGGGCGGGCGAACCCGAACAGGCGGCGGCGGCGCTGCCGGAGGCGCTGTTTGCGATGGTGGAGGATTTGTCGGCGCTGTCGGACCGCATCACGCGGCGGTTCTTCGCCCTGTTGCCGGAAGCCCATGCCGTGGGGCTCGAGATCGCATGACGCTGTTGCGGGTGCGTCACGTGACGACGTACGACTATAAGGACCCGGTCGAGTTGGGTGCGCACGTCGTGCATGTGCGTCCGCGGGATCTACCGTATCAGGTCGTGAAGGATTTCGCGCTGCATGTGGGCCCGGAGCCGACCCGGGTGGCGTGGGGCACTGATCATTTCGGCAACCCGGTCGGCTGGCTATTTTTGGCGGGCGTCCATGACACACTCCGGCTGGAGGCGGTGGGGGAGGTGGAGGTGATGGCGCGTCCGGTGCCGGATGCACAGGCGACCCCCCGTTGGGAGCACGTCGCCAGCCAGGCGCTGGAGCCGGCGGGCGCGGACGCGGCGGAGTTCACCTTTGCCAGCGGTCGCGTGCCGTTGATGCGGGACGCACATGCCTGGAGTGCGGCGAGTTTTCCGCCGGGGGGGGCGGTGCTGGCCTGTGTGCTGGACCTGATGCATCGATTTTCGACCGAGTTCCGGTTCGACAGCACGGTGACGACCGTCTCCACGCCCGTCTCCCGCGTGCTGGAGCTGAAGGCCGGGGTGTGCCAGGATTTTGCGCATTTGATGATCGCCGCGCTTCGAACGCGAGGGGTGCCGGCGCGATATGTGTCGGGCTATCTGCGCACCCATCCGCCGCCGGGCAAGAAGCGTCTGGTGGGTGCCGATCAATCCCATGCCTGGGTCGGATGTTGGCTGGGGCCGGAGCATGGCTGGATCGACGTGGACCCGACCAATGCGCTGGTGGTGCAGGATGGGCACGTCGTGCTGGGCTGGGGGCGGGATTATGCGGATGTCAGTCCGGTGCGCGGCGTGTTGCTGGGCGGGGGCACGCATACGCTGAAGGTGAGTGTGGACATCGCGCCCACGGACGAGCAGGAGGAACCCGGTCAGACCGGATTGCTGATGGCGAGGTAGGTCTGGCCGCCCACGGTTCCGGACGAAATGACATACCGCGCCACATCCGCCGCCGTGGCCCCGGCGAAAGTGATGGACGCGTTGACGCCCGAACCCGTGAGGTTCGCGTGCATGGTTTCACCCTGAAACCCCGCCGCCCCCTCCGCCGTCGCGCTCCACACCCGGGTCGAGACGGCGGGGTTGAAGCCCCACAGGGTCGCCTGGTCGCCCGGATGGAAATTGACCAGCGTGCCCCAGGTCACCTGCCCGCCGCGTCCGTCCACGAAGAACGTGTCATTGCCGGTCCCGCCGCTGAGGAAATTGGAGCCCGTGCCGCCATCGAGCACGTTTTGGCCCGAGCTGACGCTGAGTGCATCGTCGGCCGGACCGCCCTTGAGGAACACGTTCGGCCCAGCGGCGGCGAGGGTGACCGCGTCGGTCCCACCGTAGATATACTGTTTGTTCAAATAGCTGACGGGTCCGGTGTAGACGACACCGTCGGGCTTCGTGGCGACGTTCGTGGTCGTGTCGGTTTGATAGAAGCTGGGTGCTGCGTACAGGGTGTGAATGCCGGCGATGTCGGACGCGCTCAGGTCCGGGTTACGCGCGGTGGCGACCGGATACATCACCGCCGCCGGGTCGGTGTCGTGCGCCAAGCCGAGCGCGTGCCCGAACTCATGCAAGATGACCTGGGCGAGGCTGGTTTGAGTGTTTTGATAGGTCAGCACACCGTTGACCGGATGGAGCGCAGTTTCCGCCGGATCCTCGAGCCGCACAGCGTCATTGGCAGAAAAGTATTGGGTGGTGCCGGTGCTATAGCTGTAATCCGTCTCACCGATCTGGCCGGAGGTCGTGCCGAAAGTGGCAAACCCGATCCGTATATCGGTGGCAGTACTATCGGCGACCTGAACGAAGCTGACGTCGATCAGCGCGGACCAGCGCTGGATCGCTTGCGTGACCAACGGCTGATACTGCGCGCCGATGGTGGAGGAAAAGGTCGACGTGCCCGGCTGCGAAAGGTCGGCAAAGCTCCAGGTAACGGTCTGCGACGCCCATTTCGGGCCCTCGAGCGCATAGGTGGACATCGGCAACCCTCAGTAGAACGGACTACCACCTTGCCTATCACGGACGCGTTAACAAGTCGTAAACACCCAAGTTTTGTTAGATCACGACCCCGAGTGCGGCCGCCGTGGCCTGAATCGCGGACCACGTTTCCGTCTGTAACGGGATGCCGCCCGCCAGGCGCGCCGCCCGGGTGCGGCTCTCCATGTCGCCCGGGACCAGCACCGGCTGGTCCGCAACAGCCGGTCGTGCCGCCCGCACATGCTCCGCATACGCATGGGCAGCCTCCGTCAGGTTCCGGGCCCCGAAATGACCAGGGTCCAAATAGATCGACAGCATACCGTTTACGATGCCGCCACGCTGCCCGCCCGGCACCGGGCTTGCCGTCGGGCTTCCCGCCAAGCACCCGGCCAGGATTTCACACATGAAGGCGAGGCCGGAGCCCTTGTGGTCCCCGAACGCCCGCAGCGCCCCCGCCCCCCGCCCCGGATCGCGCCCCGGATAGGGCTGGTTATTTTCGAGCGGCCCATAGAGAGTCACCGGGTCCCCCGACATGACGCCGTCCGGTCCGATCAACGCATCGCCGGGCACGGGTTTGCCGCCATTGCTGGCCACCAGGACCTTACCCTCCGCCACGATGCTGGTGGCAAAATCCAGCAGCAGTGGCGGGCCATCCGGCTGTGGCACGCCGACGCAGAACGGATTGGTGCCGAACCGGCGATCGACCGCCCCGAACGGTGCCACGATCTCGCCCAGGCCCACATTCACGAAGTGGATCGACACGAGGCCCGCCGCCGCCGCCCGCTCCGCCCAATCGCCGATCCGTCCGACGTGCCCGGAATTACGCAGCGTGATGACCGCTAAACCCGCCATCCGCGCCTTCTCGATCCCCAGATCGACCGCCTGCTCCCCAATGCTCTGGCCGAAGCCTAAATTGCCGTCCAGCACCGCGTGGGTCGGGCTCTCGATCAAAATTGAGATGCGTTGCCCGGCGCGGACTTTGCCCTCACCCAGCCATTGCACATAACGGGGCACGCGGATCACCCCATGGCTGTCATGCCCGGCGAGGTTGGCAGAAATCAGGCGCTGCGCGATCCGACCGGCTTCCGCGGCGTCGCACCCGGCGGCCGTGAAGATGGCGGTGATGACCCGGTGCAACGTCTCGGTCGAGACAGTCTCGATGGCATACGCCATCACGATTGTTTGGCGATCGCGTGGGCGGCTTCGCGGTAGAATTGGTTATCGGTCGGCACGATCGTCATCTCCGCCATGCACGTCCGGGCGGGCAATTGCGCGGCAAATACGCAGGCGGCGGCAATGTCCTCCGGCTGCACCATGATCGCCCGTTCCTGGGCCGATGGTGGGCGCGGGCGGCTGTCGAGGATGGCGGTCGCGACCTCACCGGGGTTGATGCAGATGCTGCGGATGCCGTGGATGCCCTCTTCGGCGTTCAGGGTGGCCGATAGGGCGCGAACGGCGTGTTTCGTGGCCGTGTAGGTGGGGCCGGTGACCGCGAAAATGCCGGTGCCGGCAAGGGACGCCACGTGCATGATGGTGCCGGCGCGCCGGGTGCGCATGCCGGGCAGGACCGCGAGGGTGCAAAGGAACGGCCCCTTCAGGTTCACGTTCACGACAGCATCCATGTCCGCCGTGGACAATTGTCCCCAATGCCGCCGCTTGGCGTTGGCGCCGGCGTTGTTGATGAGGATGTCGGGCTCGCCGATCGCCGCCAGCACGGCCTGGTGTGCGCGCGCGACCTGCGCCTCGATTGTCACATCGGCCGGGACCACCGTCACGGCACCGCCCGCAAGCCGCGCGGTTTCGGCGAGGGCCGGCTCCGACCGTCCGCTGATGGCGAGCCGGCATCCGGCTGCCGCGAACGCGATGGCGATGCCGCGGCCGATGCCCGACCCGGCACCGGTGATCCAAACGGCCTGATTCTTAAGGTCTATCATTCGACTGCTCCGGTGGTGGGGTCGTTCGGGTGGCGGTGCGTCTTAAGTTGCGGGGCAATCGTCGCGTAATGGCCTGCAGCCTGACGATCAGACGAAAAATCGTGCCCTGACCACAGCGCGATGGGCCGGCGAGCACGTCGACCTCTTGGCCGTCCCCCTCGAGGTCGATCCCGCGCAACGCGAGTGAGGTGGCCGCGTTCGTCTCGTAGAGCGAAAAATGCGCCATACCCCTCCCAGGCCGGTAGCACCGGCGTCGGGGGGGAGCATGGCCGCGCACACGCCCCCCATCAAGGCCCATTGGATGGTGTGGATCGTGCAGTCTATCCGACGTAGAAAGGTTTCACTTGCCAGGGTGGTGAGCAAGCTATAGAACCCCTCGCTCTTGGCCGAAGGGGGCGATCCCGCCCAACAGGCTATCTACTGGTTTGGGGGTACGTGATGAACGCACTTGCTCAACTGGGGATGGTCTCGGAAATTCCGAGCGAAAACCAGACGACGATTGCAACGCTTTCTTCCTTTGACGGTTACGGGTTAGCCGTTGAACCGAGGAAAGATTATTTTATTGAACGAAATGGGAACCGGTTTGCCGGAACCCATTTGCTCGTGGATTTGTGGGGCGCTAGTAACCTTTCGGATCCGCTGGTGATTGATCGGGCGCTTCGAGAAGCGGCGTTAAAAGCCGGAGCGACGATCTTACACAGCCATTTTCACCACTTTACGCCAAATGGCGGAGTGTCAGGAGTGGTTGTGCTGGCGGAGAGCCATATTTCTATCCACACCTGGCCTGAGAGCGATTTTGCAGCGCTCGATATCTTCATGTGCGGAGCGTGCGATCCGCACGACGCCGTTCCGGTGCTTTGTGCAACGTTCCAGCCGGATCGCATTGATATCGACGAGCAGCAGCGCGGCAAAGTGAAGCCGACCGCACTTTAGGCGCTACTCTATCTAAAACGTAAGACTCGGTGGCGTCAGCGTATTTGAACTGACGCCACTTTTTCGTTGGTGTTTCTATGGTCGAGCGTAAGGAAACATTGTATTCGGGGTGGGGACAAACGTTCTGGAATCTGTCTTTACTAGCGATGGTAAAAACAGCCTACCAACGAATCGAGATCTATAAGTCCGATTCGCACGGAAACATCCTTTTTCTTGATGGAGCAGTGCAGATCACTGAACTTGACGAGTTCGTGTATCAAGAAATGATGACGCACGTTCCGATGATCTGCCACGGCCAGGCAAAAGACATTTTAATTGTTGGCGCAGGAGATGGCGGCATTCTTCGTCACGTTCTACAGCATAAAGGGGTTGAATCTGCCACAATGGTCGAAATTGACGCTGAAGTCATTCGGCTTTCCAAAAGATTCTTGCCTCAAATTGGGGGAAATGCTTGGGCCGATCCAAGAGCCCATGTGGTGGTGGCCGACGCAATCCAATACGTCGCGACAGCAACCGCTGCATCCTTCGATGTAATCCTTATCGATAGTACAGATCCAGACGGCGTTGGAGAGGTTTTGTTCACTGAAGAGTTTTATCATCAATGCGCGCGAGTCCTCAGGCCCGATGGAATCTTGGTGAACCAGGGTGGCGTTCCGTTCATGCAACCGTCGGAATTGAGGGAGGTCACACTAAGGCAACGGAAAGTGTTTGACCACGTCTCCGGTTATGTCGTGGCCGTTCCGACATATGTGGGGGGAGTTATGCTTCTTGGGATCGCGAGTAAAAAACCGCTCAACAAAACCATGACCAACGCGGAGGTGTTGATCCGTGCGAGCGCTTCCGGGATAACAGGTGTCTCACGATATTGGAATCCTGAGATCCACACTGCTTCTTTTGCATTGCCGACCTACATAGGTTTACTTATGTAAATACAATCCTAGACTCCATCCCCGAATGGAGTGATTTCGACCAGCATTGTAGCATTCTCATTTCAAGCCGATCTGCGAAGCAATCTTAGTGTCCGTCCCGAAACTTGTTGAATCCGAGGAATCGGATGTGATTCAAGGATGGTCGCTCGTCAGGAGAGACCGTCGATGTGGACCGCTGAGAA
>JAYVOF010000055.1:0-5978 GCA_043758105.1 Rhodospirillales bacterium | reverse complement strand
AGCACGATTTCGCCCCGCCCCGCGAGACCCGGATCCCCAGAAATCGACTCGGCGGCGTTTTTGACCAGGTTCAGCAATACCTGAACCAATTGATCCCGGTTGCCCCAGGCGGGCGGGAGCGAGGGGTCATAATTTTCGGTTATCTTGAGGTGCGCTGCAAACCCCGTGCCCGCTAGCCGGCGAACATGCTCCAGCACCCGGTGAATGTTGACGGCCCGGCGCTCGATCGGCTTCTCACCGAATTCCTCCATCCGGTCCACGAGGACGCGAATGCGGTCCGCCTCGTCCTGGATCAGCTGCGTCAGCTCCCGGTCATCCTCGGACGCATTTGCCTCCAGCAGCTGCGCCGCGCCGCGGATGCCCGAAAGCGGGTTCTTCACCTCATGCGCCAGCATGGCCGACATGCCCACCACGCTCCGCGCGGCACCCCGGAACAGCATCTGCCGGTCCAGCGCCCGGGCCGCCGAGCTGTCTTGCAGCGTGAGCACGACCGCCCCCGGCTCCTCCATCAACGGGGCCGCCTGCACCGTAATGCCGGTCTTGTGCAGCCGGGGGCTTTCGAGCGTGAGGTCGTGGTCCGAAATCGTGACGCCCTGATGCCGCACCTGCTCCAACAATGCGAAGAGCGGGTGATCGCCGGGGATGAATGCCACGAGGCTGAGTTGCGCCAGCTGCAGCATAGAGACGCCGAGAAATAGCTCCGCCGCCTGATTGGCGAAGCGGAAGCGGTTGTCACCGTCCAGTAGGATGGCCGGCACCGGCAGCGCATTCAGCATGGCCATCGCGTCCACCACCGGCGGCGGACGCGGAATGAACCGCTCCACCAGCTTTAGCCGGCCGCGCGTGAGTGCGGCCTTCATGCCGCCACCTTCTCACGGTCGGCGCGGGCGGCGGCATTGTCGAAGAACCGGTCGATCAACGCGATCACCCCCGCCGGCTCGGTAATACGGTTCACCTCGACCCGGAATTCTGCCGACCCATGCAGGCCGCGCGAGTACCAGGACACATGCTTCCGCGCGAGCCGCATGCCCGCATCGGCGCCGAAATGCACCAACATCGCGTCATAATGCTGCAGCAACAGGCGCTTGTGTTCCATAATCTCAGGATCCGGCACACGCTCGCCGGTCATCAGGAACCGCGCCACCTGCGCTGGAAACCAGGGCCGGCCATAGCAGGCCCGCCCGATCATGACGCCATCGGCCCCCGACTGACGCAGCGCCTCCGCCGCGTCATCGACCGTGAGGATGTCGCCGTTGGCGATCACCGGCAGCCGCACCGCCGCCTTCACGCTGGCGATGAAACGCCAATCCGCGGTGCCGGTGTAGAATTGCTGCCGCGTCCGGCCGTGCACGGTCACCATCTGAATTCCGGATAACTCCGCAATCCGCGCCAGACTTGGGGCGTTGAGGTTCGCATGATCCCAGCCCATGCGCATCTTCAGCGTGACCGGGACCTGAACGGCCTGTACCGTCGCCTCCAGCAGGCGGGCGGCCGCGACCTCATCGCGCATCAGCGCCGACCCGGCGGCCTGCCCCACTGCCACTTTTTTAACCGGGCAGCCGAAATTGATGTCGATCAGATCGGCACCGTGGCCCACGGCGATCCGCGCCGCCTCCGCCATGGCGGCCGGGTCGCAGCCGGCGAGTTGCACCGCGTTCGGTCCGCCGCAGCCCCCTACCTCCGTTCGTACAACTTCGGCCATGCGTAAAGTGGCACGATTTTCCCGCACCATCGCCCAGGACGCGATCATTTCCGATACGACAAGCCCGGCGCCCTGCTGCTTGGCCAGGCGCCGGAATGGCAAATCCGTCACACCTGACATGGGCGCCATGATGACCGGAACCTCGACCTGCACCGCCTGTGCGCCGCTGCCTAGGGTGATTGGGTTCAATGCAGGAAGAATTGGAGTGCCCATCATTTGTGCAAACTAAGCGGACAGACCCCGGGACGCAACCGTTCTGAGACATTCTGTAAAGTAGTCTGACGTTAACTCCAGGCAGGTGGGTTGACGCCCGTGCCCCCGGTGTTCATTGCTGCGCGATGCGTGTTGCCGCCCTTTTGGTCGCCGCCGGGTCGGGTTCCCGATTTGGCGCGGACCTGCCCAAGCAATACACTCTCATCGCTGGCAAACCTGTCGTGCGCTGGGCGGCGGATGCGTTGGCGGCGCATGTGACCTGGCTGCAACCCGTGGGCGAGGCGGCACGGCTCGGACCGGCGCTGGAGGGCGTGGCGCACCTCCCGATCGTGCCCGGCGGGGCCACGCGGCAGGAGAGCGTGCAGGCCGGCCTGCTAGCGCTATCGTCCTACGCGCCGGACGTCGTGCTGATCCATGACGCCGCCCGGCCCTACATCCCGCCCGGCACTATCCCGGATCTGCTGGCCGCGCTCGATGTGCATCACGGCGCGATCCCGGCTGCGGCGGTGTCGGACACGCTGAAGCGCGGGGTGGACGGCCGGGTCGTTGCGACCGTGCCCCGCGACGGCCTGTTTCGCGCGCAGACCCCGCAGGCGTTCCGGTTCCCGGCGCTGTTATGCCTGCACGCTGGGGCAGTGTTGGGTGCGACGGATGACGCGCTGTTGCTGGAGGCGTCCGGCCTGTCGGTCGCGCTCGTCCGCGGATCGGATGATAATATCAAGCTAACATTTCCGGAGGACCTCGTGCGGTTGGAACGACTGCTGTCTCCTGTCCTCTATCCCCGGGTGGGCACGGGATTCGACGTGCATGTATTGGTGCCGGACCGCAAGCTGATGCTGTGCGGGATCGAGGTGCCGCACACCCTGGGCCTGTCCGGCCATTCGGACGCGGATGTGGGCCTGCATGCGCTGTGCGACGCGATCTATGGCGCGCTGGCAGAGGGCGATATCGGACGGCATTTCCCGCCGAGTGAGACTGCGTGGAAGGACGCAGACAGCGCGCGGTTTTTGATCCACGCCGCCGGGCGGATCGCGGCGCGGGGCGGCGTGCTGAGCAATGCGGACGTGACGCTGATCTGCGAGCAACCGAAGATCACCCCGCACGCGCCGGCGATGATCGCACGGATCGCGACGCTGATGGGCGTGAACCCGGGCCGGATCTCGGTGAAGGCCACCACCAGCGAGCGCCTCGGCTTCACCGGCCGCGGCGAAGGCATCGCCGCGCAGGCGGTGGCGTCGGTTCTTCTGCCTTATTGACCCGTTTCCATCATCGTTGGTGGTATCCCACCACGGTTAAGAACGTCCCGTCACCCCGTGTGATGCGTCTCCGCCAGGGCATAGACCGGGGTCGGAAGTCCCTCCATCCGTGCCTTGATCTGCAGGCCGAGCGATAGCGAGTAGTGCCGGGACTGGTGCAAATTGCCCCCGTGGAACCACAGCGCCTCCTGCTGCGTCGGCTTCCACATGTTGCGGAGCTCACCTTGCCACGGACCCGGGTCCTTCGCCGTGTTGGAGCCGAGGCCCCAGCAGGTGCCGACCTTGTCCGCGACGTCTTGACTGATCAACCGCGCAACCCAGCCGTTCATGTTGCCATAGCCCGTGGCATAGACGATCAAATCCGCCGGCAACTCCGTGCCATCCGCGAGCTGCACGCCGGTCGCGGTAATGGTCTTCACCTGGCCTGACCGGAGTTTCACTTTGCGGTCGGCGATCAGCTCGGAGGCGCCGACATCGATGTAATACCCGGAACCCCGGCGCAAGTATTTCATGAACAACCCAGACTCGTCATCACCGAAGTCAAGCAAAAAGCCCGCCGCCGCCAAGCGCTCATAGAACACGGCGTCGCGTTTTTTCATCTCGGCATACACCGGGATATGGAATTCGTGCATGATCTTGTAGGGCACGGACGCAAAGATGAGATCGGCCTTGTCGGTCGTGACGCCGTTGGCCACCGCCTGTTCGGAATACAGTCCGCCGAGCGCCAGATCCATCAGCGAGTCCGATCGCGCGATATGCGTCGAGCTTCGCTGCACCATCGTGACGTCGGCACCGTGCTCCCACAAATCGGCGCAGATGTCGTGGGCCGAGTTGTTGGACCCAATCACCACGGCCTTTTTACCGCGGTAGCGTTCACCGCCGGGATGCTGGCTCGAATGGTGGCTCTCACCCTTAAACTGATCCATGCCGGCAAAGTCCGGCACGTTCGGAACACCGGACACGCCCGTCGCCAGCACGAGTTGCTGCGGGTAGAGCGTCACGGCGGTGCCATCGCGCACCAGTTCTACAGTCCACCGCTTTTGATCCGGGTCGAAGCGGGCTGATTTGCACTCGGTATTACCCCAGTAAATTAGCTCCATGATGCGGGTATAGTGTTCCAGCCAGTCCCCGATCTTGTCCTTTGCAGCAAACACCGGCCAATGATCGGGGAACGGCAAATACGGCAAATGGTCATACCAGACCGGGTCATGCAGATGCAGCGATTTATACCGGCTGCGCCACTGGTCACCCGGACGCGGATGCTTGTCGATGATGATCGCCGGCACGCCCAACCGCTTCAACCGGGCACCGAGCGCGATACCGCCCTGGCCGCCGCCGATCACCAGGCAGTATGGCTGGCGCGTGACACCGAGCGTGGCCTCGTTTTCCGCTCTACGCTCCTGCCAGGACCGGCGGCCCTGTTCCACCCCGTGATGGACGCCCTTTTCACGCCGGGTCCCGCTTTGCTCCTCAAAGCCTTTCAGCTCGCGTGCGGTCGTGAGCAAGGTCCAGGCTTGGTCGCCCTTAAGGCGGAGATGGCCATAGCCGCGGATATTCGCCGTCTCGAAGGTGATCCAGGCCTCGGTGACGTCACCGGCCTCGGTCGCGGGTTCGTCCAGAGCCCAGGCGCCCGGGTGCACCGAATCCAGTTGCGCGTCCAGCATGGCGCGGATGGCGTCGCGCCCTTCCAGCGTCGTGATGTTCCAGGTGAAGGCCACCAGATCGCGCCAAAAGCAGGTCTCGGTAAACAGCCCGGCGGCGGCCTCGCTATCCCGTTGATCCAACGCAGCGCCGAACCGGCGTAGCCAGGCCGTTACGCGCTCGGACGCAACGGATGCACGTTCCGGCGCCAGAATTGCACCATCCATGGTTGATCCCCCGGTTATTGACGCTTCCCTTTCAGAACCATGGCATTCCGGAGAGTGGCGTCGCAAGCGCTAGTTTCAGACGCCGAGCGCCGCCTGCCACCCGGTCACGCGCTCCGCCGGCACGAGATACCAGTCCCAATACGCCGCATCGCAGACCCGCGCCCACATGCTACGATCAGAACACACGGCACCGAATAGGTCACCGACAACATAACCAAGACTGCTTGCGATGTCGAAAAGGCTGCTTTGGTGCAAATCAAATGCTGAATAACCCGGGTATCCGTATTCGACGCTGATGATCGGACGATGGCGCGCGATGGTGTGTCGTGCGCTTTCTAAGCACCCGATCTCCGCGCCCTCGGCGTCGATCTTGATGAATTGAAGGCCATCGAAATCATCGATGAAGTCATCCAACGGACATACCATGACTTCGATCGTCTCGGGCGTCACCAGATCCGGCTGGTTATATACTTTCAGACGGAGGCCGCTTTCTTCGGGCGCACCCCGCGCAAAGATAAATGACTCGAGACCCCGCCGGTTCGCGATGGCGCAGGCATGCAATGTGACGTGAGGGCCCAAACCACGTGCGCGGAGGCTCGCCATCGCCATGGGCAACGGCTCGAACGCGTGGACGCGACCCGTGGGGCCGGCCAACTCCGCAAACACGGCCGTGTGCCGGCCGCTATGCGCCCCGATATCGATGACAGTGGCACCGGGCCCAATCAGCCGTGAGTAGGTGCATTCCAGAATTTTCTCATAGTCCGGGATGATCCCGAACCGGTGATGAAACGCGGCCATTAGTTCGGCATGAACGACGGCGCGCTCAAGAATTCGGGGTTGTTCGGCCATGGTTTTCATCCAGGTTGGTCGGAGCGGCGGGATTCGAACCCACGACCCCTTGTCCCCCAGACAAGTGCGCTAACCGGGCTGCGCTACACT
>JAYVOF010000054.1:0-5994 GCA_043758105.1 Rhodospirillales bacterium | reverse complement strand
CTGCCGATTCGCACGAATCGGCAGCATACCGGAAAGCTCACGAAATCAATCAGGTATTTGAATCCTGTGGACCATGGTTTACGACTCAGTAGTGGTTTGCATTTCATCGTGCAGGATCCCCAGCGTGGTGGAGCTGAGGGGAATCGAACCCCTGACCTCTTGAATGCCATTCAAGCGCTCTACCAACTGAGCTACAGCCCCGCACTTTGACCCAGGCGAAAGCTGCCCGGACTGGCGAAGGGGCGCATATAGACCCGGCACGCCACACACGGCAAGGGGCGACCTAATGCTCCGAAATATGTGCCTCGCTTTTGCTGCGCACCTCATCGATCGACACGCCGGGGGCCAGCTTCACCACGGAAATACCGTTCGGGCCGATATCGAATACGCCTAATTCGGTCACGACCCGGTTGACCACCCCCGCACCCGTCAACGGAAGGGTGCATGATTTCAACAGTTTAGGCTTACCACCCGCGGTATGCTCCATGAGAACCACCACGCGTGGCACCCCGGCCACGAGATCCATGGCACCGCCCATCCCCTTCACCATCTTACCGGGGATCATCCAGTTCGCGAGGTCGCCGTTCTCCGCCACCTGTAACGCGCCGAGGATGCTGATCGCGATATGCCCGCCGCGCACCATCGCAAAACTCGATGCGCTATCGAAGAAACTGGTGGTCGGCAGCTGGGTCACCGTCTGTTTGCCGGCGTTGATCAGGTCCGCGTCTTCCTCGCCCTCGAACGGGAACGGACCGATGCCCAGCATGCCGTTCTCACTATGAAGCTGGACATCAATGCCGGCCGGGATGTGGTTCGCCACCAGGGTCGGAATGCCGATCCCGAGATTGACATACATACCATCATGCAATTCGAGCGCAGCCTGCGCGGCCATCTCGTCACGAGTCCAGGGCATGGCTAGGCTCCTACTTTCTGGCGGGTCGTCCGCTGCTCGATGCGTTTCACCGGATCAGTCACAGCGACCATCCGCTGCACGAAGATACCGGGCGTGATCACCGCCTCCCCGTCGATCTCGCCGGGCTGCACGATGTGTTCGACCTCGGCCACGGTCATCTTGGCCGCGGTGGCCATCATCGGATTGAAATTGCGGGCGGTCATCCGATACGTAAGGTTCCCCTCGGTATCGCCGCGCCAGGCGTGGATCACGGCGAGGTCGGCGCGCAATCCACGTTCCATCACGTATTTGACGCCATCGAACTCGCGCACATCCTTGCCCTCGGCGATGAGCGTGCCGACGCCGGTCCGGGTATAGAACGCGGCGATGCCGGCCCCCCCCGCCCGGATCCGCTCTGCCAGCGTGCCCTGCGGGTTGAATTCGATTTCCAGCTCGCCCGCCAAATACTGCCGCGCGAAGGTCGCGTTTTCGCCAACATAGGAGCTGATCATCTTACGGATCTGCCGCGTCTGCAGCAGTACGCCAAGCCCCGCGTCGTCGATCCCGGCGTTATTGCTGATGCACGTTAGATCCTTCACACCACTCTCCTTGATTGCCTCGATCAAGACGGAGGGAATACCGCACAGCCCGAAACCCCCGGCCATGATGGTCATCCCATCATGCAGAACACCCGCCAGCGCCTCCGTTGCGTTCTTGAACATCTTATTGACTGCCATATTCCCCGCCCTTCGTTGATTTACGTTCTCGCCGCGTTGGATCATTCCTGCAACATCCCTTGGGCGCGCAGAAATCCCAACAGCGGTAGTAATGGCAGGCCAAGGATGGCGCTGTGCTCCCCCTCGATCTGATCGAACAGATTAATCCCACGTGCCTCTAACCGATAGGCTCCGACCGCGGTCAGTAGCGCTGCTCCCTCCCCGGCCAAATAGTCTTCTAGAAACGCGTCCGAGAAGTTCCGCATCCGTAGCCGCGGGATCGCCAAATTACGCCAGATCTCCACCCCGTCCTGAAAGACGACCACCGCAGTGACCAGCTCGTGCATCTTCCCACGCAGCGTCTGAAGCTGCTCTCGTGCGGCGTCCAGGGTGGGTGGCTTGTCGAACCAGACGCCGTCACAGACCAAGAGCTGATCCGCCGCCAATACCAACGCACTGGTGGCGCGCACCCGGTATGCCTTCAACCCGGCCAGCATAAACGCTGTATCTGCCGCCGTCGCATGTTCTGCCCACATGGCCTGTTTCACGGCCCCCTCATCGATCAACGCGGGGCGCACCTCGAATTTGATGCCCGCCGCGGTTAACGACGCCGCCCGGGATGGGGACTCACTCGCCAACACCAACGCATTTGTCATCGTCCTGCCTTTCGACGTCGGTCATGCCAGGCATCCATCAATTGTATCACGGTCGCCGCCGTTTCCTCGATGCTGCGGCGGGTGACATCGACCACGGGCCAGGACCGCCGGGTGCACAGGCGGCGAGCCCACAGCAGCTCCGCCCGGACCGCCTCCTCATCCACATATTCGCTGCGATCCGCCCGGACATATCCCGTTTCCGACCCGGCCGAGATCAGCTTCAACCGGTGCCGGCGTATTTCAATGAGCGCCCCCGGATCGAGGGTCAACCCGATCACCGGGCAGATCGGCGTCTCCAACCCCGGCGGATCAGGGGTGCCGGGCACCAGCGGCACGTTCGCCGCCTTGATCCCGCGATTGGCCAGATAGAACGACGTCGGCGTCTTGCTGCTCCGCGACACCCCGACCAGCACCACGTCGGCCGAATTAATCCCCGCCTGCAGCTGACCATCGTCATGGGCCAGCACGAAATGCATCGCATCGATGCGGCGAAAGTAATCGGCGTCCAGCACGTATTGCCGGCCCGGACGCGACTGCGCCTCGATGCCGATATGCTCCTGTAGCATTGCCAATACCGGATCGAGCACATTGACGACCGACACCCCGAGGCGGAGGCAGGTCGTCTCCAAATCGCTACTGAGCGCCTTGTCGATCACCGTCGAGAGTACCGGCCCCGGCTCCGCCTCGATCCCCTCCAGCACGCGGTGCAGCTGGAAGCGGGTGCGGATCAGGCTCCACCGGTGATAGGTGATGTGCACCTCCTCGAACTGCGACACGGTCGCACGGGCGATGCTGTTCAGCGTCTCACCCGTGGCATCGGAGACGAGGTGGAGGTTGATACGCTGTTCCATGGTGACAGGGATAACGGGGATAACCCCCTGTGTCAGCCGGGGGCAGGCGATGCGATTCAGAATGCGGGGACAACCTCACGGATGCGTGATACATGCACGAATCAGCTAGGCTCGGTTGCCGGAATTGGGATGCACCAGAATTTTGGTGTGTCTCCAAGCACTTGCCCACCGCCGGGCCTGTGGACATCGACGGGGTAACCCGGCAGTTACGGGGTACCACACTGTCCACAGGGTCCCTCTACCCTCACTTAAGACTTTCTTAATCTTTTCTTCTTAGAAGGGTGTTCGATGTCAAAGGCCGTGCTGCGCGTTTTGACCGGGGAAGCCGTTTGGCCGCCACCGGTGTGGCTCATGCGTCAGGCCGGGCGCTATCTGCCGGAATACCGGGCCGTACGCGCGACAGCGGGCGACTTCATCAGCCTGTGCACCTCTCCGGAGCTCGCAGCAGAGGTGACGTTGCAGCCCATCCGGCGCTATGGGTTCGACGCTGCCATTCTATTCAGCGATATCTTGATGTTGCCCTGGGCGCTCGGCTATGGACTGGCCTTCAAGGAAGGTGAGGGTCCCGTGCTACCGCGCCTGACCACCGCGCAAGATGTCATGGCGCTTGATCCGTCGCGCGTTGCGGCGGCTATTACGCCGATTTTGGAGACCGTCCGTCGCACCAAGGCCGGCCTGCCGACCGAGACGACGCTCATCGGCTTTGCCGGCAGCCCGTTTACCGTCGCCTGCTACATGGTGGAGGGCGGCGGATCCAAGGATTTTGCCTTGGTGCGAGGCATGGCACATCGCGACCCGGCCCTGTTTGGCGCGCTGATCGACACGCTGGCCGAAGCCTCGGTCGAATACCTGTCGGCGCAGATCGACGCCGGAGCAGAGGTCGCCATGCTGTTCGATAGTTGGGCGGGCGTGCTGTCGCCGGCGCTATTCAGCCGGTACGTCATCGCGCCGACCAAGCGGATCGTCGATGCGTTGCGCGCGCGCCATCCGGGTGTGCCCATCATCGGCTTCCCCCGGCTGGCCGGCGTCCTGGTTGGACGGTATGCGACGGAAACGGGGGTGGACGGCGTCGCACTCGATACCGGGGCGGAGCTCGGGCTCGCCACGGGATTGGTGCCGGACCGGGTTGCGACGCAGGGGAATCTGGACCCGCTTGCGCTGGTCGCAGGGGGGGAGGCGCTGAGCCAGGAGGTCGCGGGCATTCTGGCCGCGGTGCGGGGCCGTCCGCATATCTTCAACCTCGGCCATGGAATCGTGCCACAGACGCCGCCGGAACATGTCGCGGCGCTTATGAACATGCTGCGTGCGGCTTGACGGTCCCAGCTTTTCGGCCAAGTTGAGGCTATGTCCAACCGTAAGATCGCCATCGTGCTGTTCAACCTGGGCGGGCCGGATCAGCCCGCGTCGGTGCGTCCGTTCCTGGTTAATCTGTTTAAGGATCCCGCGATCCTACGCGTGCCGTTCTTCGTGCGTCCGTGGCTCGCGCGCATCATCGCATTGGCCCGCACCAAGGCGGCATCGGCGAACTATGCCATCCTGGGGGGCAAGTCGCCCTTGCTCGAATTGACCCAGGCGCAGGCGCGCAGCCTGGAACAGGCGTTACCGGATATGGATGCCCGCTGCTTCGTCGCCATGCGCTATTGGCATCCCTTCAGCCTTGCGGCTGCGCGGGACGTGAAAGCGTGGGACCCGGATGAGATCGTCCTCATTCCGCTTTATCCACAATATTCGACCACGACGACCGGCAGCAGCCTAACCGCATGGCGGGAGGCGGCGGCCCAGGCCGGGCTGGTAAAGCCGACATCGACGTTGTGCTGTTATCACTCGGACCCTGGCTATGGCCGGGCCACCGCCGCGGCCGTTCGTAAGGCCTATGACGCGGCGCGCGCTACGCTGGCCGCGGACGTCGGACTTCGGGTCCTGTTCTCGGCGCATGGCTTACCCGAGAGCATTGTGAAATCGGGTGACCCCTACCAATTCCAAGTCGAGCGGACCGTCGCTATGGTCGCGCGGATGATGGAGGTGCCGGACCTCGATTTCACCGTTTGTTATCAATCCCGTGCGACACCGCAAAAATGGATCGATCCCAGCACGGAAACCGAGATCGAGCGTGCGGCGCACGACAAGGTGGCGATCCTCGTGGTCCCGATCGCCTTCGTCTCCGAACATTCCGAAACCCTTGTCGAGCTCGACGTCGAATACCGGGAGGTCGCCGAACACGCGGGCGTGCCGGGGTATTTCCGCGCGCCGGCGCAAAATAGTGATCCAGGTTTCATCGACGCATTGGCTGACCTCGTCCGCGCGACGCTGGGCCGTGGACCCGGCTTGTGCAGCTTCGTCGGCGGCCGGACGTGCCCGAAGCCGCACGCCGATTGTCCGCATGCCCGGGCCGGAGTGGCCGGACCCGTATCAGACGCACCCGGTGTGCCCGCCCCGGCCCCAATCCCCGACCTCGTCTCGTGACACCGGCGCCGATCCGGCTGGTCATTTTCGATTGCGACGGCGTGTTGATCGATAGCGAGGGTCCCGCCAACCGCCTCTGTGCGGCCGAAATCAGCAAGCTGGGCTGGATTTTGACCCAGGAAGAGTGCCAGGCCCGGTTCATGGGTTTCCGGCTGTCCGACATGCCGCCGGTGATCGAAGCGCAGCTGGGGCATCCCGTTCCCACCGGATGGGTGCAGATGCTATGCACCCGGCTGATCGAGATGTTGGGCCACGAAAGCGTACTGATGCCGGGTGCGCGTGAGGCGATCGAAGCCGTGATGCAACTCGGGCTTCCGTTCCGGATCGCCTCCAACTCCTCGCATGAGGAGATGGCGGTGAAATTCTTGCGGACCGGTTTGACCGGGCTGGTGCAGGGCCGGCTCCACAGCGCCCGC
>JAYVOF010000053.1:0-6021 GCA_043758105.1 Rhodospirillales bacterium | reverse complement strand
CACGTGGCGCGGGTGAATGTCAGCGGGATCATTACAGAGAATCAAAAGCTGCTGGACGCGGTGGCGGCGCTCGCCAAGGACCGCAACGTCCCGGCGGTGATCGTCTCGATCGACAGCCCTGGCGGCTCGGTTGCGGGCGGCGAGAGCCTGCGGGCGGCGCTGATCCGGCTGGCGGCAGTGAAGCCGGTGGTGGCGGTCATGCACGGGACGGCGGCGTCGGCGGGCTATATGATTGCATTACCGGCGGCGCGGATTTTCGCGCGGGATGCGACGTTGACCGGGTCGATCGGGGTCATCCTCGAGACCGGGGAGGCGTCCGGCCTGCTGGCCAAATTGGGCTTGGCAGCAGACGCGATCACGTCCGGCCCACTGAAGGACCAGCCGAGCTTTACCCGCCCGCTCACGCCGCAGGGGCGGGAGTATCTGAATGGCTTGGTGGCCGACATGTATGACCAGTTCGTCGGCATGGTGGCGGACGCCCGGCACATGGACCCGGCCGCGGTCCGCACGCTGGCCGACGGCCGGGCCTATACCGGGCGGCAGGCACAGAAGCTGGGATTGGTGGACGAGATCGGCGGCGAGATCGAGGCGCGGAGTTGGCTGGCGCGGGAGCGTGGCGTTTCGGAGAGCGTGCCGGCCGAGGATCTGAAGTTGGGCACGCTGTATGAGCGGACCGTGGGAGCAACCCTTTCGGGAGTGTGGCAGGCCACCCTTGATGGGCTGACACCGACCTCTGGTCCGATGGCCCTATGGGTCGGTGGCACAATTCGTTAGTGCTGCAATGTATCTCCGCCTTACATTCCAGCGCGTGCTGACCTCAAACCTTTCAAACAAATTCGTTGACGATCCAGTCCGTTCCGGCTTTTTATGAGATGAAGCCTGCGAGGGTGCCTTGACGGCCCAGTCCGCGGGAGCTGAACGGAGGCCGAGATGCGCCGCGCCATGCTCTTTCTGATGCTGTTGTTCGTGTCGCCGTCTGGGCCGGCATATGCACAGGAGAGCGCCGGCGAACAGTTGTTTGGGTCATGGCTCCTGGTTTCATTTAAATTGCAAGTCGTTGGGTAGGAAACGCAACCCCACGACGTGTTCGGACCGCATCCTTTCGGCCGAATCATCCTGACACCGACGCATACCATGGCCGCCTTTCTCTCCCGGACAGACCGTAAACCGCCCACAAGCCCCGCGGAGGCGGCCGCTCTCATGTCCTCGATGACGGCTTACACGGGCAAGTTCCGGCTAGAGGGCAACAAATTCATCACGACGGTGGATGGTGCATGGAACGAAATCTATAAAGAGCATGAACAAGTCCGCTATTTCGCGCTGGAAGGTGACCGATTGCTGATTCGGATCCCCGAGCAGCCAAGCGGGGCGCTGCCGGGTAAGCGGGTCACCGGTGAATTGGTTTGGGAGCGGGAGAGGTAGGCCTGCCCGAAGGGTCCAACTAAGCACCCCCTGCGTCCTTCCTTGACGCCCCCCGCCCGCTCCTGCATCGTCTTCCCAGGGCGGAAAACGCAGCACAGCAATGATAACATGACAAAATCCGAATTGATCGCCGAGCTTGCCTCGGAGAACCCCCATCTCATGAGCCGGGACGTGGAATTGATTGTGGCGACCATCTTCGACCAGATTACGGCGGCCCTCGCGCGCGGCGAGCGGGTCGAGTTGCGTGGCTTCGGCGCCTTCACCGTGAAGCGCCGGGACGCCCGCACCGGGCGCAACCCCCGCACCGGTGAGGCGGTGCCCGTAAGCGAAAAGGCCGTGCCGTTCTTCAAGGCCGGTAAGGAGTTGCGGGAGCGGGTGGACCGCGGCGTCAAGCCGGCGCGCACGCACGCCCGGGCTGAGCGGGTGGTGGCCTGAGATGCTACGCTGGATTGTCGCCATCCTGGTCCTCATCGTCATCGTCGCCTTCGCGCTGTCCAATCAGCAGGTCGTGCAAGTCGGGCTATGGCCGACCGGGGTGGAGATCGAGGTGCCGCTGTCCTGGGCCGTGCTGGCCGCCAGCGCCGTGGCGTTCATCATCGGCGCATTGATGACCTGGGGCGGCAAACTCAGCGCCAAAAGCCGGGCGCGCCGGGCGGAGCGGAGCGTGGCGCAGCTGCAGGACCAAGTCGCCATCCTGCGCGCGCAAATGGCCTCCCGTTCCACGGGGACCGCCGTACTGGCACCGCCGGGCACCTAAGCTTGCTTCCCCCTCTCCCCTCGGGAGAGGGCCGGGGTGAGGGAAACAAGCGGAACCGTTCCTGGTTGGTAAACTCGAAACACACACGATCCAGCGCCGGTTGTTTCCCTCACCTCAACCCTCTCCCGGACGGAGAGGGGGCCGTATCACCAGTAGGAATGGAATGGCCCGCGTCAAAATCTGCGGCATCAATTCGACGGACGCGATCGATGCTGCCTATGACGCGGATTGGATCGGCTTCGTCTTCTTCCCGCCCTCACCTCGCGCGGTTACACCGGATGCGGCCGCGCGCCTGTCCGCCTATCGCCCCGGTGGTCCGCGCCGGGTCGGCCTGTTCGTCGAGCCGACGGATGCCGATATCGCCGCTACCTTGGCGGCGCTGCCCTTAGACGTGCTTCAGGTGCATGCCTCATTTGAACGTGCGGCAGAATTGCGGGTCCGGTTCGGTGTGCCCGTCTGGTATGTCGCCGGCATCGCCTCGGTGTCCGACCTGCCCACGGCTGCGCCCGGGGTGGACGCGTTGTTGCTGGACGCGAAGGCGCCGCCCGGCTCCACCCTGCCCGGCGGCAATGGCGGCGCGTTCGACTGGTCCGTGCTGCGCGGCTGCCCGGCACCGGTACCCTGGTTGCTGGCGGGCGGGCTTACGCCGGGCAACGTGGCGGAGGCGATCCGCGTTTCGGGCGCGCCGGCGGTGGATGTGTCGTCCGGCGTCGAAAGCGCCCGCGGCGTCAAGGACCCGGCCTTGATCCGGGCCTTCATCGCCGCCGCCCACAGCGCGTGACCTGGGCCCGCCGGTGCAGTAAGACACAGTCGTCACGCCAGGAGCCCGCCTTGAACCAGATCGCCCCCGCCCGTTCCAACAGCCTGCGCTCCGGGCCCGATTCGCGTGGCCGGTTTGGCGAATTCGGCGGGCGGTTCGTGGCCGAAACATTGATGCCGTTGGTCCTGCAGGTGGAGCAAGCCTACGAAGCCGCCAAGGCCGACCCGGCGTTTCAGATCGAGCTGGACGCCTACCTCAAAGACTATGTCGGCCGCCCGAGCCCGCTCTGGTTCGCCGAGCGGCTAACGAAGGCACTCGGCGGCGCCCGGGTCTATATGAAGCGGGACGAGCTGAACCATACCGGCAGCCACAAGATCAACAATTGCATGGGCCAGATCCTGCTGGCCCGCCGCATGGGCAAGACCCGGATCATCGCCGAGACCGGCGCCGGGCAGCATGGGGTGGCGACCGCCACCGTCTGTGCGCTATTCGGCCTGCCATGCACCATTTATATGGGCGCCACCGACGTCGAGCGGCAGAAGCCCAACGTGTTCCGCATGAAGCTGCTCGGCGCCGAGATCAACTCGGTGACGTCAGGGGCCGGCACACTGAAAGACGCGATGAACGAGGCGATGCGGGATTGGGTCTCCCACGTGAGCGACACCTATTACCTGATCGGCACCGTCGCCGGCCCCCACCCCTACCCGGCCATGGTGCGGGACTTCCAGAGCATCATCGGCACCGAGGCGCGGGTGCAAATCATGGAGGCGGAAGGGCGTTTGCCGGACGCGATCGTGGCCGCGATCGGCGGCGGCAGCAACGCGATGGGCCTTTTCCACCCCTTCCTCGATGACGAGGTCCGCCTGATCGGCGTGGAGGCCGCCGGGCGCGGGTTGGACACGCATGAACACGCCGCCAGCCTCAGCCGCGGACGCCCCGGCGTGCTGCACGGCAACCGGACCTACTTGCTCCAGGACGCGGACGGGCAAATCCAGGAGGCGCACAGCATCAGCGCCGGGCTGGACTATCCCGGGATCGGCCCAGAACACTCCTGGCTGCACGAGATCGGCCGCGTCGAATATGTGGCTGCGACCGATCAGGAGGCGCTGGACGCGTTTCAGCTATGCACCCGGACCGAGGGCATCATTCCCGCGCTGGAACCAGCGCATGCGATCGCCCATGTGGCGAAGCTGGCCCCGGAAATGGGGCCCGATGCGGTGATCGTAATGAACATGTGCGGGCGGGGCGACAAGGATATCTTCACCGTGGCCGAGCATCTGGGGGTCAAACTATGATCACTGTTCTTCCCCCTCCCCCGCTTGCGGGAGAGGGCCGGGGTGAGGGAGACAACCGGAGCCGGCTCCGGTTGGTAAAGCCCTTACACGCACAAACCAGCGCCGGTCGGTTCCCTCACCCCAACCCTCTCCCGGAGGGAGAGGGGGCGGTCGTTCCTTTTATAGAGACCTGTTTATGAGCCGTATCGCCGCCCGCTTCGCCGCGCTTAAAAGCGAAGGCCGTGGCGCGCTCATCCCGTTCCTCGAGGCGTATGACCCCGACCTCGCCACCAGCACGGCCATCCTGCACGGCATGCCCGGCGCGGGCGCAGACCTGATCGAGATCGGCATGCCGTTCACCGACCCCATGGCGGACGGGCCCACCATCCAGGCCGCCGGCCTCCGCGGATTGAAGGCCGGTGCCACGCTCTCCCGCACGCTGGAGATGGTGCGCGTGTTCCGTCAGCAGGACCGCGACACGCCCATCATCCTCATGGGTTACCTCAATCCCATCGACAGCTACGGCCCGGCCGAGTTCTGTGCCGACGCGGCGGAATCCGGCGTGGACGGGCTCATCGTCGTCGATTTGCCGACCGAGGAGGCGGACTTGCTGGTGCCCCACGCCACGCAGCGGGGCCTCGATTTCATCCGCCTCATCGCCCCCACGACGGACGATGAGCGCCTGCCGCTCGTGCTCGCGGGCAGCTCCGGCTTCGTCTATTACGTCAGCATCACCGGCATCACCGGCACCGTCAGCGCCACCATGGCCAGCCTCGAAGCCGCCATGCCGCGCATCCGGGCCGTGACGGACCTCCCCATCGCCATCGGCTTCGGCGTCCGCTCCCCCCAACAAGCGGCGGAGGCGACGCGGGTGGCGGATGGTGCGGTCGTGGCGTCCGCGCTGATCGAAACACTCGCGAAAAGCCTGGATGCCCAGGGCCGCGCCGGGCCGGACACCGTGCGCCTGGTGCTGGACCAAGTGCGCGCGTTGGCCGACGGCGTGCGACAGGCGCGGGTGCCCGAGCAGGTGACGGAGCAGGTGGGCGCGTGAGCTGGCTCACCGAATACGTCCGTCCCAAAATCCGCACCCTGCTCGGCCGGCGGGAGGTGCCGGATAATCTGTGGCAGCAATGCCCCTCATGTCAGCAAATGCTGTTCACCCGCGACCTCGAGCGCAACCTCAAAGTCTGCACCAGCTGCGGCCACCATCTCCGTCCCACCGCGCCCGAGCGCCTGGCCTATACGCTGGACGACGGCTTCACCCGGATCGAGCTGCCGCGCGCGCCGGCCGATCCGCTCAAGTTCAAAGACAGCAAAAAATACCCCGAACGGCTAAAGGAAGCCCGTGACCGCACCGGCCTCGAGGACGCCATCCTGGTCGCGCACGGCACCATCCTGGGCAAGCGGGCCGTGGTCGCCGCCATGGCGTTCGAGTTCATGGCCGGCAGCATGGGCGCGGCCGTCGGTGAAGCCATCGTCGCCGCCGCACGCCTCGCGGTCCTGCAACACGCGCCGCTCATCATCTTCACCGCGAGCGGCGGCGCGCGGATGCAGGAGGGCGCCATCAGCCTCATGCAAATGCCCCGCACCACCATCGCCACCCAAATGGTCAAAGAGGCCGGGCTGCCGTTCATCACCGTATTGACCGACCCTACCACCGGCGGCGTCACCGCGAGCTTCGCCATGCTGGGCGACCTGCAAATCGCCGAGCCCGGCGCCCTCATCGGCTTCGCCGGCAGCCGCGTGATCGAACAGACGGTGCGGGAAGTGCTGCCCGAAGGCTTCCAGCGCGCCGAGTATTTGCTGGA
>JAYVOF010000052.1:0-6062 GCA_043758105.1 Rhodospirillales bacterium | reverse complement strand
CCGGTATGGCCCGATCAGAACAGGAGGTGGAACACAAAGTAGAGCGAGCCCGCCAGCAGGGCCGCCGCGGGCAGTGTCAGGACCCACGCCAACGCAATGCTTTTAACGGTACTCCACTGCAGCCTCGAGCCGTTCGCCGCCATCGTACCGGCCACGCCGCTCGACAGCACGTGCGTGGTGGATACCGGCAGGCCGTATAAATCGGCGGCGCCGATCGTAATCATGGCCACCAACTCCGCCGCCGCGCCCTGGCTGTAGGTCAGGTGTGTCTTGCCGATCTTCTCTCCCACCGTGACCACGATCCGCTTCCATCCGATCATCGTGCCGAGGCCGAGCGCCACGGCGACCGAGACTTTCACCCAAAGCGGAATGAATTTCGTGCCGGCGTCGAGCTGGCCCTTCCAGACCTTCAGCGTCGCGTTCTCGTCCGCCGTGAACGGCAGGTTCTGCTTTTGCATGAGCCGCACAGACTCGGCCGCCAGGAACATGTCGTTGCGGACGTTCTGCACCGCGGCTGCGGGCACTTTTTGCACGGCGCCGTAGCCCTAGACTTCCGAGCCCATTTCGCGGGCAAGGCCGGAGAGTGCCGCGAACACCTGCGGCTTGTCGAACGCGCGATCCCGCACGGCGGCCGTGACCTCGCTCCGCGCCGTGGCGGCGTCAGGGGCCGCGGTGCCCTGGCTGCGGGCGGTGAACATCTTCTCGGCGTTCTGTGTCGCCGCCATGAAGGCCGGCGTGCTACCGGTATCCATCGCGCGGTTCAGCGCGTAGGCCGTAGGGGCGGCACCGATCAGGATCAGCATGATCCGGCCCATGCCCTTCTGCCCGTCATTGGAGCCGTGCGCGAACGATACGCCGGTGCAGGTCAGGATCAATAGGCCGCAGCACGCCGAGGAAGTTGAAGAACCCGGACCACATGACGGCGAACTGCGCGGGGAGCGAGTGGGTATAGATCACAGTGGCGGCGGCGTTCGCGGTGTCGTGGAAGCCGTTCACGAACTCAAATGCGAGCGCGATCAAAAGAGCGATGCCCAGCAACACGAACGCGCCGATCGCAAGCGGTGGCGCACCGGCGGCGTTGATGTCGGACATCAAGCCCTGGATGGCGAACCCGAGTCCGCCGATCAGCAGAGCGATGAACACGATCCCGATCGAGGCGTGCGGCTTAGCGTCCAGATCGGGACAGCGCCGGGGTGCCAGGCCAGTCCACCGTCATGTCCGACATACGCTCTCTCTCGTTCGACGAGAGAAAGTTATCCGGGCACTGTTACGAAATCGATGGCCGTTTTATGACAATTCAGGACGAATGCATGTGAATTTCCCTAAGACGGATCCGCGCAGCGCTATCCGCCGCTTCGGCCTTCCCCGAGCGGCGGATGGCGCAAGGGCTTATCCGCCCTACGGCTTGTCGTTCAGTAGCGGTACAAATCGTGCTTGAAAGGCCCTGCGACCGGCGCACCGATATACGCCGCCTGCTTCGGCGTGAGCTTCGTCAGTGCTGCGCCGACCTTGGCGAGATGCAGGGCTGCGACCTTTTCGTCGAGATGCTTCGGCAGCGTATAGACCTTGTTCTCATACTGGCCGGGCTTGGCGGTCCACAGCTCCAGTTGTGCCAGCACCTGGTTGGTGAAGGACGCGGACATCACGAAGCTCGGGTGGCCGGTGGCGTTACCGAGGTTCACCAGGCGGCCCTCGCTGAGCACGATCAGGCGCTTGCCGTCGGGGAACACCACCTCGTCCACCTGCGGCTTTACGTTTTCCCAGCGGAAATTGCGGAGGCCCTCGATCTGGATTTCGCTATCGAAATGGCCGATGTTGCAGACGATGGCGCGGTTCTTCATGGCGCGCATGTGGTCCACGGTCAGCACATCGATGTTGCCGGTGGCGGTCACGAAGATGTCGCCGCGCGGGGCCGCATCCTCCATGGTCACGACCTCATACCCCTCCATCGCCGCCTGCAGCGCGCAGATCGGATCCACTTCAGTCACAAGCACCCGGCACCCGCCATTCTTAAGGCTGGCGGCGGAGCCCTTGCCCACGTCGCCATACCCGGCGACCACGGCCACCTTACCGGCCATCATCACGTCCGTGCCGCGGCGGATCGCGTCCACCAGGCTCTCTTTGCAACCATACAAGTTGTCGAACTTCGACTTGGTTACGCTGTCGTTCACGTTGATGGCGGGCATCTTGAGCGTGCCCTCCTTCGCCATGTCCCACAGGCGGTGCACACCGGTGGTGGTTTCTTCGCTCAGGCCCTTGATGCCGGGGAGGAGGTCAGGGTGGTTCTCGTGGATCAGCTTGGTGAGATCCCCGCCGTCATCGAGGATGAGGTTCGGCGTCCAGCCATCGGGCCCGCGCACCGTCGCCTCAATGCACTCCCAGAACTCCGTCTCGTCCATGCCCTTCCAAGCAAACACCGGAATCCCCGCCGCGGCGATGGCCGCCGCCGCGTGGTCCTGCGTCGAGAAAATGTTGCATGACGACCAACGAATGGTCGCCCCCAACGCCGTCAACGTCTCGATTAGCACCGCGGTCTGGATGGTCATGTGCAGCGAACCAACAATCCGCGCACCTTTCAACGGCTGCGACGGCCCAAACTCGGTCCGGAGCGCCATCAGGCCGGGCATCTCATCCTCGGCCATAAGGATCTCTTTCCGGCCCCACGAGGCCAGGGAGATGTCACGCACTTTATAATCATGGACTACGTTCACGTCGGGCATTTGGCCACTCCTCGGTTCCCGGCGTCATATAAGCATATCTTTAAGTGTGCAATGCGAACCTTGCTTCTCCCTCTCCCGCTGGCGGGAAAGGGTCGGCGCGAGGGTGGGATAACCGGGGAGCGATGGGCAGCGCGCACGTCACAAGCCGATGATCAGCCCAACACCAACCTGGTAACCGGCCCACATCAGCATGGTGCCACAAAGGGCTATCACCGGCAATCTGGAACGGCTGGGGGAGGCGCTGGTGGACCGCGGCTTCCAGTCGCGGGGCACGCAGATGGCGCTGATCGGCTGTATTCTGGCGGCGTATCTGGTGGGTGCCACGGCGGGGGCGACGGCCTCACGCGCCTGGGCCGGACCGTTGCTGCTGCCGGCCGGGCTGTTGCTCGGGGGCGGAGTTGCCGGGCTGCGGCGCCGTACGGCCTGAACGCTAGACAGGGGAGCCGAGCGCGGTCTCCGCCGCGGCCGGCGGGAGGGCCGGGTCGGTGCCGAGATAGGCGGCGTGGCTGAGCCGGATCTCGGACGCGGTGGCGGAGCCGAATTGCCGCCAGAGCAGCATCGCCACGATCCCGGTCGTCACGGTGAATAGCGCCAGCGGGCCCAAGATCCACGCCAATGCCGCCAGCGCGAAGTAATAGCCGCGGATGCCGGCGTTGAAGCTGCTGATGGCCAATGACAGCAGGCGCCCGGTGTGGACCGCGATGTCGTCCCGCATACCCCGCGCGGGCCTCTGCGGTGCCGCGCCGATCATCGCCAGGCAATAATTCATCTGCCGCAGCGCCCAGGTCAGTTTCAAGAAGCACTGCGCGAACACCAGGATCAGCAGCAGGAGCTTGCCCTCCAGCAGCATGCGGCTGGTTTTGGCGGTGAATTCCAGGTCTTGCAGGGCGGCGAACGTCTGATCGAACCGTCCGAGCAAGCCCAGTAGCGCCGCCAGCGCGATCATGCTGGTGCTGGCGAAGAACGTGGCGCTATGCATCGTGTTGCCCATCAGGGACGCGTCCACGATGCGGCTGTCGCGGCCCAGCATGGCGTGCATCCACAGCCGCCGCATCTCGCCCATACGGGTCGTGATGCTGGGGGCCGACCGCATGCCATGGATCAGCCGGCCGTAACCGAGCCAGGCGAACAGGAACCAAACGAGCGCCACACGGTCGAGCACCGTCATATCGGGAGGGGCAAAATACATGTCTTGATCATGGGTCGCGTCATGCTGCACTGCAATATAAATCGGTTCACAGCGCCGGGAGCACCCGGCCTCGGCACGCGCCGAACCCGATGGGGGCCGCGCCGTCCCGGGTGGCGCGGGCGCGGAAGATGACCTCGTCGCCGTCCTCGAGGAACCGCCGTGTCTCGCCGTTTGGCAGCGTCAGCGGCGCCCGTCCGCCCCGGCTCAGCTCCAACAGGCTGCCGGCGCTGGCAGGGGTGGGGCCGGAGATGGTGCCGGTGCCGAACAAATCGCCGGGGTTGAGGTTGCAGCCATTGCTGGAATGGTGCGCGACCATTTGCGCGGGCGTCCAAAACAAATCCCGCGCCGTGCCGGTGCTCAGCACATGCGGTGCTGCGTGGCTTTGCCGCATGATGGGCGTGAGCAGCAGGACCTCGATCTGGATATCGAGCGCGCCCGCGGCTTGGTCGGCCGGATCCGTCAAATAGGGCAGCGGTGCCGGGTCACGGGCGGGGATGGGGGCGCGGAACGGGGCCACCGCCTCCGGTGTGACGATCCAGGGGCTGATGCTTGTGCAGAAACTCTTGCCCAGAAAGGGTCCGAGCGGCTGGTATTCCCAGCCCTGGATATCCCGCGCGGACCAGTCATTCAGCAAACAAAATCCGGCGATATGCTCCGCCGCCGTGCCGATTGGGATGGAGGTGCCGAGCGCGTTGCCGGGACCGATCCAAATGCCGAGCTCGATCTCGTAATCGAGGTTACGGCTCGGCCCAAAGCTCGGGACGGTCTCGGACGCGGGCTTCCGCTGGCCCGACGGACGCCGGACCTCGTGCCCAACCGTGAGGCTGCTGGCGCGTCCGTGATAGGCGATCGGCACGTATTTGTAGTTGGCCGGCAGGGGTTGGTCCGGGCGGAGCATGGCGCCCGTGTTCATGGCGTGGTGGATGCCGGCGTAGAAATCCGTGTAGTCCCCGACATGCGCGGGCAAGTACATCGTACAATCGGATGCAAGGTGCAGCAAATACGGCCGCTCGTCCGAACCCTCCTGCAACAACGCGCTCACCGCGTCACGCAGCGCCCGGCGGGGTGCGGCACCCATCGCCAGGAACGCGTTCAGCGACGGCCCGATGCAGACATGCACCGCCGCCTGCGCCTCGTCATCCAGCAGCGCCGCCTCATGCACGGCGCGCAGATCGAGGATCATGTCGCCGATGGCGATGCCGCCCCGCGGTGCGCCGGCCAGCGGGCTGAACACGCCGAGCGGCAGGTTCTGGATGGGGAAATCGGCGTGGCCGTTGGCGGAAATCACCCAGCTTTGCAGGCTCGGGTCATGCGTATGGTCGATCATGGCCGGAACTGCTTTGGCAGGCCGGCCCAGCAGGCGGCGTAATCGGGCTGTAACGCCGGGCTTTCGGCGGCCAGGCGGGTGACCCGCTGCGGATGCCGGCTTTCGAACATGAACGCCATGGTTCCCTCCAGTTTACGGGGGCCGAGGGTGGCGGTGCTGGCCCGCTCGAACGCTTCCGCGTCGGGCCCGTGCGGCAGCATGCAATTATGCAGGCTGAACCCGCCGGGGACAAACCCGGCTGGCTTGGCGTCATACTGGCCATAGATCAGTCCCATGAACTCACTCATGATGTTCATGTGATACCAGGGCGGGCGGAACGTGTCCTCCGCCACCAGCCAGCGGTCTGGGAAACAGACAAAATCGATATTTGCCGTGCCCGGCGTCTCGGACGGAGCGGTCAATACGGTGAAGATGCTGGGATCGGCATGGTCATACAACAGCGGACCGACCGGCGAATACCGGCGGAGGTCATACTTATACGGCGCGTAATTACCGTGCCACGCTACGACATCCAGCGGGCTTTGGCCGATATCGGTGACCCAGAGCGCCCCGCCCCATTTGACCGTGAGCTGGGACGGTGTCTCACGGTCCTCATACGCGGCGACGGGCGTCAGGAAATCGCGCGGGTTCGCCAGGCAATTGGCACCAATCGGGCCGCGCTCCGGCAGGGTGAACGCGCCGCCGTAATTCTCGCAGACATAGCCGTAGGCCGCCCCGTCCAGCAGCTCGGCACGGAATTTCACGCCGCGCGGGATCACCGCGATCTCGCCTTGTGCCACTTCGATCAGGCCGAATTCGGTGCAGAGGCGGAGCCGGCCCTGCTCGG
>JAYVOF010000051.1:0-6094 GCA_043758105.1 Rhodospirillales bacterium | reverse complement strand
AGCGCGCCTTCGGCCAGCCCATCATTGCGGAGGTTGGCATCACGACGGCACGGGTCGCCCAAGCTGTAGAAGCCGAGGGCTCTGTCGCGAAGGTAGCCCAACTCTACGAAATCAAGCCGCGCCTGATCCGCGACGCGCTCGACTATGAAAGCCATATTCGGTTCAAAAAGGCTGCGTGAAGCTGCTGGTCGACAATCAGCACGGAGCGCTCACGGCCATTGCGCGTGACCACAACGGGCTGAGTCAGGGCCGTGTCCTGATAGCGGCCGATATTACGCTGAAACTCAGCAGCAGGAACTTTGAGCATCGGTCAAACGCTTCTTTCCATAAGAGTTGTCATATCTATGAAATGCGTGGAAGCTGCAATCTCTACTACCTCAGGCCTGCGCCGATTGCCTCCCTCACCCCTGCCCTCTCCCAAGGGGAGAGGGGGTAGAAAAAGGCTAGTCGCTGCGACATTCGCCAGCCAAAACCCACAAATCCGTCGCCCCGGTCCCCTGCCCGGCCGCCGTCAGCATTGCATGCGCCTGGCCGCGGTGATGGGTTTGGTGATTGAACATGTGCATGACCAACAGCGGACGGGGCCGGGTTACCTGCTGCTGGATGGCGCCGCTGAACCAGGTTTCGGACCCGGCCAGCCACGCCGGGTCAAGCGTGGTGGCCCACGCCTCGAGGCGCGCATCGGCGGTAAACCGTGCTGCGGTCATGGCATCGAAATCGGCCATGAGTTCACCGCTCTGCGCAATCGGCACCGCCGGCCTGTCCCAGCCGTCAAACCGGTGCATCCACATCTGGTCCGCCCAGAGCAGGTGGCTGAGCGTGCCGTGGATCGAGCGCCAGAACGCGCCCCGGTCTTGCCGGCGCCCAGCGTCGGCCAGGCCGGCGGCGGCGGCATAGAGGCGGCGGTTCATCTCGGCGTTATAACTGGCGTGGGTGCGGGCGTAGTCCGGCGTGATCATGGCGGCGGCATCATGGCGGCAGCTCCGGGCCGATGGTAGGCTGGGCCTGGAGGCTATCATGACCGAGATGACGCTGCTGCGGCAGGACCAGGGTGGCGTGGCCCGGCTCACGCTCAACCGCCCGGATCAGCGGAATGCGCTGTCGGTGGCGCTGCTGACCGCGCTGGAGGGGGCGCTGGCGGATATCACCGGGGACCGGTCCGTGCGCGTCGTGGTGATCGCGGGGGCGGGGCCGGCGTTCTGTGCCGGGCATGATCTGCGGGAGTTGCAGGGGTTGGACCGTCCGGCACAGGCGGCGCTGTTCACGCAATGCTCGCGGTTGATGCAGGCGATTATCGGGCTGCGCGTGCCGGTGATCGCGGCGGTGCATGGCGTGGCGACGGCGGCGGGGTGCCAACTGGTGGCGACGTGCGACTTGGCGGTGGCTGCCGATACCGCGCGGTTCGCGACACCCGGCGTCAACATCGGGCTGTTCTGCTCGACGCCCATGGTCGCGCTGTCCCGCGCGGTGGGACGGAAGGCGGCGATGGGGATGCTGCTCACGGGCGACATGATCGACGCGCCCCGGGCCGCCGCGCTGGGTTTGATCAACCGGTGGGTGCTGGCGGCCGAGCTGGATGCCGCCGTGCAGGCCCTGGCCATGCAGATCGCAGGTAAGAGCCCGGCCACCATCGCGATCGGCAAGCCGGCGTTTTATGCGCAGGCCGAGATGACGCTGGCCGACGCCTATGCCTACGCTGCCGAGACGATGGCCCGTAACATGGCGGAGCGGGATGCGGCGGAGGGCATCGGCGCGTTCTTGGGTAAACGCCAGCCACGGTGGGAAGACCTACCATGATGAAGCGCTGGATTGCTTCGCCATGCGGCTAAGGAGAAAGGGTTCACCAAGCCCGGTTGACCGCGCCTGACGCGGTGGGTTGCGAAGGGCAACCCACCCTACGGGCTGAACAGATTTAACGAAATTCGGCGATCACGGGCCACAGCGAGGCGACGAGCAGGAGTGCCATTATGACATTGAATCGGCGGAGCCGCACCGGGTCGGACAGGAGAAGCTGCATTGCGGCGCCAAACCCGGCCCAGAGGCTCACGGCCGGCAGGTTCACTGCGCCGAACACCAGCGCCACCGGCAGGACCGACCATAGGCCGCCGCCCGGCCCGGCATAGGCGGCGGTGGCGGTCAGCGCCATGACCCAGGCCTTGGGGTTCACCCATTGAAACGCGGCGGCGCCCAGGAAGCGCATGGGCCGGCCAGTGCCGGGGACTCCGTCGGCGACGGGGCCGGCCTGGAACAGATGCCAGGCAAGCCAGACCATGTAGGCCACGCCCAGCAGCCGCAATACCGTATGCAATACCGGGGCGGCGGCGAAAACCGGGGCGAGGCCCAGGCCCACGATGACCACCATCACCGTAAATCCCACGCCAATTCCCAACATGTGCGGTACCGTGCGGCGGAAGCCGAAATTCACGCCGGATGCTAGCAGCATCAGATTGTTCGGACCGGGGGTGATCGAGGACACGGCCGCAAAAAGCACCAGTGCTGCGAGAGTATCAAATGGCATTGGACGTTCCTGAGCCCTAGCTAGATAGCCGTGAGCACGTCATGCAAGACTTTGATGCGCTCGACCGTTTCTACGACCACGCCGATCCGAAGTTGATAAAGCAATTTGCAAAGCTCAGTCCCATCAATGAGTTCGACTGGCGGCGCGCCGTCGCGGGTGGCCTCCCGACGAGCGTCTGCGGTGAACCTGCCTGTGGTTATAAACAACCCTTTGTCTGTGCGCCCAACCATCGCACCACGAAAATCCCGTATAGCTGGCGCGCTCACCGCATCCTTGTAGCGCTTACACTGAAATAGTACTTGGAAGCTTATGAGCTGGACCCTCAGAACACCGACACCGTCGATACCTCCATCTCCTGTCTTGCCGGTTACCTCAACCTTAGTAAAACCGCTCTCACGAAGCAGGCGTTGGGAAAGGCGTTCAAATCCATCCGGAGACATCGCAAGCAGTGCGGATAACAATTGTTCGTCCCACGGTATCTCGGCTAAGTCATTCGGCGGAATTTCACTTTTTTGACCGTCGTCTTTGACCTCAAGCAGTGAGTTGTCCTGAGTTCGTTTCGTACGGCGACGCATGATCCCTTCCAAATCGGAATCGGTGATAATCCGTCCCCGCTGTGTAAGCGCCCATACACCTCGAGCAGTACTTTCTACAACGTCGTCCTGGCGAAGGAAGGTTCTTGCCCAGGCACCCCGATACATCAGCTCGTTCTTGCTGGCGTTCTCTCGACGATATGAGAGTAGCTCTTCAGAGGCTCCCAACACCTCCCCGAGCCTTTGCTCCAGCTCCTCAATCGATGCGGAGCCGCCCAGACCCCGAAGAGCGTGAACGGTTGCAATACAAAGCCTTGGATAGGTTGGAAGTGCTGGGGTCTCAGCCATGGGGTAATTTTCGCAGCGCAGAGCAGAACTCCTGAATACGCCGGCAGGCTTCGGTCAGCGACGCATCATCCGTGGCGTAGCTGATCCGCACATAGGGGCTCATGCCGAAGCCCGCGCCATGCACCAGCGCCACGTGCTGATCTTCCAATAAAGCCAGGGCGAAATCCTCGTCCGTTCGCAGCACCGTGCCCGCCGGCGTGGTTTTGCCGAGGCAGCCGGCGACGTTGGGATAGACGTAGAACGCGCCCTCCGGCTGGTGGCAGGACAGGCCGGGGGCGTCGTTGAGGGCGGTGACGACCAGGTCACGGCGCCGGCGATAGGCGGCGGCCATTTCGGGCACCGCGTCTTGCGGGCCATCGAGTGCGGCGACGGCGGCGGCCTGACCCACGGTGCTGACCCCGGCGGAAACGTGGTTCTGTATGGTGACCATGGCCTTGATCAAGGCGCGCGGCCCGGCGGCGAAACCGATACGCCAGCCGGTCATGGCGTAGGTTTTGGACACGCCGCTCACGGTCAGGGTGCGGTGACGCAGGCGGGGTTCGACCGCCGCCATGGTCGCGTGCTGGAAGCCGTCGAACACTAGATGCTCATACATGTCGTCCGACATGATCCACACATGGGGATGGCGCAGCAGGACGGCGCCCAAGGCGCGGATTTCATCGGCAGAATAGGCGGCGCCCGTGGGGTTGTTGGGGCTGTTCAGGATCACCCATTTGGTGCGGGGAGTGATAGCGGCCTCGAGGTCTTCGGGACGGAGGCGGAAGCCGTTGTTTTGCGGACAGTTCACGATCACCGGCTCGCCGCCGATCAGTTGGACGGTCAGGGGGTAGGCCCCCCAATAAGGGGCGGGGATGATGACCTCGTCGCCGTCATCGAGGGTGGCCAGTAGGGCGTTGTAGATGGTCTGCTTGCCGCCGTTGCTGACGGCGATTTCGTCCAGCGCGAAGTCGAGGCCGTTATCCCGTTTGAATTTGCGTTGGATCGCGTGTTTTAGCGCGGGTTGGCCGTCGTTGGGCGGGTATTTGGTGTCGCCGTTCAGCGCGGCCTGGTAGGCGGCTTCGATGGCGTGCGGGGGGCTCGCGAAGTCCGGTTCGCCGATGGTGAGGGAGATGACGTCGATGCCCTGGGCGCGTAGGGCGCGGGCGCGGTTGGCCATCGCGATGGTGGGGGCGAGCGGGGCGCGGGCTAGGCGCTTGGCTAATGTGGGCTGGCGCGTGCTGTTTCCCACACCCCCGCCCTCTCCCGGAGGGAGAGGGGGAAGATCAGGCATTACTTTAGGCCGGTGCAGAAGTTTTGGATGCGTTCGCACGCCTGTTTTAGGCTTTCGGTGTCCGTGGCGTAGCTGATGCGGAAATGGCCGGGGTACATGAAGGCGGCACCGTGAACGGCGGCGACGCCCTCTTCGTCCAGCAGGGCGGTGACGAAGTCTTCGTCGTTGTTGATCGTCGTGCCGGCGCGGCTGACCTTCCCGATGCAGCCGTGGACGCTCGGGAACACGTAGAACGCGCCCTCTGGCGTGTGGCAGTGGATGCCGGGGGCCTGGTTCAGCATGGCGACGACCAGGTCACGCCGGGCCTGATAGACCGCGACCATCTCGCCGATAAAGCCCTGCGGGCCGTTCAGCGCCTCGACCGCGGCGGCCTGGGAGATGCTGCTGGTGCTGGACGTGCTTTGTGACTGCAGCTTGTCCATCGCCTTCGTCATCGCCTTAGGCGCACCCGCGAAACCGATGCGCCAGCCAGTCATGGCGTACGCCTTGCTGCATCCGTTCATGGTGATGGTGCGGTCACGGAGGCGGGGTTCGACCTCGACGAGCGTCGTGAACTCGAAATCGCCATAGACGAGTTTTTCATAGATATCGTCGGTCAAGGTCCAGACATTCGGATGGCGCAGCAGCACGTCCGCCAGGGCCCGCAGCTCGGCCCGTGTATAGGCGGCACCGGTCGGGTTGTTGGGACTGTTCAGGATCAGCCACTTGGTCTTTGGCGTGATCGCCGCTTCGAGGTCTTCGGCGCGGAGTTTAAAACCGTTGTTTTGGCCGCACGGCACGAACACGGGCGTCCCATCCGCCAGCGCCACGATGTCCGGATAGCTCACCCAGCACGGCGTCGGGATGATCGCCTCGTCGCCCGCGTTCATGGTGGCGACCATGGCGTTGAAGATCACCTGCTTGCCGCCGGTGGAGACGATGATCTCGTCCGGTGCATAGTCGAGCCCGCTATCCCGCTTGAATTTGGCCGAAACCGCCTCCCGAAGGGCCTTGGTGCCCGCGACGTCGGTGTATTTCGTGTCGCCCGCCTGGATCGCGCGGATCGCCGCGTCCTTCACGTTCTGCGGCGTGTCGAAATCGGGCTCCCCGGCGCTCAGGCTGATCACGTCCCGCCCGGCGGCCTTCAGCGCGCGCGCCTTGCTGGAAATGGCGATGGTCTGGCTCGGGCTGATCCGGTCCAGGCGCGCGGCGGTCAAGGTCATGATGCGGCAAATCCAACGGTTACGACGGCGCGCACCCTATGCCCGGTCCCGGCCCCACACAACTTATTCCCGCACAACTTATTACGCCGCGTAGTTGCTCCAATCGATATCGTACAGCGGATCCTGGCCATACGCGCTATCGCCCCGGTCGCCGCGCATGAAGAACAACTGCAAGATGACCCAGGCCCAGCCGAAGCCGGGAACCAGCCCCAGGCACAGCCAC
>JAYVOF010000050.1:0-6099 GCA_043758105.1 Rhodospirillales bacterium | reverse complement strand
CTGCTGAACCAACTCAACCAGTCGGGCGCGGACGCCAACCTGATCACGTCCACGGTCACCCGCAACAGTGCCAAAATCGACAGCCTCAACACCGGCATCGGCGCCATTGTCGATGCCGATCTGGCCAAGGAATCGGCCAATCTTCAGTCGCTGCAGATCAAACAGCAGCTCGGAACGCAGTCACTCTCGATCGCCAACCAGGCACCGCAGGCTCTTCTAAGCCTGTTTAAGTAAATTAGAACACGGCGGTGACGTGACCGTCACCGCCGTGTTTCCTCAATGAGTATAAGTTCCGTATAAAACCTTTACTGGCCTAAGTCTCGTAAAAAAGGAGCCTGCCATGTCTAATTTAGTACTTGAGCTTCGCCAGGGGGAGGTGATGGTCATCAACGGAGCCCCAATCCGGTTTCGTACCAAGACCCGGATCGAACTGACGGCTCACGCCCGATTCCTGTTCGGCAAGCAAATCATGCCGCCCCACGAGGCGGACAGTCCGGCACGCCAAATCTATTTCGCTCTTCAGACGGCCTATATCGGCACCGAAGAAGAGCGCGCAGTCGGCCTCACCACGGCGCGTGAACTCGTCGAGCGCTTCAAGGCCGCCACGAGTTCGGCGCTCGCCCGTGAAATCCTCGACCGCTCGATCGAAGCGGCGGAGGCCGATGAATGCTATCAGGCCCTCAAGCTCGCCCGGCGAATCATCCGTCACGAAGACACGGTCCTGGGCCGGGTCCCGTCGCCCGCAACTCCCAATGCGCAAGCCTACCCCACCACGGCCGAGAATGAACTATGCACAGCCTAAAGGCCTCACGTGCCTATCAGGCTGCCTCCTCCCATCGAAATCAACGGGAAAAAGACGCAGACATCTTTCGCCGCGCCAATGCCGCATTGCGCTCCGCCAAGGAATTCGGCGGCATGGCCCATACCAGGGCCATCGCCGACAACGAGCAACTATGGACCTTGGTAATCGACTTGTTACGTGACGGCGCAAACCCACTACCGGAGCGCCTGCGAGCCTCCATCATTTCGGTCGGCCTCGCCGTTAAGCGGGAGCTCAAAACGCCCGAGCCTGACCTCGATTTCCTCATCCACACGAACGAGCAGATCGCGGCAGGTCTGTCCGGGACACAATAACCAAGTCATCAATCGCCGATTTAGACCGTCCTTGAGAGCCGCTTGGCGAAGCATTCCAGGCGCAATCGGCGCGCTCTTGGCCCCTCGACAGCTTCCCCGAAGTAGCAATGACGACGTTCAACGACGTCCCAACCACCCTGGAACTCGATAATGATCGCTGCAGCCGTTTCGCTGGCCATATCCGCCCTCACATCCCTGAAATCGGCCCCCTCAGAGCAGGATACATCGCAAGGCTTGGACAAAACCGTCCATAATCGCCACAAGAATCACGGGCCAGACCTGGCCTCGCAACAGGCCCTCGCGGCAAAATCGTCATCAACACCCTCCACAGCGACATCGGCAGGCTCGATCAACACCATCGCCTAAACCCCGCCAACGAGGGCGACGTCCTCTCCGTCATCGCAGCCGCTTGGCGAAGCGATCCAGGAGCAACATGACCACGTAAGGCGCCATGATGAGATCGCTGGAATTTGGCACGCGGTCATGGCATCACTGACAGCCTCACCCGCAAGGTCCATTTTCTGCCTATCACTCCCTCCCTCACATATCCGGACCGCTGACATTGAGGTCTCTCCGCATGGCCACCCTTATCGGGAGCGTCCTCGTCGGCGCATGTTCTGTCGTCGGCATCCGTGGCGGAACCGAGGAGCCACCGTTCACCGTGATCGGCCGGGATGGGCAGCCAGCGCTGGAATTCCGGCAGTACGACGCGCGCCTGGCTGTTGAAACCACGATCGACGCGGGCGAAATGGCCGCACGAAGTGAGGGGTTCAAACGCTTGGCGGCGTATATCTTCGGTCGAAATGCGGGCGGCAATCGAATCGCGATGACCGCGCCGGTCGCGCAAGCCGTCACATTGACCATGACGGCACCCGTCAGCCAGTCCGGCTCAACGATACGCTTCTTCTTGCCTAAGACGGTGATCGCAGAAAACGCGCCCCGTCCAATCGACGACAATGTGCGTCTCGTGACAATCCCCGCCGAAACGGTCGCCGTGCTGCGATTCGCCGGGTCAACCTCGCCCCAGGCGGTGGCTCAATATCAATCCCAGTTGGTATCCGCGCTACAAGGGACGGCCTGGCAGGCGAGCGGTGCCCCCTACGTCTGGTTCTATGACCCGCCCTGGACTCTCCCGCCCTTCCGGCGGTCCGAGGCCGTCGTGCCAGTCATGCGACGTTAAACCCGCCGCACGACGTATCGGTCAGACAGGGCGGCGGTGATCGCATCCGCATGGGCCGGGTCCCGCGCCTCGATCATCAGCTCAAGCTCGGCCGCTTGCACGCTGGGCGCATCGAACAGCCGTTGGTGCACGACCTCGATAATGTTGCCACCCGAATCACCAATCCGTCCGGCGATATCCGCCAACACGCCGGGGCGATCGGGGATGTCCATACTCAAACGCAGCAGCCGCCCATCACGCAGTAGCCCGCGGAGCAGTACGTTCGCCAAAATCCGCCCGTCGATGTTGCCGCCGCACACCGGCACGCCCACCCGGCGTCCCTTGAACCGCCCGGGATGCTCCAGCAGCGCGGCGATCCCGGCGGCCCCGGCCCCCTCGGCCACTTGCTTCGCCCCTTCCGCCAGCAGCGCGATCGCATCCTCCACCACGCGCTCCGGCACCACCAGCATCTCGGTCACGTGGGCGCGTATCACGTCGAGACACAACGCACCCGGCTCATGCACCGCGATCCCCTCGGCGATGGTCGGACCACCGGTGACCACGGGCTGGCCCGCAAGGATCTGGCCGACAGAGGCATAGGCCGCGACCTCGACGCCGATGATCTCGATCCCGGGCCGCATCGCGACGGCCGCCACCGCGCAGCCCGAAATCATGCCGCCACCCCCCACCGGGATCACGAGAACATCCAGTGCGGGCGCGTCTTCCAGCAATTCCAGCGCAAGCGTCCCCTGTCCGGCCATCACGGCCGGGTCATTATAGGGATGCACGAACACAAGGCCGTCCCGTGCGGCGAGCATCTGCGCATGATCCGACGCCTCGACCAGCGTGTCCCCGAACAATACGACCTCGGCACCCCAGTCGCGCGTCCGCATCACTTTCGTGCTCGGCGTAAAGCGCGGCATGACGATGGTGGCGCGGGTCCCGATCAACCCGGCGTGCCGCGCCACAGCCTGCGCGTGATTTCCGGCTGACATCGCCACGACACCACGCGCGCGCTCGTCCGCCGTCAGCAGCGCCAGCCGGTTCGCCGCCCCACGTTCTTTGAACGAGCCGATCGCCTGCAGGTTCTCGAGCTTGAGCGTGACCTGCGCGCCTGTCGCCCGGCTGAGCACGTCGGACGGCAGGGAGGGCGTGCGGAGGACGCGCCCCTTGATCCGCTCTCCCGCGGCCTGCACGTCCAATAGCGTAATCACGAGACGCTACTGAAATAGAATATTCAGAATCTCATACGCGCGGTCGCCGCCGGGTGCCGGCACCGAAATCGTATCACCGACCTTCTTCCCAATCAGCGCCTTGGCCAGTGGTGATGAGATACTTAGCCGCTGATGTTTCAGGTCTGCCTCATGCACACCGACGATTTGATAGGTCGCCTCCTTGTCCGTCTCTTCATCCATCAGGCGAACATGGGCCCCAAATTTTACATGGTCCCCCGACAGCGACGACGGATCGATCACTTCGGCTGCCGATACGATCTCCTCCAACTCGATCACCCGGCCTTCGACAAAGGACTGGCGCTCACGCGCGGCATGATATTCGGCGTTCTCGCTGAGGTCCCCGTGGCTGCGAGCCTCGGCGATGGCACGGATGATGGACGGGCGTTCCACAGATTTCAGGTGCCGTAGCTCTTCTTCGAGCCGAAGCAACCCGGGTGCGGTCATCGGATATTTTTGCAACTCAAAGTCCCCAACAGGCGGCGGACCGCCCCACGTCAAAGTAGCGGCCTAAAACGATCCGCGAAAGTAGGACTGCAGCGGTGCGACTTCAAGCGTTCCCGCCTTCATCGCCGCAATCGCATGCACGGCCGCCTTCGCACCAGCGATGGTCGTGTAATGCGGCACGGAATGCAACAGAGCGCTTCGTCTGATGTCGAAACTATCGGCCACCGATTGTGCGGATTCGGCCGTGTTGATCACCAGTTGCACCTCGCCAGACCGGATGGCGTCCACGCAATGCGGCCGGCCCTCCAGCACCTTGTTCACCTGTTTGACCGCCAACCCGGCGTCCCGGATGCGCTGCGCCGTGCCGCGGGTGGCGAGGATGGAAAATCCCATGTCGGTCAGCCGCCGGGCCATCGGCACCAGGCCGACCTTGTCGCTTTCACGCACCGACAGAAGGACGGTGCCGGCCATCGGCAGCTTCACACCGGCCCCCAATTGCGCCTTGGCGAAGGCCCGCTCGAACGACGCGTCCAGCCCCATGACCTCGCCCGTCGATTTCATCTCCGGGCCTAGAATGGTGTCCACGCCGGTGAACCGCGCGAACGGGAACACCGCTTCCTTCACGGCCACATGCGGGGCGATCGCGTCATCATCGAGCTTGAACTCGGACAGCCGTGCCCCGGCCATGACGCGGGCGCCGATCTTGGCGACGGGCACCCCGGTGGCCTTCGCCACGAACGGCACGGTGCGCGATGCGCGGGGGTTCACCTCCAGCACGTACACGGCGTTGTCCTTGATGGCGAATTGCACGTTCATCAAACCGACGACGCCCAAGGCCCGGGCCATCTCTTCGGTTTGTTGTTTCAACTCCGTAATCGTGCTCGGTGACAGCGAGTAGGGCGGCAACGAACAGGCGCTGTCTCCGGAATGGATCCCAGCCTCCTCGATATGCTCCATCACGCCAGCCACATAGACAGTCTCACCATCTGAGATGCAATCGACATCAACCTCGATGGCGTCATTCAAATAGCGGTCGATCAGCACCGGGCCAGAGCGAAGCGCGGCCTCCCCGGGTCCGCGCATGTAGCGAAGCAGCCCGGCGCGGTCATGCACGATCTCCATCGCTCGCCCGCCGAGCACAAAGGAGGGGCGCATCACGACGGGGAAACCTACCCGTTCGGTAACAGCCTCGGCCTCGGCGAGCGAGCGGGCAATGCCGTTTTCGGGTTGCAGAAGGCCGAGTTTATGCAACAGCGCCTGAAATCGCTCGCGATCCTCCGCCAGGCCGATCGCGTCGGCGCTGGTGCCGAGGATCGGGATCCCGGCATCGGTCAACGCCTGGCTCAAGTTCAGCGGCGTCTGCCCGCCATATTGGACGATACAGCCGAGTACGGTGCCCTGCTCCTGTTCCTTGCGAACCAGCGCAATCACATCCTCGGCCGTAAGAGGTTCGAAATAGAGTCGATCCGATGTGTCGTAGTCCGTGCTGACGGTCTCCGGGTTACAATTGACCATGACCGTCTCGAACCCAGCATCCCGCAAAGCATAGGCGGCATGAACACAGCAATAATCGAACTCGATACCCTGGCCGATACGATTTGGGCCGCCGCCAAGGATAATGACCTTCTTCCGGTCGGTCGGATTGCTTTCACAGGCCGGGGTGCCGAATCCGCCTTCGAAGGTCGAATACATATAGGGCGTGGCGGAAGCGAACTCCCCGGCGCACGTATCGATCCGCTTATAGACCGGATGCACGCCGAGCCTGGCGCGCACGGCGGCGATGTCCGCCTCCGTCCCGCCCGTGATGCGGGCGAGCTGCCGGTCCGAAAAGCCGAGCGCCTTGATCCGGCGAAGCGACAGCGCGTCTGCCGGTAGGCCCGTCCGGGCCAGTTCCTGTTCAACCAGCACGATCCGCTCCAGCTCGCGCAGGAACCACGGATCGAACTTACAGGCATCGTGGATGTCGGAGATCGACAGACCGGCCCGCAGCGCTTGGGCGGCCATCAGAATGCGAAACGGGCTTGGCTTCGACAGCGCCGCGCGGAAGGCGTCCGGGCCGCCATCGCCGGGTGCCTCCACGGGATCGAGGCCGGCGAGGCCCACCTCCATGCTGCGCAGGCCCTTCTG
>JAYVOF010000049.1:0-16491 GCA_043758105.1 Rhodospirillales bacterium | reverse complement strand
GCTGCTCGTTCATCACAAGGCGAGCCGATCGGCGGCACGGAGCAAAGCCATCGAGCTGCTGACAGCGGTGCGGATGACCGATCCGGAGCGCAGGCTGCGCGACTATCCGCATCAACTCTCCGGCGGCATGCGGCAGCGCGTCATGATCGCGATGGCGCTGGCGTCCGAGCCGGACGTGCTGCTGGCCGATGAGCCCACGACGGCGCTGGACGCGACGGTCGAGGCCGGGATCATGGCGTTGTTCGACCGCCTGCGGACCGAATTCCACGGCTCCATCCTGTTCATCTCGCATCAATTGGGGCTGGTGGCGCAATTCTGTGACGACATCGCGGTCATGTATGCCGGCGCCGTGCTGGAACACGGCCCGGCCGCCGCCCTGTGCGCCGCGCCGAAGCACCCCTACACTGCCGCGCTCATCGCCTGCGAGCTCGAGGATGACGGCCCCATCGTGACCATTCAAGGTGACGTGCCGGACCCCACCGACACACCCCCCGGCTGCCTATTCGCCGCCCGTTGCCCGTTGGCCGAACCGCGCTGCGCCGAAAAGCAGCCCGTACGGCAGCTCGCCTGGCAGGTCGCGTGCTGGAAGGCATCATGATCGAGCTGCAAGATGTGACCGTGCGGTTCGGCCAGCTGCGCGCGCTGGCGCGGGTGAGCCTTTCGGTCGCCGCGCATCAAGTGACGGGCCTGGTGGGCGAAAGCGGCTCGGGCAAGAGCACGCTGCTGCGGGTGATGGCCGGGCTCATCTGTCCGAGCGAGGGGCAGGCATTGTTCCGGGGTGAACCGATCGCCCCGGAACGGCACCGGAGCCTCGCGTTTCATCGCCAAGTGCAAATGCTGCTGCAGGATGCGCCGGGCTCGCTGTCGCCACGAATGACCGTCCGCCGCCTCCTGGCGGAGCCGGCGCGGATCCATGGCCTGCCGCAAACCCGTGATTGCGAGCCCCTTGGCGAAGCAATCCAGGGGCCACCAGCGCCCCCGCCGGCCCTGGATCCCCTCTTCAAGCGGCTCGCGATGACGAAGAGGACCAAGGACCAGCCCATTCACGATCCAATCTTACGGCGCCTCGGCCTGGGCGAAAGCGTGCTCGACCGCTACCCGCACCAGCTTTCCGGCGGTCAAGCGCGGCGGGTGGCGGTGGCGCGCGCCCTGAGCCTCAACCCGGCGCTGCTGCTCGCGGACGAACCAACGGCGGGGCTCGATGTGTCGGTGCAGGGGGAGCTGCTGAACCTGCTGCTGGAACAGCACCAGGCCGGGCTCACCGTGCTGGTGTCCAGCCATAACCTCAACGTGATCCGCCGCATCAGTCAGCAAACGGTGGTGATGTATCTGGCCGAGATCGTGGAGACCGCGCCCACCGCCGCGCTGTTCGCCGCCCCGGCCCATCCGTACACGGCCGCCCTGCTCTCGGCCAACCCGGCGCTCGACCCCAGCCGGCGCCGCCCCCGCATCGCCCTGTCCGGCGATATTCCGGGCATACTCCACCCGCCGCCGGGCTGCCGGTTCCACACGCGCTGTTTTCAGGTCCAAGACCGGTGCCGGACCGAGCCGCCGGCCCTCAGGCCGCTCCTGGACGGCCGAACGGTGCGGTGCCATTTTCCGCTGATAGCACCGCCTTAGTGAGGGTCCACCTTGCCCAATTGCCAGTCCGAGCCGCCCCAAGAAAATTCGTACACCGCCGCTTGCTCGATCGGCAGGCTACGCGTGGTCTGGCCATCGTTCCAGGCTTACCGCGCGGCCTGATTGTAGCATCATCTTGGCCGGGCCCGGCGTATGGCATGGTAACAATGAACCGTTTTCACCCCATGACGTTGTCCTTTGATGACCGACGAAAACATTTCCGCTTATGGCGAAGCCGGACCCGAAGCGGAGGCGATGAACGCGCCAGCCAAGCCGGGGACCGCCCCAGTGCCACCCGTAACGCCGCCAGCGGCACCACCCGTAACGCCGCCAGCGGCCGCGGGCACGACAGGGACGGATGTCGAGAAGAACCAAGCTGCCGCGGCGGAGCGGAAGCGGGCGCTCGATCAAACCTGACCCGCAGTTCCGCTCGCCTGACCCAGTCGTTATGGTCCGGCATCGCCTTGAGACAGGATCAATTTACCATACCGGACGCCGCGCGCGCGCGGATGCGTGGGTGGTTACTTTTTGCGCCACGTTAACCATTCGTGAACTCATTCCGCTCGCTTACCGTCCCGGCCTACCGCGTGTGGGCCGCGGGTGCGCTCGTCTCCAACATCGGCACCTGGATGCAGCGCACCGCCCAGGATTGGCTCGTGCTGACGGAGCTTACGCCGCATAGCGCCTCGGCAGTCGGTGTGGTCATGAGCCTGCAATTCGGGCCGCAGCTCCTGTTGCTGCCGTTCACCGGGTTCGCCGCGGATTATCTCGACCGGCGGAGCTTATTGATGGTGACGCAGGCGGCGCTGGGGGTGTTGGCGCTGGGGCTCGGCCTGCTGACGCTCGGTGGCGCGGTGCAGTTGTGGCACGTCTATGTGTTCGCCTTCGCCTCCGGCTGCGCCGCCGCGTTCGACGCCCCGGCCCGGCAGATCTTCGTGGCCGAGCTGGTGCCGGACAGCCTGCTGTCCAATGCGGTCGCGCTGAATTCCACCTCGTTCAACGCCGCCCGCATGGTCGGCCCGGCGGCGGCGGGGGTGTTGATCGCGTCCGTCGGCACCGGGTGGGCGTTCGTGGTGAACGGGGCGTCGTTCGCGGCGGTGCTGGTGTCACTGGTGGCGTTACGCGGCGGCCGGTTGCGCACCGGGCCGCGCGCGGTGCGCAACCGCGGCAGCTTGATCGAAGGGTTCCGTTACGTGCGCCGCCGGCCGGACCTGCTGGTGATGCTGTGGATGCTGTTCCTGATCGGCACGTTCGGGCTCAATTTCCAGATTTTCATCTCCACGATGGCCACACGCGTATTCCATGTGGGTGCCACCCTGTATGGCGCGCTGACGTCCGCCATGGCGATCGGCACTATCGCCGGGGCGTTACGGGCGGCGGGGCGGGACCGTCCGCGGCTACGGGACCTGATCGGCGGCTCGGCGTTGTTCGGCGTGGGGCTCGGGCTGGCTGCGGTGGCGCCCAATGTGTGGGTGTTTGGCGCGCTGCTGGTGTTGGTCGGCGTGTCGGCGTTGACGGTCACCAATTCGTCCAACAGCCTGATGCAGCTCACGACCGACCCGGTAATGCGCGGGCGCGTGATGGCGATACGCCTGGCGATCATCCTCGGCTGCACCCCGCTGGGGGCCCCCGTGGTGGGATGGGTCGCCGACCGGTTCGGGCCGCGCTGGGCGCTGGGCGTGGGGGCGGCGTCCGGCTTTGCCGCGACATTCGTGGGCCTGTGGTATCTCAGACGCGCCCCACCCGCATCCGCTGCAGCTCCGCATGACCGTCCCATTGATGCTTGAGCGCGCCCAGGATGTGCAGCGCCAGCAGGGCATAGAGTGCGTAGCCGGACCAGGCGTGCAGCGCGTAGAACTGACTATGCGCCGCCTCCTTCGCGACGGGATCGAGGTGTTGGACCGCGCCGATGCGAAACCACGGGATCAGCCAGAACAGCGCGAGCGGGTGCGCCGCCGCGTCCTTGAACGCGCTGTCATGCAGCCATCCGCTGACCGGCAGCGCCAGGATCAAGCCATATAATAGATAGTGCGCCGCATGGGCCCCCAGCCGCTCTAGCCGGCCATAGCTGCCGGGCAAGGGCGGCGGCTTATGGGCGATGCGCCAGAGGATGCGGAGGAGAACCAGGCCCAGCACGGTGATGCCGATCGATTTATGCAGGTCGATCCCCGGCCGGATCCAGCCCTCCGGCAACGCTTCCGCGACCCAGGCCAGCACGACGTTGAGCACGATCAACACCGCCACGACCCAGTGCAGCATGGCGGCGATTCGGGTGTAGCGCGGGAGGGGATGGGACAGGGTTACGCTCATACTCTGGCATATTCGGGCAGGCGAACCACTTGCAAGGCCGATGCCGACCTTCAGCACCTCCCCCCTCGATAGCCTCCGCCGCACGCTGTCGCCCCGGTTCGCGCCGCCGCCCACGCCGCCGCGGGCGCTGTTGATCCATGGTGGCGTCATGCTGCTCTGGGTGTTGCTGTTCGCGCGGGCGTTCGGCACCGGGGGAATCCTGGCGTGGTCGGTGGGGCTCGCCTACGTGTTCTATGACACCGCGTTGGTGGTGTTCGTATTCGTGCAGACGTTGCCGCTGGCGCGCGTCCGGCCGGTGCCGGCGCCGGTGGGACCGCTCCCTGGCCTCGGCGTGATCATTGCCGCACGGAACGAGGCCGCGAGTCTGCCGGCAACGCTGGCAGCACTGGCCCGGCAATCGCCGCCGCCGGATGTAATCGTGATCGCCGACGATGGTTCGGATGATGGCACCGCCGCGTTGCTCGGAAACCGCTACGGGCTGGTGCCGGGGGCCGCCGGGCCGCTTCGCTGGCTCCGGCTGCCACGCGGGGGGAAGGCGCGGGCGCTGAACACCGCGCTGGCGCAGATGACGGATGAGCTGGTGCTGACGGTTGATGCCGATACGCTGCTGGAGCCGGGGGCGCTACTGGCGATGCAGCAGGCGTTTGCGGCGGACCCGGCGCTCGTGGCCGCGACCGGCGTGCTGTTCCCCGTCTGCGCGCCGACCGTCAGCGGGCGGTTTTTCCAATGGTTTCAGACCTATGAGTATATGCGGAACTTCCTCTCCCGTTATGCCTGGGCGCGGCAGGACGGGCTATTGCTGATCTCCGGCGCCTTCGCGGCGTATCGCCGGGCACCGGTGCTGGAGGTCGGTGGGTTCGACCCGGATTGCCTGGTGGAAGATTACGAGCTGACGCATCGGCTGCGCGATATGGCGGTGCGGCGGGGTGAGGTCTGGCGGACCGCGGTGGTGGGCGGCGCGCAGGCGCGGACGGAGGCACCCGGCACGCTCGCTGCGTTCATGCGGCAGCGGCGGCGGTGGTTCGGTGGCTTTCTGCAGACGCAGCTTTGGTACCGGCACATGATCGGGGCGCCGGCCTATGGGCGGCTCGGCACCCGGATGCTGCCGGTGAAGGCGCTGGACACGATGCAGCCGATCTATGGCCTGACGAGCATCGCACTGCTGGCGCTGGCGCTGGCGCATGGGTTTGCCGGGCCGGTGGCCGGGGTGATCCTGGCCAAGATCGTCTTGGACCTGACGTTTTATCTATGGTCGCTGATGCTGTATCGCCGCTGGCTGGGTCAGGGGGCGCGGGTGCATCTAGGCTGGGCGGTGCTGGCAGCGGTGATCGAGCCGTTTACGTTTCAGGTGTTACGTCATGCCGGCGCGGCGCTGGGTTGGGTCTCCTTTCTGTCCGGGAAGTTTCTGTGGGGGAACCCAAGCCGGAGCACAGCAATACCAATTACTCCGTCTAATGCCGCGTCGGGGCCGTGACACCGGACAGCCCTTGTCAAGGAACGCTAACAGAAGCGCACATTAGGCAATAAAAGCTACAAACCTCTAGTCGTGCTCCCATTTCTGTGAAAAGGTGTCCATAAGAGTCGCAAAACAGAGACTTTTTATGCTGGAATGCAAACGCGTGGCAAAGTTGCTGCGCGGCGGAGCGTTGCTTGCGGCCGCGCTGCTGGTGCCGGAGGCCGGGCTGCGCGCGGCCGCGTTGGTGTTCCTCGCCCCTGTGACCATTAGCGGGACGACCGGGCTCAAAACCCTGCAATACACGGTCCACGTTCCGACCGGGTTCCCCGACATCATCGCGTTCGAGCTGCCAGAATACGCCGCCGGTGACCTGCAATTCACCACGCTGCCGGCCGGCTGGGTGGCGGTCGAGACCACAACCGCCGCCATTTCCGGCGCGGGCCTGTATGGCAACGGCACGGTCGCAGCCTACGTCGAACTGATCGATACCGGCGGCCCGGCCGACGCCATCACCGGCGCACAGCCGCTGTCGTTTACCGCGACCGTGCCGCGCACCACCACGACGAACGCCGCCTTCGCCTTCCTGCAGGACCTCGGCAACGGCACCACCGGGATCACCATCCTGGACCCGCCGATTCCCGCGCCAATACCCGAACCCGCCACCCTTGCTCTAGTGGCCGCCGGCCTAACAGCGATTGCCCTGCGCCGGGTCCGTTTCGGGTAGAGCTTACCGCTCCAGAGTCAGGCGCGTTCCTGGGCGGGTTATTGACACACCCGTCCCCCCCGCACACCCTTGGGTCCGCCGCCCGCAGGAAGCACCCATGCCCGACGCCTCCCCGCATCGCCCGCTGCGTAGCCGGCGGTGGTTCGATGATCCCACAGAGCCCGGCATGACCGCGCTCTATCTCGAGCGGTACATGAATTTCGGCCTGACCCGGGGCGAGCTGCAATCCGGCCGGCCCATCATCGGCATCGCCCAAACCGGCAGCGATCTTAGCCCGTGCAACCGCCACCTCGTGCAGCTCGCCACCCGCGTGCGGGATGGCATCCGGGATCGGGGGGGTGTGCCGCTCGAATTCCCCATCCATCCCATCCAGGAAACCGGTAAGCGGCCCACCGCCGCACTCGACCGGAACCTCGCGTATCTGAGCCTGGTGGAGGTGCTGCACGGCTATCCGCTGGACGGCGTCGTGCTGACGGCCGGGTGTGACAAGACGGTGCCGGCGGTGCTGATGGGGGCGGCCACGGTCAATATCCCGGCCATCGTGCTGTCGGGCGGCCCCATGCTGGACGGCTGGTATGGCGGTAAGCTCGCCGGGTCCGGCACCGTGGTGTGGGAGGCGCGGAAGCTGCTGGCGGAGGAGCGGATCGACTACGCCGAATTCATCGACATGGTGGCGGCGTCGGCCGGTAGCGCCGGGCACTGCAACACCATGGGCACCGCGCTCAGCATGAATTCACTGGCGGAGGCGCTGGGCATGTCCCTGCCCGGCTGCGCCGCCATCCCCGGGCCGCACAAGGAACGCGGCTGGATGGCCTATCATACCGGGACCCGCATCGTGGAGATGGTGCGGGAGAATTTGCGCCCGTCCGACATCATGACCAAACCGGCCTTCGACAACGCCGTGGTGGCCGCCGCCGCACTGGGTGCCAGCTCCAACTGCCCGATCTCGATGATCGCCATCGCCCGGCACATGGGGGTGGACCACACGCTGGCCGATTGGCAGCGCATGGGGGCGGACATCCCGCTATTGACGGATGTGCAGCCGGCCGGGCAGTTCCTTGGTGAGGCGTTTTTCCGCGCCGGCGGCGTGCCGGCCGTGCTGCGGGAGCTGATGGGCGCCGGTAAGCTGGACGGCACCGTCATGACCGTGACGGGGCGCACGCTGGCCGACAACCTCGCGGTAAAAGCACCGCCCCCGGACCGCGAAGTCATCCGTGCCTACGCCAATCCGCTGAAGGAAAGCGCCGGGTTCGTCGTGCTGTCCGGCAATCTGTTCGACAGCGCCATCATGAAGATGAGCGTGATCGACCCCGAATTCCGCGCCCGCTTCCTAAGTGACCCCGCCGCCCCCAACGTGTTCGAGGGCCGGGCCATCGTGTTCGAAGGGCCGGAGGATTATCATCACCGGATCGAGGACCCGGCCCTGGGTGCGGACGCACACTCTATATTAGTGGTGCGCAATTGCGGCCCGGTCGGCTACCCCGGCGGGGCGGAGGTGGTGAACATGCAGCCGCCCGCAGCGTTGCTCAAGGCTGGGATCAACGCGCTGCCGACCATGGGGGACGGGCGGCAATCCGGCACCTCCGGCTCGCCCAGCATCCTCAACATCTCGCCCGAGGCGGCGATCGGCGGCGGGTTGGCGTTGCTGCACACCGGCGACCGGCTGCGGATCGACCTTAATACCCGCGCCGTCGATGTGCTGATCCCGGCGGACGAGCTCGCCGCCCGCCGCGCCGCGTGGCACGCGCCGGTGTTGCCGAATATGACGCCGTGGGAAGAAATTTCCCGCAGCATGGTCGGCCAGCACGGCACCGGCGCCTGCCTCGAGCCGGCAACGCTGTATCTCAACATCGTCGAAACCCGGGGCGAGTCCCGGCATTCGCATTAAGGGTTACCATGGCACGCCTGACCGGTAAGACCGCGTTCATCACTGCCGCCGCCCAGGGCATCGGCCGCGCCACCGCGGTGGCATTCGCGGCCGAGGGTGCGACAGTGATCGCGACCGACATCAACGAGGCGAAGCTCGATTTCACCGACCCCAACATCGTCCCCTGCCGGCTGGACGTGACCGACCCGGCGGCGATCGCGTCCGTCGTGGCGGCGGCCGGGCCGGTCCACATCCTGTTCAACTGCGCCGGCTTCGTGCACCAGGGCACGGTGCTGGAGGCGACCGACGCGGAGTGGGATTTCGCCTTCGCGCTGAATGTGCGCAGCCAATTCAGCATGATCCGCGCCGTCCTGCCGGGCATGCTCGCGGCCGGCGGCGGGTCGATCATCAACATGGCGAGTGCGGCCAGCAGTATCAAAGGCGCGCCGAACCGGTTCGTCTATGGCACGACGAAGGCCGCAGTGATCGGGCTCACCAAATCGGTCGCGGCCGATTACGTGACCAAGGGCATCCGCTGCAACGCGGTGTGTCCGGGCACGGTGCAAACGCCCAGCCTCGATAACCGCATCGCCGCCAACGCGGCCAACGCCGGGTCGATCGAGGCCGCGCGCGCCGCATTCATCGCGCGCCAGGCGATGGGACGGCTGGCCACCCCCGAGGAGATCGCGCCGCTGCTGGTGTATTTGGCGTCCGACGAATCGCAATTCGTCACCGGCCAGGCCATGGTGATCGACGGCGGCTGGACCCTTTAGGAGCAACCCATGAAACTACTCCGCGTCGGCGAAGCTGGGCACGAAAAGCCGGCGATCATGGCGATCGACGGCACGATCCGGGACCTATCGGGCGTCATCCGTGACTTCAATGCCGCTGCCCTGTCTCCTGCCGGGCTCGATCGCCTGCGCGCGGTGAACCCGATGGACCTGCCGATCGCCGCCGCCGGACGTATCGGCCCGTGCGTGCCGCGGCCCATCAACTTCGTCTGCATCGGCCTCAATTATGCCGACCACGCGGCGGAGGCGGGGATGCCGATCCCGAAGGAGCCGATCATCTTCCTCAAGGCGCTCGGCGCGTTCCAGGGCCCCAACGACCCGGTGCGCATTCCTCGCGGGTCCAAAAAGACCGATTGGGAGATCGAGCTTGCGATCGTCATCGGCGCGCCCGCGACCTATGTGCCCGAACACGACGCCATGGCGCACGTCGCCGGATATTGTATCGTGAACGATGTAAGCGAGCGGGAATACCAGCTGGAACGCGGCGGCACGTGGGACAAGGGCAAGGGCTGCGACACGTTCGGCCCGACCGGCCCGTGGCTGGTCACGACGGACGAGGTACCGGATCCGCAGAACCTGCACATGTGGCTGGATGTGGACGGCACCCGCATGCAGGACGGCAGCACCAAGACCATGATCTTCGGCGTGAAGAAGCTCGTGAGCTATGTCAGCCATTTCATGACGTTGCACGCCGGGGACATCATCACGACGGGCACGCCGCCGGGGGTGGGTATGGGCATGAAGCCGGACCCGGTGTTCCTTCGCGGCGGTCAGACCATGCGGCTGGGCATCGCCGGCCTCGGTGAACAGACGCAGCGCGTGATCGCCGCGTAACCAAGCGTTTCGTGATGTACGGGATGCTTGCCAAACGGGCCCGAGCGGCTTTACCGTTGTCGCCTCACGGAAGGGGGCGCGTCGTGGAACCAGGCACTATGGTCATCCTCAGCGGGATCACCACGCATGGTGTGTTGCTGGCGCTCGCAGTCCGGGAGCTGATCGTGCTCCGGCGCTATCGCGGTGGTGGGGACGACCGGCCGCGCGATCCGGACCCGGTTACGCCCCCGCGCAACGACTCACCCTCCCACCGCCCGCTCCCGCCCTGCTTGCGGCCGGAGCTGATGGATTTGCGCCCCGATCCGGGCTTGCGTCCCCGCGTGCTCGAACCGGCATAATACCGGCCCCGGTATTCCCCGTGATCGCGAGCCGGTCGGTGTGGAGATCCAGGTGGTACGAGCGCGCCGGTCCGGCGATCGGCCTCAAGAATGGGCCTATGTCGCGCAGAAAAACCACTGGCCCGACGCCCTATTTTGGCAGCGCCATCACGCAACCGGCGAGCCATCGGAGCATTATAGCTCAATTCCAGGGAGGATCGGATGAAAGTGTGGCGGGCGTGGTGCGGGGTCGTGTTGATGATGGCGCTGACCGGGACAGTGGCACCTGGGCGCGCGGCCACACTCGGCGGTGCGACGCTGCCCGACACGTATCCAGTCGGCGGGCGGTCTCTCGTGCTGAACGGCATCGGGCTCCGCACGCTCACGGTGTTCCAGGTCAAGGTCTATGCCGCAGCACTCTATGTCGGACAGAAAAGCGACGATCCGCGAGAGATTTTGTCGTCGGCCGGGCCGAAGGTCATCCTACTGCAATTTCTGCACGCGGCGTCCAAATCCGATATCGAAAAGCATTACCGGGAGGGCGAACAACGCAATTGCGGCCAGGGCGGCTGCAACGCGGCGGACGCGGCGGATTTCGAACACATGATCGCCGCCACCCCCGCCATGGCCGTCGGCGACACGCTGACCTATGTCGTCACGCCGAGGGATGTGCGCGTGCTCGTGAATAACAAGTCGGTCGGGGACTATGCCAACCCGGATTTGGGCCTCCGCCTCCTATCCGGGTTCATCGGCCCGACCCCGCCTTCGGAGGAGTTGAAGCGCGCCTTGCTGGGGGCTCCGTAAACCTCAGCCGAACTTTGGTTGTGACACTTTCTAGAATACCCGTATGACGTGTATTTAATTCGCATTTACCCTGCAAAATGTGCTAATCGCTTAATCTCGGGTTTTTAGGTGAACCCTTAGGATGAAGCGATGTCATCAGGCACCGGCCATCGATCAGCGACCGTCGCGACTGAAGCGTCCGCAGCCGGGCCGCGGCAGGCGGCGCTGGTGCTGTGCCTCATGGCCACCGTGACCACCGGCGGCCTGATGACCATCGCGGCCCGGCCCGGTCCGGTTCTGCCCGGTTTCATCCTGATCGATCAAACGGCATTGATCAGCGCCTATGGCCTGAGCGCCTGGGTGCTGTTTGCGCAATTCTTCCGCTCACGCTCGCTGCCGCTGCTGCTCATTGCGGCGGGCACGCTCTACACCGTGGCGATCGTCATGCTGCAGTTGCTGAGCTTTCCCGTTCTATTAGGAGGCGCTCGCATACTGGGCGCGGGGCCGGAGACGACGACGTGGCTTTGGATGTTCTGGCACTTGGGGCCGCCGGTGTGCGCAATGGCCTATGCCCTGACGCTCCGCGGCGAACCGGTCGTCGTGGGACGCAGGGCTGCGGCGGTGGCGGCGCTGATCGCCCTCTCCGCCGCTGGCCTCACCGCCCTGGCCTGCACCGCCGGGCTGCCCTGGCTCCCGCATCAGGTGACCGGGGATGATTATTCGGACGTAACCCGCTCAGGCGTGGGGCTCGGGTTACAGCTTGTCACGGCCGCGGCACTCGCGCTGGTGTGGCGCATGACGCGGCAACGGCGGACGGTCCTCGAGCTGTGGATCGGCGTTTCATTGTTTCTATTGATCCTCGACAATTGTCTAACCCTGGCCGGGGGCGCGCGGGGGTCGATCGGATGGTATGGCGGCCGGATTGAAGCCGTGGTCTCGGCGTTCGTCATCCTGAGGGCCTATCTGCATGAGGTTGACGCCCTGCGCGCCCGGGCGGAGGCCGCGGTCGAGGACGTGGCGCGGGTGGAGGCATCACTGCGCCAGGTGCAGAAAATGGAGGCCATCGGCCGTCTGACCGGCGGCGTTGCGCATGATTTCAACAACTTGCTTATGGTCATGACGAGCGCCTTCGACATGATCCGCCGCCGCCCGGATGACCGGCAGCGCGTCCTGCGGATGTCGGCGGCTGGAATGGACGCGGCCGAGCGCGGCGCGCGGCTGACCCGGCAGATGCTGACCTTCGCCCGCCGGCAGGATTTGCGGCCCGAGACGGTGAACCCGAATGCCATCCTGCTCGATTTCGAGCTCCTGGCCCGCCGCGCGGTCAATGAGACGATCGATATCGCCTTCACGCTGCACCCAGCGCTGCACCCGGTGCGGATCGACCCTGGTGAGTTCGAAGCGGCCGTGCTGAACCTCGTCGTCAACGCCCGGGATGCGGTCCAATCCCAGGGCGGCCAAATCGCCGTCACGACCCGCAACGTCACCCGGCCGGAAATGCCGGCTAAGGATGGGATCCCCGGGCTCGCCGGCGGTTCCTATATCGTGGTCGCCGTCACCGATAACGGCGTTGGTATGGACGCCGCAACCCGGGCGCAGATGTTCGAGCCGTTCTTCACCACCAAGGAATTCGGCCGCGGCTCCGGCCTCGGCCTCAGCCAGGTGCATGGATTCGCGCACGCCGCCGGCGGCACGGTCGAGATCGCGTCGTTGCCGGGTCATGGCACCACGGTCGAAATCTGGCTGCCGCGGGCAGACAGTGCCCCGGCCCCGGTTTCGGCCATCGCAGCGGCACGCACCAGCCTTGCGGCCGTGCCGCGCCGGGCCACAGCCGGTGAAACCGTGCTCGCGGTAGAAGACGACCCGGATGTCCTGTCCGCCGTCGTCGAAAACCTGGCCGACCTCGGCTATCAGGTCGTCGCCGCCCGGGACGCGGCCGAGGCGCTGGACCTACTCCGCGGTCAGAGCGCGTTCGACGTCCTATTCTCCGACATCGTCATGCCCGGCGGCATGAACGGTGTGGAGCTGGCCGCCGAAGCCGGACGCGTGCGCCCAGGCCTCCGCGTGCTGCTCACCTCGGGCTACACCAACGACGTCCTCACAGGCGAACACCGCATCCCGGCCAACATCCCCATCCTCACCAAGCCCTACCGCCGGGCCGAGCTGGCCGAACACCTGCAGACGACACTTCGGATGGTCGGGTAATCATCGTCATTGCGAGACGCCACTTGGCGGCGAAGCAATCCAGGGGCCATAAAAGCTCGCGGCCCCTGGATTGCTTCGCTAAGCGGCTCGCAATGACGGTTAATGACAGCGGGTCACTGCCTGCGGCCGCTGCTATCACAACGATCATTCCCTGAAAAACAAAACCTCCCGCTCAGTCGCAATGGCGTCCATGCGGACATCGTTTTCATCCATCGGCACGCGCGTCACCTGTTGCGCCGCGAACGCACAGCCGATCGTCCGCCGGCCCGGTAACGCGGCCAGCGTCCGGTCGTAATACCCGGCACCATAGCCGAGCCGGCCACCGCGCGCGTCAAACGCGAGGAGCGGCACGAGGATCACGTCGGGCACCATCAACTCGCCCGCCGGCGCAGACGTGCCGAAGCGCTCGGATTGCAAAACATCGCCGGGTTCCCAGCGGCGGAAAATCAGGGGCTGACCCCGCGGCGGCGTGACCGGCAGCAGAACGGGACCATTCGCGGCCAGCCGATGCAGCAAGGGGCGGATGTCGATTTCGGTCCCGATCGGCCAATACCCGGCCCAAATTTCGCCGGGCACCGGGGGATGCCGCGCCAGCACCAGTTCGGTCAGCGCCTCACCCCAGGCGGGATCGAGGCCCGCGCGGAGCGCAATCGCCGCCGCACGCATCTCGGCCTTGTTCAAGTGCGGAGCCGCCCTGGCCGTTGGCGTCTCACCCTCCCGAAGCCTGCTTGCGCAGGTGGGCACCGGTTACCAAGACCACGATCTTGACAGAGCCAGCTCCCGGGAGAGTGCTTATTGGCCCCGGGGGTGAAGTGCCTGACGAACCGGGCAGCCCCGCCCTGCATACTTAGTGTGGCTCCGCCTCGGTCGCAATCGCCTCCGCGCGCGCCGCCGCCTTGGCGAGCCGGGCCTGCAGCCGCTTATCCTCCGCACTCGCCGCCTTGCCGGCGCGGATCCCGTCCAGTTCGAGCCGCAGATCATGCAGCTCATCCGCCATCAGCAGCGCCGCCTGCACCAGCAGCCGGCCCTCGCCGCTCTGACTGCCCAGCGCCTTCACCTTGCCGACCCGGACATCGACCTCATCGACCATGGCCTGCAGATGCGCCTCCTCGCCGTCGGCACAGCCCAGCGTGTAGGAATAGCCGTTGATCTTGAAGGTAAGCTGGGCCATCCGGGCAGTCCTTATGCGTCCAGCGCGGTGCGCAGGGTGGTGATGAGCGTGTCGAGCCGCGCCGCCACCTCGGGCTTGGCTGAGCTTACGACCGGCGGGGCCGGACGCTGCGCGATGCGCTCCAGCGCGGCCTCGATGCGGGTCATGGCGTCCTGGTCGTGGTCGGGCGCGTCGTCGTGGGGCACCGGGACTCCTTCCAAGAGTTACGTTCCGGGATTAACAGAAGCCTTGCAACCGGTTGAAGGTCAAGCATGAACCGGCCCCCGCACCCCGTCGTCACCGTGCATGGCCTACCGCATGTCCGGCTGGCGACCGGCCTAGGCCGGCCGGTGACGCTGCTGTCGGGACCGAACGCCGCCGCCTATGCCGGGTGCGGCTGGTGGCGCGCGTTGATGGCCTATGCCCCCGGCTGCGCGGACATCCTGGATTGCGGCGACTCACCCGGCCGCGTGCTGGAGGCGCTTTCCATCGGCTGCCGCGTCATGGTCCTGGTCCCCTGCCCGGCCTGGGATGATGTGGCAGAGCGGGCGGTGCGGCAGGGGGCTCTGGTACTGCCAGAGCGTCCGCCCGCCCTCGATTTGGCCGAATACGGCGCGGCCCGGCACTTGGCCACCTGGCTCGGATCGGCTAACCCGGCCCCATCTTCAGGAGGCACTTCCCATGCAAGTCACCCCCAAGGTCAAGGCGATCCTTGATAATTACGAAAGCGACAATCCCGGCACCAAGGGTCAGCTCGCCCGCATGATGATGGCCGGTAAGCTGTCCGGCACGGGCAAGCTGGTGATCCTGCCGGTGGACCAGGGGTTCGAGCACGGCCCGGCGCGCAGCTTCGCCCCCAACCCGGCCGGCTATGACCCGCATTATCATTTCTCCCTGGCGCTCGAGGCCGGGCTCAACGCCTACGCCGCGCCGCTCGGCATGCTGGAGGCGGCGTCCGGCACGTTCGCCGGGTCGATCCCGACCATCCTGAAGCTGAACAGCAGCAACAGCTTGGCCACCAGCAAGGATCAGGCCGTCACCGGGTCGGTGTCGGACGCGCTGCGCCTGGGCTGTTCGGCCATCGGCTTCACCATCTATCCCGGCAGCGAATACGCGTTCGACCAGATGGAGGAATTGCGGGAGCTGGCGGAGGAGGCGAAGTCCGTGGGCCTGGCCGTCGTGGTCTGGAGCTATCCGCGCGGCCCGGATTTGGACAAGGCGGCCGAGACGGCGGTCGATATCTGCGCCTACGCCGCGCATATGGCGGCGCTGCTGGGTGCGCACATCATCAAGGTCAAGCCGCCGACCGCCGTGGTGAGCCTGGAGGCCGCGAAGAAGACCTATGCCACGCAGAACATCGACATCAGCACCCTGGCCGCGCGCGTTGCGCACGTGGTGCAATGCTGCTTCGACGGACGGCGGATCGTGATCTTCTCGGGCGGTGAGTTCGGCGGTGATCTGGACGCGCTCTACGCCGGCATCCAGGGCATCCATGACGGTGGCGCCAACGGCAGCATCATCGGCCGCAACACTTTCCAGCGCCCGCGTGCCGAGGCGCTGGCGATGCTGGCGAAGATCATTTCGATCTACCAGGCGTGACGTCATTGCGAGGCCGCTTGGCCGAAGCAATCCAGGGGCGACACGCCGGCTTGCCGCCCCTGGATCGCCACGCCCGAAGCGGGGCTCGTGATGACGGGGCTCGCGTATGACCGACCCCTGCCGCCTGTATCTGATCACCCCCACCACCGCCGGGCCGGCGTTCGCCGACACGCTGGCCCGGGCGCTGGATGCGGGGGACGTGGCGGCGGTGCAGCTGCGGCTCAAGGACGCCGATGACGACATTTGGCGCCGCACGATCGACGCGCTGCGCCCGGTCGTGCAAAGCCGGGGCGTGGCGTTCCTGTTGAATGACCGGGCCGATTTGGTGCGCGCCACCGGGGCGGATGGTGCCCATGTCGGTCAGGAAGACCTGGACGCGACCGCGGCCCGGGCGATGCTGGGCGATCTGACCCTCGGCGTCACCTGCCATGACAGCCGGGACCTGGCGATGCGGGCGGGGGAGGCCGGGGCGGATTACGTGGCGTTCGGCGCGTTCTTCCCCACCACGACCAAGGACGCGCCGATCAGCGCCGAGCCGGAGCTATTGACCTGGTGGTCCGAATTGATGGAGCTACCCTGCGTCGCCATCGGCGGGATCACGGCGGAGAACTGTGCGCCGCTGGTGCAAGCGGGCGCCGGGTTCTTGGCGGTGGTCAGCGCCGTCTGGTCGCATCCGGACGGACCCGCCGCCGGGGTCCGCGCCATGAACGCCGCAATGTCTTCCGCCTCTCCCGCTGGCGGGAGAGGGCCGGGGTGAGGGTGGAGTTCCACGCGCACCCCTAATTTAGCAAATCGTAGGGTGGGCTTCAGCCCACCGTTTTTGGCCGTCCCAGTC
>JAYVOF010000048.1:0-6119 GCA_043758105.1 Rhodospirillales bacterium | reverse complement strand
ATTGTGATGCAACAATAGATCATCGAGCTTGGCCGATAGCGTCTCCGGCTCCGCCAGATCGCACGCCCGGATCGCCCGGCGGCCGACCTTATCCTCATAGGCCGGGCCGATGCCGCGGCCCGTGGTGCCGATCTTGCGCTCCCCCTTCGCCGCCTCCCGCGCGCGGTCCAGTGCGGCATGCACCGGCAAAATCAGCGTGGCGTTCTCGGCGATCCGCAAAGTGTTCGGCGTGACCTTCAGACCCTGCGCCGCCACCCGGTCGATCTCGGCGAACAGCGCCACCGGGTCGATCACCACACCGTTGCCGATGATGCCCAGCTTGCCCCGCACCAGGCCGCTCGGCAGCAGCGACAGCTTATATGTCTCGTTGCCCACCACCAGCGTGTGCCCGGCGTTATGCCCGCCCTGGAACCGCACGACGATCTCCGCCCGGCTCGCCAGCCAATCGACGACCTTACCCTTACCCTCGTCGCCCCACTGCGCGCCGATGACCGCAACGTTACCCAAAGTTAATCTCCCGAAACCGGTACGGCCTGACCGTCCCGCACTGTGTGGCTGCAGCCGAGCCGGGCGGCGTCGTCATGATCCGTGAGCGCCGCAACCGTGGCGAAACCCTGATGTCGCAGTTGCGCCGCAATATCGGGCGCCGTTCCGTGCGGCAGGAACGCGCGCGGACGGGGTGCCGCCACCGGGCAGGCGCGCAGCACCGCATCCGGAAACAGCGTGATGCCGGTCGCGGGCTCATCCCCGGACACATACCGCCCGCCACGGCCCAATTCCTCGTGCCGGCCCGGCGCGTAAATCGTCGCGCAAACACCGGTATGATAGCGGAAACCACGAAATTCGATCGGATCCAACGTGAGGCGGAGCGACGGCGCCCGGCACCGAATGGCCACGACCGTCGCGCGCAAGCGGTCGCACAACGCCGCCGCGGCCGGTGGGAGATCAAGCCGGGCCAGCGCATCGAGAGCGGTGTCCGCGGGGCCAGCGACCAACAACAACTGCGTTAGCAACGGCGCGATCGGCCCACCCTGCGCCGCCACCACGGCCGCGTCCTTGCGGTCCAGCGCGCGGGTCATCGTCTGCCGCGCCGCCCCCGTCAACCCGGCGGCGTCCAGCAACGCGGGGGCCAAGGGCGGCATCGTCAGATCGACGCTGATGCGCGTCAGCCCCAACGCGGCCAGCGCCTCGGCGGCCACCAGCACCGTTTCCGCGTCCGCGTCCGGGCTGTCCGCGCCGATCAGCTCTATCCCCGCCTGCGCCAATTGCCGGTCCGGCATCGGCGCCACGGCCCGCACACGCAGGCACTGCCCGGCATAGGACAGCCGCAGCGGCCGGGGCTGCGCGGCCATACGGGAGGACGCGATCCGCGCCACCTGCGGCGTCATATCGGCACGCAGGCCCATCATCCGGTGCGTGTCCGGGTCCATCACGCGAAACGTCTGGTCCGTGATGGCGGCACCCGCACCGGTCAGCAGCCCATCCTCGAACTCCAGCAGCGGCGGCTTTACCCGCTGATAACCATGTGAGGCGAACACGGCCATAAGCGCCGCGACGGCCGCGGCCTCCGTCTCGGCCTCGGGCGGCAACAGGTCACGCAGGCCGGACGGCAGCAACGCGGGGTGGGGCGGAAGATCGTCGGTCATGCGGGGGTTCTACCCGAGAGATCAGGTGGCAACCAGCGCCAGCGCCGCCACCGTCAGCACGCCGAAGGTCAGCATCATCCCCGCGATCCGGAACCGGAAATTCTCCGGCGTCCGCGACACCCCGAACGCATGCGCCGCCCGGCCCGCCACCAACCCCACACCGAGCCCGTGCAGCAGCCACGGTGCCGCGCCGCGAAGCTCGGCCATGCCCAACAGGATCAGCGCGAACGGGGTGTATTCGGCGAAATTGGCGTGGACGCGCACCAGCCGCTCCATCGCCGGATTGCCGCCCGCGCCCAGCGAAATCTTGTTATTCCGCCGCCCGGTGATCACGCGATAGGACAAAAAGATGAATAGAAACGCAAGCGCGGCGGCGTAATACGGAATAATGCGCATGGGATGTCTCCGGCCGGGTCAGAAGGACAACGGCGTCGCCTGCATCACCAGCGGCAGGTTTCGGACCAGGGTTAGCACATCTTCCTGCACCGGCTCATCGACGGAGACGAGGCACACGGCGTCGCCGCCCGCGCTGGCCCGGCCCAGGTGGAAGGTGGCGATGTTGATGCCGGCGTCGGCCAGCGTGGCACCGAACCGGCCGATGAACCCGGGCTTGTCCTGGTTCGTGACATATAGCATGTGCGGCGCGAAATCGGCCTCGACCTTGATGCCCTTGATGTCCACCAGCCGCGGACGGGATCCGGCGAACAGCGTGCCGGCGACAGAGCGGGTTTGCTTATCGGTGGCGACGGTCACGCGGACCAGAGTCTGATACTCGCTGGGGCGGTCATGCACGGTTTCGGCCACATCGATGTCGCGGTCATGCGCGAGCGTCGGCGCGTTCACCATGTTGACCCCGGCCATCACCGGGGACAGCAGGCCGGCCAGCACGGCGGCCGTCAGCGGACGGTGGTTCAGCGCCGCGGCGTGGCCCTCATATTCGATGGTGACGCTCCGCAGCACGCCCTCCGCCGACCGCGTCATCTGTCCGGCAAACGCGCCCAGTTTCTCGCACAATTCCATGTAGGGGCGGAGGCGGGGCGCGTCCTCGGCCGAGACGGACGCCATGTTGATCGCGTTGGTGACGGCGCCGGTCAGCAGGAAATCCGACATTTGTTCAGCGACTTGCAGGGCGACGTTCTCCTGCGCCTCCGACGTGGCGGCACCCAGATGGGGGGTGCAGACCACGTTTTCGAAGCCGAATAGCGGGCTGGCGGTCGCAGGCTCCGTCTCGAACACATCGAGGGCGGCACCCGCCACATGGCCGCTGGTGAGGGCGGCGGCCAGGGCGGCTTCGTCGATCAGACCGCCCCGGGCACAGTTGACGATGCGAACGCCGGGCTTGCAGGCGGCGATCGCGTCCGCGCTCAGGATGTTGCGGGTGGCGTCGGTCAGCGGCGTGTGCAGCGTAATCACGTCGGCGCGGGCCAGCAGCTCGGCCAGCTCGACCTTTTCTACGCCCAGCTGCACCGCGCGTTTTTCGGTGAGGTAGGGGTCGTAGGCGATGACGCGCATGCGAAGACCGATGCCGCGGTCCGCGACGATCGAGCCGATATTGCCGCAGCCGATCAGGCCGAGCGTCTTGCCGGTGAGCTCCACGCCCAGGAAGCGGTTCTTTTCCCACTTTCCGGCGCGGGTGCTCGCCGTCGCCTCCGGGATTTGCCGGGCGAGGGCGAACATCATGGCGATGGCGTGCTCGGCCGTGGTGATGGCGTTGCCGTTGGGCGTGTTCATGACCACGACGCCGCGGGCGGTGGCGGATTTCACGTCCACGTTGTCCACGCCGATTCCGGCCCGGCCGACGACGCGCAGGCGGAGGGCGGCGTCCAGGACTTCCTTGGTGACCTTGGTGGCGGAGCGGATGGCCAGGCCGTCATAGTCGCCGATGATGGCGCGCAGTTCGGCGGGCGTGAGGCCGGGGCGGACATCGGTTTCGATGCCCCGGATGCGGAATATCTCGACCGCGGCCGAGGAGAGCTTGTCGCTGATCAGGACCTTCATGCGGCCGACACCGTGGCGTGGGCCCAGTCGAGCCAGGGAAGCAATGCCGTGATATCAGCGGTCTCGATCGTGGCGCCACCCCAAATCCTGAGGCCCGGCGGGGCGTCGCGGTAGGAGGCGATGTCGTAGGCGACGCCCTCCTTTTCCAGCAAGGAGGCCAGTCGCTTGGCGGCCTTGGCTCGGTTCTCCGGGTCGAGTGCGGTGAACCAGGGGGCTTTGATGGTGAGGCAGATCGACGTGCAGGACCGGGTGGCGGGATCAACGGCCAGGAATTGCGCCCAGTCCGAGTGGGCGACCCATCCGGCGACGGCGGCAAGATTTGCCTCGCTCCGCGCGATCAGCGCCGGCAGGCCGCCGATCTGCTCGGCCCAGCGCAGGCCGTCCAGCGCGTCTTCCACGCAGAGCATGCTGGGCGTGTTGATGGTCTCACCCTTGAACACGCCGGCGGTGAGCTTGCCGCCGCTGGTCAGCCGGAACACTTTCGGCAGCGGCCACGCCGGCTTGTAGCTTTCCAGCCGGGCGACGGCCCGCGGCGACAGCGCCAGCATGCCATGCGCCGCCTCACCACCCAGCACCTTCTGCCAGGACCAGGTCACGACATCGAGCTTATCATAGGGCAGCGCCATGGCGAAGGCGGCGGAGGTGGCGTCACAGAACACCAGGCCCTCGCGGTCGGCATGGATGAAATCCGCGTTGGGCAGGCGGACGCCTGAGGTGGTGCCGTTCCAAGCCAGCACGAGGTCATACGCCGGGTTAGTTTGGGCAAGGTCCGGCAGATGGCCATAATCAGCGGACAGGACGCGTGTATCCTGCAATTTCAATTGCTTGGTGATGTCGGTGGCCCAGGCTTCGGAGAAGCTCTCAAACGCCAGCACATCGACCGGCCGCGCGCCGAGCATGGTCCACAGCGCCATCTCGATCGCCCCGGTATCGGAGCCCGGCACGATGCCCAGCACCCAGTCACCCGGCAGGCCAAGGATAGCGCGGGAGCGGTCGATGACTTCCTGAAGCCGAACTTTGGGCCCCGCCGCCCGATGGCTGCGGCCGAGCGTCGCGGCGGCCAAGGCGTTGAGCGACCAGCCAGGGCGCTTGGCGCAGGGGCCAGAGGAGAATTCGGGGTGGGTGGGGCGAAGTACCGGCTTGGCCACTTCGCGTGCGAGCGTGTCTTGCATGATCAGCTCTCCCTTTCAGAAGAAATGCACCCCGGTGGGGGGATGTGGCCCGCCGCCAGCGCTAGACCGCGCGGACGGGCGCGTCAACTCCATGCCAAAGCGGCCCATGTCCGGCCCCCAAACCCGGAGCCGCCTCGATCGCCGCCTGCACATACGCGCGCGCGCGATGCACCGCCGGGCTCAGCGTCATGCCGGAGGCCAACCCGGCGGCGATAGCGCTGGCGAACGTACAGCCGGTGCCGTGGGTGTGCCGTGTCTCGACCCGGGGACGCTCCAGCCGTTCCGAACCGGCCGGCGTGCCTAGAATGTCCACCACAACGGCGCCAGTCCGGTGTCCGCCCTTCATCAGTACCGCCTGCGCGCCCATCCGCATCAGCGTGTCCATCGCCAGATACACGCTGGCATCGTCTGTGATGGTGATCCCGGTCAACGCCTCCGCCTCCGGCACGTTGGGCGTAAGCAAAGTGGCGCGCGGTAGTATATGCATGGTGAAGGCGCCGATCGCTTGCTGATCGAGCAAGCGGGCCCCGCCTTTAGCGACCATCACCGGGTCGATCACGATGGGGCCGGTGAACCCTGACAACTCGGCTGCTACGGCCTCGATCAGTGCCGCCGTGCCCAGCATGCCAGTCTTCACGACGTCTGCCCCGATATCGTCCAGCACAACGCGGATTTGCTGGCGGACGAACGCGGGCGGCACCGGATACACGCCATGCACGCCCAAGGTGTTCTGCGCCGTCAACGCCGTGATGGCCGTGGCGGCGTAGGCACCCAGGGCCGTGATGGTCTTGATGTCCGCCTGGATCCCGGCGCCGCCCCCGGAATCGGAGCCGGCGATCACCAAGACCCGTCCGATCACGCCGCCTGCTCGGCCGCCGACTGAATGGTCATGCAGAGCTCGCCAACCAGCCGGGTCACAACGGCCTGGTCTTCCCCCTCCGCCATGACGCGGATCAAGGGCTCGGTCCCGCTGGCGCGCAGCAGCAGGCGGCCCGTTCCAGCCAGCTCCGCCTCTGCCGCCCGCGCGGCCTCCAGCACACGCGGATGGTGCAAGGGGGAACGTCCGACATACCGGACGTTCCGCAGCAATTGCGGCAACGGCTCGAACAAGTGGCAGACCTCGCTCGCTGGGCGGCCTTGTTCGACCAGCACGGCCAACACTTGCAGGGCGGCGACCAGGCCATCTCCGGTGGTGGCATAGTCCGACAAGATCATATGGCCGGATTGCTCGCCGCCGACATTATGCCCGCCGGCCCGCATCTGCTCGACCACATAGCGGTCGCCGACCTGAGTGCGATGTAGA
>JAYVOF010000047.1:0-38159 GCA_043758105.1 Rhodospirillales bacterium | reverse complement strand
TCCATCTTGAATATGGCGGCGAGGCCATCGCCGATATCCACGACACCCGCGTTCTCACCGGGTCCATGGATGACCCAGGGGGCTTTGGTCGGCAGGGTTTTGAGCCACACGCGGCTGGATTTATAGCTGCAATGCTCCGACCACATGACGCTGAACACGCCCAGCTCGGTGAGCGTGGGGGTTCTTTGCATGATGGTTAGCACGTTGCTGTATTCTTCGGCGCTGAGGCCGAAGGATTTGGCGAGGGCTTGGTTAATTTCGGTCATCTACGTTTCTGTCGTGGGTAAGGACTCAACACAGAGACACGGAGAAGCAAAGCCACAGAGAAGGACTGTGCCGGTTTGGCCCTCTGTGTCTTTGCTTCTCAGTGTCTCTGTGTTGAATAGGCGACCGGCGCGAAGGCATCGTAGCGTGGGCTTCAGCCCACCGCTCAGAGTCATCCGGTCACGGTGGGCTGAAGCCCACCCTACGAAGCTGATGAAGAAGAAGATCCCTTTTAGCGCTGTGAAAAAAGTGAGGAGCGACCGGCACGCCTGTTGACCTGAATGGCTTCGCCAAGCGGCTCGCAATGACAGATCGTCAAAAGTGTCTCTCATCCTATCGAAACAACAAATAAAGGGCCGTAAATGCCCCTAAGATCAACCAGGCGACCTGCATCACCGTAGGAAGCTGTGATACTTGACCCTCCAGCTTCGCTACCGCGCGTTCAAGTTCTTGCACACGCTCATTGCTTTGCAACAGCAAGGCTTCCATCTGGCGGCTGGTGTTTCGATCGCACCCGCTCATGCCGCCAACGCCTCCACCAATCCCGCAAACAGCGGACGCCCATCGATCCCGCCCATCAACGGATCGACCAAATCCTCCGGATGCGGCATCAGACCCATAATCCGCAAATTGGGGCTGAACACTCCGGCAATGCTGCGTTGGGAGCCGTTGCGGTTCTCGCCGTCATAGCGGAACGCCACCAACCCTTCGCCCTCCAGCCGGTCCAAAGTCGCGTCATCGGCAAAGTAGTTGCCGTCCCCATGCGCCATCGGCGCCCGGAACACTTGGCCGGCCTGGTAGTGCCGCGTATAGGCCGTGTCCGCCCGCTCCACTCGTAACTGGCAATCCCCGGACAAGAACCGCATCCCAGCATTCCGCAGCAAGGCACCCGGCAACAGCCCGGCCTCGGTCAGGATTTGGAAGCCGTTGCAGATCCCCAGCACATAGCCGCCCGCCGCCGCGAAGCTACGGATCGCGTCCATCACCGGCGCACGGGCCGCCATGGCGCCGCAGCGGAGGTAGTCACCATGGCTGAACCCGCCGGGCAGGACCACGAGGTCGAGGCCCGCCACCGAAGTTTCGTGATGCCAGACCATGCGCGGCTCTTGGCCTGAGGCACCCTTCAACGCGATGGCGACGTCCCGCTCCCGGTTGGTGCCGGGGAAAATTACGATACCCGCTTTCACTCTATCAGCTCAATACGTCAAACAATTGGTTGTAAAGCCTACCCGCTGGCACGACGTATTCAGAACCGGCCTGTTGGAAGGTTGCAGAAGCGCCAATCCAGACAGGAGTGCGTTTGTTGAAGCAGCTTGAGACTCGGCAGCCCGCGAATCGGCATAAATTCTGGCATTCCGTCTCTCTTCAAAAATAGACGTGAGCTTAGTGTTTAGTTCGGCAATCCGTAGCCGAACCTCCTCGGGGGTTATCTCGCTGCTATCAACCTTCCTGGCATAAGCAAGCTGATAAGCTTGCCTTAAATCAATTAGGTCCGGAAAAGGATAGGTTGGACGAACAAGTTTGTTTTCAGCCTCAACCAGGCACTCATTCCGCTTTAGAGCCAATCCTTTCGTCGAACGGGGATAGGCCGATAAGCAGGCTGCGATACTGTCACTGATAGCCTTTTGGTGTTCCGCCGCCTGTTGAGCTGCGCAACCGCTGAGGAGCATTCCAAGTAAACATGACGAAATTGGAAGTCCGAACCTCATCACTGACCAACTGAGGCGGCTGTACAGGGCCACTTTGCGCGAAGGGCGTCAAGAACGAGTCGCTCCGCGGTATTGAAGCCAGTGTGTGAGTGACCGAACGAGACTACTATCTCTTTCAATTCCATTCCGGTTGCCTCGGTCGGAACACAAAGATAGGCCGGAAGACGAGGTCCTCTGCTGCCATTGATCGGACGAAGTTTCTGGTAAAGTGATGCGGCGTCAGAGACGCCATCAATGTACGCGGTGCAGGTTTCAGACGCACTGCTGGAACAAATTTCAATTAACTTGTCGCCAGTGATCTTTGAAAACCGCTCCGCATGAGCGGTGCCCGTCACGAGCAGGGCGGCGAACAAAGCGTATTTCATGATGCGATCTCCACGCGAAAAGCCTCGATAACGGTGTTGGCCAGCAGCTTCTGCGCCATCGCCTCGACGGCGGCGCGCGCTTTGCCCGGGTCCTGCTCGGCCAATTCCAGCTCGATCACCTTGCCAGCCCGAACCTCGCCCACGCCCTCGAACCCTAATGTCCCCAGCGCGTGCCCGATCGCCCGCCCCTGGGGGTCCAGCACGCCGGGCTTGAGCATCACCGTTACCACAGCCTTCATTGCATCAGCTCCGGGCCCTTCATGTCGTTATTCCCGGCCTCGGGCAAAATCCCCAGTCGGCGCGCGACCTCCTGATACGCCTCCTCCACCTGGCCCATGTCCCGGCGGAACCGGTCCTTGTCCATCTTCTCGCTCGTCTTGCTGTCCCACAGCCGGCAATTATCCGGGCTGATCTCGTCGGCGAGCACGATGCGCATGTCGTCCTCCTCCCACAACCGCCCGAACTCCAGCTTGAAGTCCACCAGGGTGATGCCCACACCCAAAAACAGCCCCGTCAAGAAATCGTTGATCCGCAATGTCAGGCTGACAATATCGTCCATATCCTGCGTATTCGCCCACCCAAACGCCGTGATGTGCTCCTCAGCCACCATCGGATCATTCAGCGCGTCATTCTTATAATAATACTCGATGATACTGCGCGGCAGCCTCGTGCCCTCGGGTATACCCAGCCGAGTACTGAGGCTGCCGGCCGAGACGTTGCGCACCACGATCTCCAGCGGAATGATCTCCACCTCGCGGATCAGCTGTTCGCGCATGTTGAGCCGCCGCATGAAATGCGTGGGCACCCCGATCTCTTCCAGCCGCATCATCAGGTATTCGCTGATACGGTTGTTCAGCACGCCCTTACCGGTGATGATGCCCTTCTTGGCACCGTTGCCGGCCGTCGCGTCATCCTTGAAATATTGCACGAGCGTGCCGGGCTCGGGGCCTTCGAACAACACCTTGGCCTTGCCTTCATACAGTTGCCGGCGGCGTGCCATGGCAGGGGGTTCCTTCACTCCACGCCCAAAGCGGGCGCGCTGGGCGCGGTATAGCAGTGGTGGGGCTGCGGGCACAGCCTTGCTCATGCCTGCCCGCTTTAGCGCACCAGTTCGACGCGGTTGCTCCACGTGACGCCGCCATAGGCCTGGACGTCCGTTTGCGTGGACAATGGCGCGCGGGGCTGCGGGGCGAAGCCCAGCCTCAGGCTTCCGGTTCCGGGCTGGTTCAGGTCCTGAAGCAATGTGACCACGGAGCGGCGTTGTTGACCCGGCGCCAAGACGATGGAGCGGCTTTCATTTTTGAGGGTGTCGATGGCGGGGCGGAAGGCCGGGTTGTCGCACACCCAGGACCAGCCTTCTTGCGTCCACACCGTGATCGGCTGGTTCTCGCCGCCGCGGTTGGTGACGGCTGCATCGATGAGCAGAATGCCCGGCGGCCGGTCTGCCGGGCTGATCGAGATCCGAACGTCGAACACCGGATCGGCCGGCTGTCCGTGGGCATCCGTCACACCGGCGCCGAGGCACGTGATGGCAAGCAGCCGCCGTCGCGTGATCGTCACCCTCACCGGGCCGGGTGTGACGGCGCGCCCCACGGTCACGCCCTGCGATCGAACCATCCCGTCTTGGGTCGGACGCGAAGCCCGGCCAGACTTGCGAGACCCAATGCGAACACGCCCAATCCCGACGGCTCAGGCACGGCCGTCGTTCCGTTGCTGGCAATGAAATCAGGAATCGCCTGGTCATTCACAGTGACGATGGAGATTTGGAGGGGATCCAGGTAGTTGGTGAAATCGTTGGTTGCGGTCAGCGTGACCCCACCGGTCCCGCTGTTGGGGTCGATGGGAAAGTAGGACTTGGTCTGCGCCGTGCCGCCGGCGGTGCCGTTGAAATCGCTAGTCCAGGTGAAGCCCACGCCGAGATCGACGGCCGATCCATCCGCTAATACGCCGGCGAGGTCCGTGGTGAACGCGGTCTTGGCCCCTACCGGCGCAGTCAGGCCCTTGCATAACGCCGTGCCGGCCGTCGCACCTCCGGCCAAGCAGCCATTCGCCGGGCGGTCGCTGAAGGTCAGCGTACTCGCGGTGAGATGGCCGGGCAGGTCCACCTTGGGATCGTAGTAAAATGGAAAGCTGTTGTCCGGGGTCACGTCACCGCCATGCCCCAGGGCATAGCCGCCGCCGGCTGGCGGATCGCTGAACGGGGCGGTGGCGCTCGTGATCGGTGTGCCATTCCTGAATTGGAACGGATTGGCGTCCGGGATCTGCGTCACCTTCTGGATCCAGTCGAAATTAGCAAACCCCGAATCGGCCCGGGCCTGAGCCATCGTCAGCCCGAGATTGGGGGTGAAGGTGGCACTGATGGTGGCCCCGCTCACGGTGACGCTGACCGCCTTGTTCACGATGTCGCGAACGGAGATCGCCTTCGTCAGGTCGTTCTCCAGCCCGAAATAGCTGGATCCGCCGCCCGGCGCGATCGGCGTATTGAAGTTCACCACGCCGTTATTGCCGCCAACGATGTTGGAATAGAACGCGTTGGCACCGCCATAGCCCGTGCCGTCCTTGGCGTTGCCGGGCACGCCGAAGGTCGTGAGCCCGTCCCCGTCGAAACGAAACACCCCGGTTCCCGAGTTGATGCCGAGCGCCCGGATGGGCGTGTTGCTGTTGTTGACCACGCCCACGAGCGTGTCGTCGTTTCCGTCATACGGGCCCTGCCCGGTGGTGACGGCAGTCGCGCCGGTCGGCGAGATGGTGATGAGGATTCCGCAATCGGTGTCCCGCCCGGCGGCGGGGCAGGTGCCCGCTAGAGCGGATCGGGTGTTGATTCCGATCGTGCAGAGTGCTGCGGCCACCCAAGTGACGGCGGGGATGCGGAACGCGACGCTCGTCGTTTTGTCATTTGAAACCACGGAGACTCTCCTTCTGTTTGCAACGAAAGCGATCTACCGCCTGCACTCGTATCGCTTCAGAATTGGATGGTGGCCCGTGGGTCGTCCGAAATCAACAAAAAGAATCGGAGACCGATATGAAATCCGACCGTCCGCGGCTGAACAGCCAAACCGGAGGGCCCGCAGCTTGTAGGCCGAACAGCGATGAGCACACCGTGCCGAACCCGTCTTCGGGACGCAGGTAAAGCGCGGTCCCATTTTCGCCGGCTGGGTCCACCACCAGCGTCATCCAGCTCGTCCAATCCGGCGGCTCTGGCACCGGTGCAGCCTGGAATATCCGCAGCTGCGCCATGGCTCGCGGACTCGCCGGGTCGTTAGGATCATGCGCGGTCACCACCGAAACGCCCGGCGGCAGCGCCCACGCAACGGGACGGCCCACGCCGTCCCCCCGCACGAACTGCGCGCCGTCCCGATCGGCCAAAACCATGTTGAACGGACGATACGCGCCGCAATCGACCGCCGTCACGTCGCCCGTCAGCGCCAGCAGCGGCAGTTCGCCCCGGCTTCGCTTACCCACGGCCGGACCCAGGCTGCCGGGCCGGTTCAGCACGGTGGCGACCCGGCCGCCTTGCATCGCCATCCAGGTGCCGCCCGCCATACGGTCCCGGCCGCCCACCACGCCCGGATACTCCGGCCACCACGCGCTCGGCGGGTCCCAGGCGCGGTTTAGCATCTCATCGCGGTTGGCAGCCAGCAGCACGGGCCACGCATGACCGGGCCGCACCAGGACGACGACGGTGCACATGGGCGCCCCTGTGCCACCGATGCGGCTGGTTTGCCAACTACCGTGCCAAAAGCGATCACGATCGCGGCATCACGATAGCGCCCGGTTGAGCTTTGTTGCTACGGGCATAATGGTTTAAAAGGATGTGACCCATGAAGCATGCGCGAATTTTGGTGTCCCTGGCCTTCATCGGCCTCGCGGCATCAGCCCATGCGGGGTCCATCACCGACCCGGCCGGGGATTTCATCCCGACGTTTACCGGCACAAAAAGTCCGGACCTCGATGTGCTGTCGGCGTTTGCCACCTATGACGGCACACAATTCCATTTCGGCGCTACGGTAAACGGCCGGGTGGGAACACTGGCGAGCTCACTGTACGTCTTCGGGATCAACCGTGGTGCCGGAACCTCCAGCTTCGCCGCGATCAACGCGCCCGGGGTCATATTCGACGCCGTCATCACCATGACCGGGGCCGGGGTGGTGGCCGGGCGGGATCTGGTCGCCAACGCGGCTCTCGCGATCCCGGCCGGGTCCGCCTCAATCACCGGCAACACTTTTCAAATCAACATCGGCGGCGCGCTGCTGCCAAGCCTCGGCCTGACCCCGGCGCAATACGGCGTCAACCTCTGGCCCCGCGACACGACACAGGTCGGCACCGCCGCCATCTCCGACTTTGCCCCAAATAATTCGGACTTCCTGGTCGGCGCGACGACGGTGCCGGAGCCGCTGACGGCCTCCCTGGTGCTGTCAGGCCTGATCGCGGTGGGGGCTGTCCGGCGGCGGGGTATGCGCGCGCGCATCGAGTGATGGTGAGGGCCCGAGCGTGTCGCCCCACCCTCACCGCGGCCTCAATCCCTTCAACGAATTGAGCCCGTCCGCGGGAGAGGGAGAAGTCGTTCACCAGCCGCGGTGCTCGCGCCACTCTTCACGCTCATGCCAGCGGTGCCATTGCTGGCGCCGGTGCCAGCGCTCCTCCTCTGCGTGCCGGTGCCATTCGCGCTGGCGCCAATCTTCATAGCGCCCGTCTTCATAGCGCCCGCCTTCATAGCGCCGGTCTTCGTAACGCCGGTCTTCGTAGCGCCCCTCTTCGTAGATCCGGTCTCCGTAATATTGCACCGGCTGCGCCACCGGCGCGTTACCATACACCGGCACCCAAACCACACGCTGCGCGTGGGCCGCGCCCGCACTCAGCCCTACCCCGATCAAAGCCAAAGCCCCCAAAAGAACGTTGCGCATGTCACGGACCTCCTTGCATCCGATCCGCAAACTACAAGCCGATCGGGGCGGGATCAGGCCGCCGCTGTGGCGGCTTTGTGGTGTGGGAACACGCGCGCGAACACGTGATCGACATGGCGCAAATGCATCGCCGTATCGGTCGCCCGCGCCAGATCCTCGGCCGACACAAGCCCAGCGATCTCCGGATCGGCGGCAATCAGCGCGCGAAATCCCGGCGTGTTCGGCAGACCCTTCCACGTCTCCATCGCGGTGCGCTGCACGATCTTATACGCATCCTCCCGGCTAATGCCGGCCCGGGTCAACGCCAGCAGCACTTCGCCGCTATGCACCACGCCGCCCAGCGCCTCGATATTGGCGGCCATCTGCTCCGGATAGATCGTGAGCTTCTCCATCATGCCGGCCAGCCGGCTTAGCGCAAAATCCAGCGTGACCGTCGCATCCGGGCCGATCGCCCGCTCCACGCTCGAATGGCTGATGTCCCGCTCATGCCACAGCGTCACGTTCTCCAGCGCCGGCGTCACACAGCTGCGGACGATCCGCGCGAGGCCCGTGAGGTTCTCGCTCAGCACCGGGTTGCGCTTATGCGGCATGGCGCTGCTGCCCTTTTGCCCGGCGTGGAAAAACTCCTCCGCCTCCCGCACTTCGCTCCGCTGCAGATGCCGCACCTCGGTCGCCAGCCGCTCGATCGCGCAGGCGATCACGCCCAGCGTGCAAAAGAATGCGGCGTGGCGGTCGCGTGGGATCACCTGGGTGGACACGGTTTCCGCCACCAGGCCAAGTTTATCCGCGACATAGGTCTCGACCGCCGGGTCCACGTGCGCATAGGTGCCGACCGCGCCGCTGATGGCGCACACCGCCACCTCCGCCCGCGCCGCCAGCAGCCGGGTGCGGTTGCGCGCGAACTCCGCATAATGCCCGGCCAGTTTCAGGCCAAAGCTCGTGGGCTCCGCATGGATGCCATGGCTCCGCCCGATCGTCAGCGTGTGCTTATGCTCCACCGCCCGGCGCTCCAATGCCGCCAGCACCAGATCCAAATCCGCCAGTAACAGATCCGCCGCCTGGGTTAGTTGCACAGAAAAGCACGTATCCAGCACGTCGCTGCTGGTCAGGCCCTGATGCACGAACCGGCTATCCTCGCCGATCGCCTCCGCGAGCCAGGTGAGGAAGGCGATCACGTCATGCCGCGTCTCGGCCTCGATCGCATCGATGCGGGCGAGGTCTTCGGCGGTGATATGCGCCACCTTGGCGTCGCCCTTTAGACGAATGTTGCGGGCTGCCTCCGCCGGGATGGCGCCGTGCGCGGCCATGGCCTCTGCGGCCAACGCCTCGATCTCGAACCAAATGCGATACCGGTTTTCGGGGGCCCAGATGGCGGTCATAGCGGGACGGGCGTAGCGCGGAACCATGGTGTAGCCTGTCTGTTGAAACGCGTGTGTTATCGCCCGCTGGCGTGAAGGAGCAAGGCCCTGTTCGAGATGATGGGACCGGCGCTGGTGGCGCTGGGTCAGGTGCTGTTCATCGACCTGGTCCTGGCCGGCGACAATGCCGTCGTGGTCGGCCTGGCGGTGGCAGGGCTGCCGGAGGCGCAAAAGGGCCGCGCCATCCTGATCGGCATCGCGCTGGCGACCGTGCTGCGCATCACCTTCGCCTTCATCACGGTGGAGATGCTGGCCGTGGTCGGCCTGCTATTCGCCGGTGGCGTGCTGCTGCTGTGGGTCGCCTGGAAAATGTATCGTGAGCTGCGCCATAGCGAGGACGCGGCGCACGCGGTCCCCCGTTCCAAGACGATGCGGCAAGCGCTGACGCAAATCGTCCTCGCCGACCTTTCCATGAGCATCGACAATGTCTTGGCCGTCGCCGGTGCCGCGCGGGAACACCCCTGGGTATTGGCCGTCGGATTGTTGATCTCCGTCATCCTCATGGGTGTCGCCGCTCGCCTGATCGCCACGCTGCTGGAACGCCACCGCTGGATCGCCTGGTCCGGCCTGCTGATGGTGCTCTATATCGCGCTCAAGCTGATCTGGGACGGCGGGCATGACATCGCGGCGCACTGGACCTGATCGCGGCGGCATGATCCGTCATTGTGGGCCCCGCGGCGGGCGCCGGCCCCGGTTGTGATCTGCCTCACCACCGGGCTACCATCCTTGCATGAGTGAGCATTTTACCGCCGCCGACCTCACCGCGCTCCAGGCCTGGGACACGCCCACGATCTGCAACGGACTTGAGCTGATCGTGCCGGAGCGCCGGGCCATCGGCTTTACGGTGGAATCCGTGGTCGCTGCCGATCGCTTTCATAAGCCAATCGTCGGTGTCGCCCGCGTGGGCACGATCCGCGCTAAGGAGCCGCCGCGCGGCCGGGTCGCGGACCGGCTGGACTGGTTCGATTATGTGGCGGACGCACCCTTTCCGACCATCGTCTGCCTTCAGGATTTGGACGACCAGCCCGGCTACGGCGCGTGGTGGGGTGAGGTGCATAGCACGGTGCACAAGGCGCTGGGTGCGCTCGGCTGCGTGACCAATGGCTCGTTTCGCGATTGCGATATGCTGGCGCCGGGCTTCCAGATCATCGGCGGGCGCATCGGGCCGAGCCACGCGCACGTGCATCTGGTGGATTTCGGACGCGGCGTGAACATCTTCGGCATGAACGTCGGGCATGGTGACGTCGTGCACGCGGATTTCCATGGCGCCGTGGTCATCCCGGCGGACGCCGTGCGTAAGCTTCCGGCCGCGATCGAGCTCTGCATGCGCCGGGAAAAAGTGATCCTCGACCTGTGCGCCAGCCCCGATTTCAGCCCGGCCGCGCTGCGGGAGGCGGTGCGCCGGTCGGGGGAAATTCACTGATCGACGCCGTTCCCCGGTTGGCACGACAGGCTGACCTGCCCGCCATCGAGGCGATCATCACCGGCGCCTACACGCCCTTCGTCCGCCGTATCGGACGCGAGCCAGCGCCGATGCGCGCCGACTATGCCGCGCTGATACAGGCGGGAACGGTGCATGTGCTCGAAACAGACGATCAGGTCCTGGCCCTTATCGTTCTTATTCGAGAGCCGGAGGCGCTCCTGCTCGAAAACGTGGCCGTGGCACCGGCCGCGCAAGGCACCGGCCTTGGCAGCCGGTTGCTTGCGTTTGCCGAGCAGGCGGCGGTCCAGGCTGGATACCGGTCCATCCGGCTCTATACCAACGCCGCGATGACGGAGAACGTCGCCCTGTATGCCAGGCGCGGCTACGTGGAAACCGGCCGGCGGGACGAGGCCGGTTTCAGCCGGGTGTTCATGGCGAAAGCGGTGGGGCCTCCCGCCAGTGAAAGGATCCGATCGTGCCCTTAGCCCTCCGCCCAAACTGTGAATGCTGCGACCGTGATCTACCGAACGGCGACCCGGCCGCCCGCATTTGCACGTTCGAGTGTACCTTCTGCGCCGACTGCGTGGAGGGTCGCCTGGGCCGAACCTGCCCCAATTGCGGCGGCAACCTGGTGCTTCGCCCCACCCGGCCGAACGCGGCGCTGACGCGCCACCCGGCCTCCACCGAACGGGTGACAAAGCCGCATCCAGGCTGCTGATTCTAGTCCCCTCGTCATTGCGAGCCCCGCTTGGGGCGCGGCAATCCAGGGGCAACACGGTGCTCTTGCGGCTCCTGGATTGCTTCGCCAAGCGGCTCGCAATGACGCATAAACCAGCGATTACGGCACGTCCACATCCGGGAAAAAGAGCTGTTCGCCACCGATTCGGTAGCCCGAAACGGCATCTTGCCCCGCGGGGGAAATCAGCCAGTCGATGAAGCGCTGGCCAAGCTCTGCCTTCACCGATTTGTGCCGCGCCGGGTTCACCAGCATGACGCCGTATGGGTTGAACAGCCGGCGATCCCCCGCCACCAGCACCACCAGATCTTGCCGATTGTTGAAATTCAACCAGGTCCCGCGGTCGGCCAGCGTGGTCGCACCGGTCGCAGCGGCCATGTTCAGCGCCGCACCCATGCCGCCCCCGATGGCGCGATACCAATCGCCCGCAGGCTCGATGCCGGCCAGGCGCCAGAACCGCCGCTCCGCCGCATGGGTGCCGCTATCGTCGCCGCGGCTGATGAACGGCGTCTGCGCGGCGGCGATGGCTTGGAAGGCCGCCACCGCGTCATGCCCACCGCCGATATGCGCCGGGTCGGTGCGGGGGCCGACGAGGATGAAGTCGTTATACATGACATCACGCCGGCCCACGCCCCAGCCCTCGGCCACGAAGCGCAGCTCCGCCGCGCGGTCATGCACCAGCAAAACGTCCGCGTCGCCGTTTTGGCCGATCTTCAGCGCCTGCCCGGTGCCGACGGCGATCACGCGCACCTCGATGCCGGTGGCCGCGGTGAACGCCGGCAGCAGATGGCCGAACAGGCCGGATTGCTCGGTGGAGGTGGTGGACGCCAAGGTGATGAACGGCGCCTCCGCCCACGCCGGTGCGGTCCAGAGCAGCAGAATAACCAGGATACGGATCATAAATTATCTCGCCGTTGTGTCAGCCAGAACGCGGCCGCGTTGACGACAAGGCTAATGCCGACCAGCACCACGCCCAACAGCAGGGCGAGGCCGAGATTGCCCCGGCTGGTCTCTAGCACGATAGACGTCGTCATGGTCCGGGTATGCGCGGCAATGTTGCCACCGACGATGAGGATGGCGCCCACCTCGGACATGGTCCGCCCAAACCCGGCCAGCACCGCCGTCAGCATTTCCGCGCGGCCGATCGCCAGGACCACCCCCAGCGCCCGCCCACGTCCGGCTCCATCGCTCCGCAGCTCATCGCCGTATAGGCCCCAGACACGCGCCGCCCCCCGATGCGCCAGCGCCACCACCACCGGCAGCGCCAGCAAAAACTGCGCGACGCCCATGGCGGCCGGCGTATAGAGCAGTCCCGTCGCCCCGAACGGCCCGGCGCGGGATAGCGTTACATACAGCGCCAACCCCACCACCACCGGCGGCAAGCCCAGCAGCGCGTTGGCCAGCAGCACCCACACCCGCCGCCCCGGCACGCGGAACATCGCCAACGCCGCCCCCAGCGGCAGGCCAATCAGCGAGGCCAGAACCGTCGCCGTCCCGCTCACGGCCAGCGACAAGAGGATGACAGGCAGGAGGGCCGCATACAGGTCGGTCACGCCGGGCTTGTACAAAGGAACCCCGCCCCACGCCACCCTGTGCATCTATCCTGGGTATCCTAGAGTGGTCGTGATCTTGCCGCCCAGATAGGCCGCGCGGACGTCCGGGTTATTCCATAGATCGGCCGGGGCGCCGCTCACGAGCAAGGTGCCCGTCTCCAGCACATAGCCGCGGTCGGCGACGCTCAGCGCCATGTGCGCGTTCTGCTCCACCAGCAGCACCGTGGTGCCGCGGCGGCGGATTTCCGCGATGATGCGAAAGACCTGTTGCACCACCAAGGGCGCCAGGCCGAGTGAGGGTTCATCCAGTAATAACAGCCGCGGATGCGCCATCATGCCGCGGGCGACGGCGACCATCTGCAGCTGGCCGCCGGAGAGGGTCCAGCCGAGCGCACCCTCCAACGGACCCAGCACTGGGAAGAAGGCCAGCATCTCGTCCGCCTCACGCTCCAGTTCCCGGCGTTTCACACCCTTTCGATTGCTGCCGCCGAGCAGGATGTTTTCGCGGACCGTAAGGCCCGGGAACACCCGCCGGCCCTCGGGCACGTGGGCGATGCCGAGCCGGACGATGGCCTCGGGCTTTAAGCCGATCAGCGATTGGCCGCCGAACATCAGCCGGCCGGATAGGTTGGGCACCAGGCCGGAGATGGCGCGAAGCGTGGTACTCTTTCCCGCGCCGTTCGCGCCCAGCAGCGCCACGATCTCGCCCTCGCCGACCTCGAGCGTGAGGCCTTTGAGCACGTCGGCGGCGGCGTAGCGGGCCACCAGGCCGTGCAGCTCAAGCAGCTTCGTCATGCCGCGGCTCCCCCAAATAGGCGGCGATGACGTCCGGGTGGGACAGCACGTCCCGTGGGCTGCCATCGGCGATGCGGCGGCCGAAATTCAGCACGGTGATGTGGTCGGCAACCGACTCCACCAGCGTCATGTCGTGATCGACGATCAGGATGGTGAGCCCGTGGCCCTTCAAGCGGCGAAGCAGGGCACCGAGTTCCTGTTTCTCGGTGAGGTTGAGGCCGGCCGCGGGCTCGTCCAGCAGCACGACCGCCGGGCTGCCGGCTAGGGCGCGGGCGATTTCGACGTAGCGCTGGTGGCCGTAGGACAGGCTGCCGACCAGGCGGTTGGCGTCGGCGCGGAGGCCCACGAAATCGAGCGCGGCGAGCGCGCGGTCCACCACCAGCGCCGGCTGTGTCGCGATGTCATTGCCGGGCCGCTCGGCGCCGATCATGACGTTGTCCAGCACCGTCAGGCCGCGGAACACCCGGATGTTCTGATAGGTGCGGGCGAGCCCGGCGCGGTTGCGGATGTGCGGCGCGGTGGCTGTCACGTCCTGGCCCGCCAGGGTGATCCGCCCGGCGGTCGGGCGATACAGGCCGGTGGCGACGTTGATGAACGTGCTTTTGCCCGAGCCGTTGGGGCCGATCAGCGCGTGCACCGTACCCTGCCGCACCACAAGATCGATGCCATCCAGCGCGCGTAACCCGCCGAAATGCTTGGCCAGGCCCTCGATGCGCAAGGCCTCGGCGGTGCTGGGCAGGGCGGTCTCGTTCAGTAACGGTAATAGCGGCACCGGGCCGGTGGCGGCGGCGGCGCGGCGCAAGCGGGGGGTGACCAGGCCCCACAGCCCGTCCGGCAGGAACACCATGATCAGGATCACGGCCGCGCCATAGACGGCGAGATAGACCTGTTTCAGGAACCGCAGCCACTCCGGCAATACCACCAGCAGCCCGGTGCCGAGCAGGGCGCCGAACGGGGATTGCACGCCGCCCAACAGCGCCATGGTGAGCAGCACGATGCTCTCGCCGAAGGTGAACTGGTCCGGGCTGATGTAGCCGAACGCCCCGGCGAACAGCCCGCCGCCCAGGCCGCCCAGCAAGGCGGAGAGGCCGAAAGCCAGGACTTTGGTGCGGAGGACATCGATGCCGCAGGTGCTGGCCGCGATCTCGTTATCCCGCACCGCCTGCATGGCCCGGCCGAGGCGGGAGGATTTTAGCCGCCAGATCAACCAGGTGACGATCACCAGACACACGAGGCATAGCGCCAAATATCGGCTGCCGCTGGTCAGCATCGACGGGCGGGGGATGTCGCGCACACCGTCCGGGCCGTGGGTCAGGCCGATCCAGTTGTTCAGCACCAGCGTCAAGATTTGTTGGAAGCTGATGGTGACCATCGCAAGGTAGTGCCCGCCGAGGCGGAGGCTGGCCACGCCCAGCAGCAGGCCGAACAGGGTGGCGATCGCCATGCCAGACGCCAGCGCCAGCACGAACGGCAGGTGGAAATCGACGGTGCCGAGCGCGGTGCCATACGCGCCGATGCCGAAGAACGCCGCCTGCGCCAGCGAGATCTGCCCGCAATAGCCGAGCACGACCACGATGCCGGCGACGGCCACGGCGTAGGTGGCGGCCTGCATCAGGATGTTGAGGGTGTATCCGGCTTCGGGCGCGGCAAAGCAGAGGCCGGTCACGATGACGATCGCGATCAGGAGGGCGGGGACGCCCCTCATGCTTTTTCCGCGATCTTTTCGCCGAACAGACCTTGCGGCCGGATCAGCAGGAATAGCAGCAACAGGCCGAACGCGATGGCGTCTTTATAGGGCACGGAGATGAAGGCGGCCCCGAACGTCTCCGCCACGCCAAGGGCGAGGCCGCCCAGGATGCTACCGGGGATGCTGCCGAAACCGCCGATGATGTTGGCGGCGAAGGCCTTGAGTGAGATCAGCGCACCCATGCCGACCGAGACAAACAGCACTGGGGCCACAAGGATCCCCGCCAGGCCGCCGAGGGCCGCACTATAGGCGAAGGTGATCAAAATCATGGTGGCTACGGGAATGCCCAGCAGGCTCGCCATTTCTTTATCTTGACTGGTCGCTTGTAGTTTTTTGCCGAGTAAGGTTTTCTCGAAGATTAGGTATTGCAAGACGACCATGATCGTCGCGGCGGCGATGATGGACAGGTATTGGCTGTCCATGAACACCCCGCCCACCTCGAACCCGGCGTTGTCGAACAGATTGGGTAGCACTTGCGGGCTAGGGCCATAGGTGGCGAGCACGAAATTGCTGAGGAAGATGCTGGCGCCGATCGTGCTGATAATAACCGGCAATTGGCCCCGGTGCCTGAGCGGCCAGTAGGTCGCCCCGGCGAACAGCACGCCGAACCCGGCCATCAGAATCACGGCCACCGGGAAGGCGAGCAGATAGGGCACGCCCAGATCACCGGCGAGGATAACCATCAAGTAGGCACCGAGCATGGAAAACTCGCCCTGTGCAAAGTTCACGACGCTAGCGGCCCGGATCAATAGAACAAAGCCAAGCGCCACTAGAGCATAGATGGCACCAATGCCGAGGCCGGTGAATAGAAGTTGGGGGACTAAGTCCACAAGAAGGACGAACTTATACCAACGGCCATAAGGAATGGCCGTTTGTTTGCAACATCGTCGTCATTGCGAACCGCTTGGCGAAGCAATCCAGGAGCGAGAGGCACGCGTGTGATCCCTGGATCGCTTCGCCAAGCGGCTCGCGATGACAGGTCATCTGTTCCGACCGCAGCGGTCACTCCTTGACCTCGATCCGGCGGTCGAAGACGATTTTGCCGTCTTCATTGCGGACCACGTTATACCCGCGCAATCCATCACCGTGGTCGTCGTAATTATACTGCCCCTCCGCCCCGTCGAAGCCGTGAATGGCGGCGAGGGCCACGCGGATCTTCTCGGGCTCGGTGCTGCCTGCATCGGTGATGGCGCGGGCCAGCAGGTTGACCGCGTCATAGGGCCAGGAGGATTGGTTGTCGGGCTTGGTCTTGAACCGCGCCTCATACGCATTCCCGAACGCCTTGCTCGCCGGCGTCGCATCCACCGCGTAATCCGCGACGCCATAGGTGCCGAACAGCGCCGGGCCCGCCAAATTGAGGGCAGTGGTGTTGACGATGCTGGGCGAACCCACCCAGGGAATGCGCACACCCAACTGGCGCAATTGCCGGGCAAAAATGCCGAGGTCGCCCTCGAACGTCATATAGCTGCTGACGATATCCGCCCCAGCCGACTTCACGGCCAAGACCACGGCGGTATAGTCGGTTGCGTTGTTGGTATAGCCCTGCATCAGCACCGGCGTAATGCCGCGCGCCTTCAATGCTGCCTCCAGCGCCTTCGACCCGTTACTGCCGAACGCATCCGTTGAGTGCACGACCGCCCATTTTTCCTTCTTCAATTCCTCCACGCCGAACTGCGCAATGACTTTGGCGGAATAGCTGTCGTTCGGCCGGCAGCGAAACAGCCATTTATTGCCCTGCTGCGTGAGCGTGGGGTCGGTGCCGCCGAACATCATCGGCCGCCCGGCCTTCAGCACGTCCGGGGCCATCGCCTGCACCTGGGTCGAGCGTACCGAGCCGATGAACGCCACGATGTCCGCCTGGGACGACAGCCGGCTAAACGCCAGCACGGAGCCGGGGTTGGTGGTTTGATCGTCCTCGATCACCAGCTCCAACTGACGGCCCAGCACGCCCTTCGCGTTCACCGCGTCCAGCGCCATCTGCGCGCCCTGCCGCGCGAATTTGCCGCTTTCGGCCGCTGCCCCGGTCGTGGGAGAGGTCATGCCGATCTTGATGGTTTCCGCCGCACGGGCGATGTGCGGCATCGCGAGCGCCACGGTCGAGAGCGCCAAACTGCGCCGGGTCAGCTTGATCATGTTCGTTTCCCCTTAACGGTCCCTTACCAACGGACGGGACCGCTTTGATACGAATACGATCACACGAGGAGCACGGGAGCAACCGCAATGGCCAAATCCGGCCCCATGCTGGGAATGGTAAGGACGTGGCCGGCGGCCAAATCGAGGGTCCCCGCCGCCCCCCCGGCCACCGTGTCCCAGAGCGTCGCCCGATACGCACCCGGCGCCAGGCCCGGTATGCTGACGCTCACCGGACCCGAGCGCCCCGGATCGACCCGGCCATCGGCCCGCAGCGGCCGAGTGCGGAGCAGCCACAGCACCACCTGATGCGCGTCGCCGCAGCCGAAACACGTGACATCCGGGTCACTGGCGACGAGTGCCGCATTGAGGATCACGCGCTGGAACTGCGTCCAATCGATCAATGGAAGGAACCCAGCCAAACCACGCTGCGCCCGCCGCATCCCCGGCGTCAGTTGGTGCGGGATGCGGTTCGGCCAGCGCATGCCGCCGCCCGCGCCACCACTGGCGAGGTGGGCCCACTGGCAGTGGCGAAAGCATTCATCATCAAAGGCTTCTGGCAGTGTCCGGTGATGGTCCTTGAAGGTGTGGATCGGCCCGTGCTCGCTATCGAAGAACGGCCGGCCATCGGTGATTTCCGCCATCGCCTCCGTCATCAGCGTGCCGAACGCCAGCGGCGGCGCCACCGTGTCCGACGGATGGTCGATCGTACCCTCGTGATAGAAATGGTTGTTGGCAAAATCGAGCGCCGGGTGGCGGAACACCGGCTCATTCAACCACGGCTTCCAATGCAACTCCGGCCCGAACACGCTCACGCATTGCAAATGGGCGCGCCCGTGCAGCCGGGTCTCGAGCGCCCGCAGCCACGGACCCACATCGCCAATGTAGTCCTCAAAGCAGTCCGGACGGTCCTCGCCCTGCACCGGATGCATCTCGTTCCACAAATCCCAGGCAAACAGCGCGCCACTGCCGCCCCACCGCCGGGTCGCGAACTCGAATCGCGCCTTCAACAGCGCCCGCACCTCGGGATGCACCATCAGCTGGGTGCGGGCCGGGCAGGGGCCCCCATTGGCAGTGTTGTAGGGATGCAAATCCCACCGCACCCAGTGGAAATAGGTATCGAGCGGGGTGAGCAGGATGCGCAGCCCGGCCTGCTCCACCAGACGGAACAGATCGTCCCACAGCCCGACCATGGCGGGATTGAACCGTCCCGCCGGCTGTTCGAAGAAATGCCGCCCGGTTTCCGAGTATTCCAGCATAAAGCGGAGGCAGGTGACGCCGTGATCGGCAAGCCAAACCAGATGGCGCTGCACCGCAGGTAAGTCCCCATCCAGCAATCCGCGCCACTCGTCCCAGCTGATGGCGTCGTTCTGGCCGATCGGAGTCCATGCCGCATTTGTATCGGTGCTGAAATAAGGCGCGTCCGGCGCACGCTGGATCCAGGCGAGGGGCAAAATGCGCTCCGGTTGCGGTGGCGCTTTGTAGGACGGATGCCGGGCGGGCTCAAATGCGTGATCAGGCCTTCGCGCCGCACGAAAGCCGCCTACCTATTAAATATGCCCTACCATCCCACCGAACTCCCCCCCTCGATACTCGGCGCCCCATCCCTGCCGGACTCGTTGGCCCGTCCGCTCAAGGACGCCATCGCCGCGCAGGTCGTCGCGCTGTTCAACGACACGAGCCGGGGAGAGCGCCCGGTGACCCGGCGCATGGACGGCCTGTTCGGCCCCAACTCGGTCGCCTGGCGGGTACATGGCGACGTTGCGTCCATGATGGTGGGCGGCATCGCCGGCCTCATGCTGCAAATGTTGCACCCGGCGGTGCTCGCCGGGGTGTGGGATCATTCCAAATTCCGCGACGACATGCGCGGACGGCTCCGTCGCACCGCCCGGTTCATCGCGCTCACCACCTATGGCGGACGGGCGGAGGCAGTGGCGGCGATGGCGCGCGTGCGGCGTATCCATGACCACGTGACCGGCACGCTGCCGGACGGCACGCCGTATGCCGCCAATGATCCGGCGCTGCTGGCCTGGGTTCATCTGACGGAGACGACCTCGTTCCTCGATGCCTGGATCCGGTATGGCGAGCCGCGGATGCGCGCCGCCGATCAGGACCGGTATTTCGCCGAGATGGTTCAGGTGGGTGAGGCGCTGGGTGCCGACCCGCTGCCGCGCAGCCGGATGGCGGCACGGCGTTTGATGAACGAGATGCGGCCCCTGATGCGGTCGGACGCCCGCACGCGTGAGGTCGCCCGCCTGGTGATGCATCAGACGACCCCGACCCGGCTCACCCAACCGTTGCAGACCATGACGATGCAGGCAGGCGTGGATTTACTGCCGGACTGGGCGCGGCGGCTGCACGGCCTGCCCAACCCCGCCCTGGGCCGCCCCCTGGTCCGCGCCGGCACACTCGGGATCGCCCGCACGCTGCGCTGGGCGTTCTCACCCGCGGCGTAGGGGGCTGGATCGTGACATTCCCGCCTGGCCCCCTACTAGCGGAATTGGCGACCCCCGAACCAGCGCAGCACAAACCATAAAACCTGCATGGCACCCCGGCAGGGTTGCGCCACTATGCCAAATTCGACCACTGTCGCAGCGCATTATCCCGCGCCGCGGTGGCCAGGACGTCGGCGCGTTCGTTCATCGGATCGCCGGCATGGCCGCGGACCCAGCGCCAGTCCACCGTGTGTGGTTTGGCCGCGTCCAGAATACGCCGCCACAAATCCATGTTCGCCACCGGATCGCCGGCAGAATTGCGCCAGTTGCGGCGGACCCAGCCCGTGTGCCAGCGCATGATGCCATTGCGGAGATACTCGCTATCGGTGTGGAGCACGACTTGGCAGGGCCGGGTCAGCGCTTCGAGGGCGGCGGCGGCGGCGGTCAGTTCCATGCGGTTGTTGGTGGTCACCGGCTCCGACCCCGTCATCTCGCGCTCGATCGTGCCGAAGCGCAGGATGGCGGCCCAGCCTCCGGGGCCCGGGTTGGGCTTACAGCCGCCATCGGTCCAGATTTCAACGATCACGTCAGAGTCCATAGGCGTCCTGGGCGCTGGCGCGCATGTGAAAGCGGAGGCGGCGCAGGTATTCGAGTGGGTCTTTCCGCACGACCATCGCCCCCGGGGGCGTATTCAGCCAGTCGAACAGCCGCGTCAGCAAAAATCGTAGCGCCGCGCCCTGGCATAGCACGGGCAAAGCGGCCTGTTCGGCTTCGCTCAGGGGTCGTGCGGACTGATAGGCGCGCAGCATGCTCCGGCTTCGGGTCACGTTGAAACTGTAATCCGTCTCGAAACACCACGCATTGAGACAGACCGCGATATCGTAGGCGAAGATGTCGGTCGCGGCAAAATAGAAGTCGATCATGCCCGACAGCTGGCCATCCAGGAAGAACACATTGTCCGGAAACAGGTCGGCGTGGATGTGGCCGCGCGGCAAATCCTGGGGCCAAGCGGCCAAAATATGGGCGAGCGACGCCTCCAATTCGGCGGTCAAGCCCGGTGCCAGCTCGTCCGCACGGCCGAGGCTCCGCGCCAACAACGGCGCCCAACTGGTGGGGCCGAGCGCGTTTTGCCGGGTCGCCGCATAGCCCTCACCCGCCCGGTGCAGCGCCGCCAGCGCGGTGCCGAGCGGGCCGCAATGTTCGGGACGCACCCGCCGCGGCCAGACGCCGGGCAAGAACGTGGTGATGCACGCCGGGCGGCCCGACAGCCGCCGCAAACTCGCCCCATCGCGTCCGCGGACCGGCAGTGGGCAGGTGATGCCGCGCCCGGCCAAATGCTCCATCAATCCCAAGAACCACGGCAGCTCGGACGCATCGACCCGCTTCTCATATAACGTCAGGATATAGTCGCCGGTGCCGGTACGGAGCTGGAAGTTGCTGTTCTCGACCCCCTCGGCAATACCGCGGAACGAAACCAGACTGCCGAGATCATATTCGGTGAGGAATGCCGCCAGCGCGTCGTCGGTGACCTCGGTATAAACCGCCATTAGGTTAGCCAAACGTTAACAAAGCGGGGCAGGCAGCTTAAATACAACATCCTCGTGAATGACCTGCCGCTCCTCGATTCGCAAGACATACCGCGTGCCGAGCCGGCCCAGCAGCTCTTGCACCAGGCTCTCGGGTGCGGACGCGCCCGCGGTCACACCGAGCCGGCGCACCCCGTCCAGCGTCGCCCAATCGAGCGCGTCGGCCCGCGGCAGCAGCACCGCCCGGCGCGCACCCGCCCGTTCCGCCACCTCGCGCAGGCGTTGCGAGTTGCTGCTGTTAGCGGCGCCGATCACGATCACCAGGTCGCATTCGGCGGCCAAGGCCTTCACCGCCGCCTGCCGGTTGGTGGTGGCGTAACAAATATCCTCCCGCTTCGGCCCCTCGATCTCTGGAAACCGGGTCCGCAGCATCGCCACGATTTCCGCCGTGTCATCGACCGAAAGCGTGGTCTGCGTGATGAAGGCGAGCCGGTCCGGATTCGCCGGCTGCACCGTCGCCGCATCCGCCACGCCCTGCACCAGCGTCACGCTGCCGGGCGGCAATTGCCCCATGGTGCCGACCACCTCCGGATGCCCGGCGTGACCGATCATCAGGATATGCCGCGTGTCGGGGCCACCGCCGGCGAAGTGGCGCTCGGCTTCGCGGTGCACTTTGCTGACCAGCGGGCAGGTCGCATCGAAATACGACAGCTGCCGCCGCTCGGCCTCCGCGGGCACGGATTTCGGCACGCCATGGGCGCTGAACACCACATGGCCGCCGGACGGGACGGCGTCCAATTCGGCGACGAACACGGCACCCTGCGCCTCCAGCGCCTCCACCACGGTGCGGTTATGCACGATCTCATGCCGGACATAGACCGGCGCGCCATAGCGGCGGAGCGCCTCCTCCACCACACGGATCGCGCGGTCCACCCCGGCGCAAAACCCCCTGGGGCCCGCCAGCACGACATGAAGCTCCGGACGGGTAGGCAATAAATCTAGGGGCATGGCATGGGTTCCAGGCGCGCCGCACTATGCCGCCGCGCCGATGCCGCTACAACTGGGGTCAGACCTGCGTTGCGGGAGTCCCGATCTCGCACCCGCCGCCCACCGGAGTTCCGACCATGCGCCTTCCGAGCCCGCTCCTGCTGCTGCCCCTCGTTCTCGCCGCGTGCGGTGACAGCACCGGCGATAAGTTTGCGCCGCCATGCCCGGCCGCGGCCATCCTGCGTGACGCCGCCGATCTGCACCGCTACCGCGGCACCGGACGGGATCTCACGGATTCAGTGCTGGACGGACGGATCACCGGGCTGGGCCTCACGTGTAAGCGGGATGGTGCCAGCACGGTCGTGACCACGGTCACCGTCGGCCTGGACCTCACCCGCGGCCCGGCCGCCACCGGGCGCACGGCGGAGATCGCCTATTTCGTCGCCGTGCTGGATGGCGAGCGGATATTGGACAAGCGGGTGTTCAATCTGCGTCCGGAATTCGCGCCCAATGGTGAACGCCTCCGCCTCGATGGCGACGAAATCGAGCTGCGGCTGCCGGTCAGCCGCGACAAAAGCGCCGCCGCCTACCGGATCGAAGTCGGCTTTCAACTGACCCCGTCCGAGCTTGCGATCAACCGCCAAGGCCGATGAGCGCCCTTCGCCGATGAGCGTTATTCAATGATCGGGCGCGCTACGATCCTGCTGCTCGTGTTGGGCAGCGGGCCTGCCGGTGCCGCGTGTCCGGCGGGTCTCACGGTGGCGCTCGATATCGGCCACACCCTGGCGGCGCCCGGTGCCACCAGCGCGCGCGGGCAGCCGGAATTCTTGTTCAATCAGGCGCTGGCCCACGTCGTGCTCGCGACACTGACCGGTGCCGGATACAGCCAGAGCTTCCTGGTCGGCGATAGCGGGGCGCCGCTCCGGCTCGAAGAGCGCACCCGCCTCGCCCGCGCTGGGGGGGCCGGGCTATTCCTGTCGATCCACCATGATTCCGTCCAAACCGCCTATCTGTCCGACTGGGAAGTCGGTGGGCGGAAGCAGCGCTTCAGCGACCGGTTCCACGGCTTCTCCGTGTTCTTTTCCACGCTGACCGCACAAACTGCGCCGAGCCAGGCCTTCGCCACCGCCATCGGCCATGCGCTGACGGCGGCGGGGATGACCCCGTCGCTCCATCATGCCGAGCCCATTCCGGGGGAGGGGCGGACGCTGGTCGATCCGCGCATCGGCCTGTATCGGTTCGATGAGCTCGCGGTGTTGCGGACCGCGTCGATGCCGGCGGCGCTGCTGGAATCCGGCATCATCGTCAACCGGGACGAAGAGCTGCGTCTCGGTCAGGACGCGACACGGCACCTGATCGCCGCCGCCATTCACCGGGCGGTGGACCAGGTGTGCCCGATAATTATCCGCCCGGGACGTGATAGCCGGTGGCGTGATATTCGATGCGGCGGTTCTGCAGCCGCCCGTCCTCGGTGTCGTTCGATTCCACCGGGTGGCCGGCCCCATAGCCCTTGGCGGTGAGCATCTTGGCACTCACGCCCGCATGGGTCAGCAGGGTGCGTACCGCCTCGGCCCGCCGCCGCGATAGGGTGACATTGCCCGCGTCGCTGCCGGTGTTGTCGGTGTAGCCGGCGACCTCGATCTTGGTGCCGGCGGGGAGCGTGCGCAGCTTGGCTGCCGCCTGATTGAGAATTTCCTGATCGTTACCGGGAACGATGCTGCTCCGGCTGGGGAACGTGATTATGGTGGCGTTCAAGATCCCTGCGACGTCCTGGGCCGAATAGGTGGTGCCGAGGGAAGTGAGCCGCCCGAGGGCGACGCGCCCGGCGTCGGCGGCAAAATCCGGGGTGCCGGGCGGCAGCGGGCCAACCGTGACGCTGGTGCCGAACAGGGTCGTCAGGGCGGCGATCACCCGGTCCCGCTCGGACCCCGCGACCGGCCCGCCGATGCCGACGGTGGTGCCGTCGAATAGGGCATGCAGCCCGCCCACCCGGAACCGCCCGACTGCGGCTCCGAAATTCGCGAGCCACACGGGATCGGCCACCGCCGGGTCCACGGTGATCTCACCATAGGCGCGGTTTGGCGCGAATGTTTGAGTGAGCGCCGTCACGACGGTGATCCGCGTGGCCTCACTGCCGACTTGGCCGCCATAGGTCGCGACGCCGTTGTTGTTGCTAAGCGACAGGCGCGGCGGGCGGGTGGCCGTTGGCGCCGCGGCCACGACCGGTTCCGGTAGGGGTAACGGTGCGGGTGCGGGTTGGGGCAGCGGGGCCGGCGCGACGATCGCGGTTTGCACCGGCGGGGTTTCGGTCCAGCGCCAGATGAGCCCGGCCACGCCGAACGCCAGCACCACCGGCACCACCCAGCGCCCCGATTTCTGCTCCGGCTTCTGGGCCGATTTCTGGGCCGATTTCTGGGCGGGTGTCTGCCGCGATGCCGGGGCGGGTTCGGACGCCGCCGGAACGACGGGAACCGCGGTCGCGACGGGCGCGGCGGCGGGGATGACCGCGACAATGGGAGCAACGACCGCAACCGGGCTGACAACGGGACTCATCAAGGCCGGTTCTGGAAAGCCATCGGCTTCGGCGTTCACCAGTGCGAGGATGCGAGCAAGGCATAGCCCGCCGCCGCCGCCACCGTGGCCGGTGCGAGCATAAGCCGCTTCGCCATGGCATCGACCGTTTGCTCCCCCAGCACCGTCTCTGCCACATCGGCGGGCATCGACGCGCGGGGCGCGTGCTCGAGCCAAGATGCGATTTCAGCACCGACATCGCCCACACGGCGTTGTGGGACGCCCCCTAAGCCATTGCCGCGGTTGCTGCGGTTCAACACAGCGACGAACTCATCGACCAGCCCCGCCGCCTGGCCCTGCCGCGGAAGATGCGCGTTCATTTCTTCAATCAGCAGGTCGAACATGGTCGGTATTCCGGCAGTTGAGAATTCGCGTTTAAGCATTGGTGCATCGCACAATCGTTTCGGTCAACCAAGTTCAAGGTACGGTTCACAATGTCAACCGAGCCGGAGGGACTTGGTCAGCGCTGTCGCCAGCGCCGGATGCAACGCCGGCCCGGGATCCAGCTGGGCCGTGGCAAAGGCGCGCGACACGGTCAGCAGTGTTAACGGGTCCATCCCGTGTGCCACCGCCAGCCGCACGAGCCGGATCGACGCTTCAATCGCCCGTCCTGACGCCGCATCGCCCTCACTCGCGCGCTGACGCAGCGTGAGCAGCACGGCGCCGGCGATGTAACCGAACCCGGCCCGCGTGGCGCGTTGCGGCCGCGCCCGTCCGCCTTCGGCGAGCAATCCCTCCATAATAGAGACATACGATCCGGTGAGCTGAGGCAGCTCCGAGGCAAGGAACGGGCTGGGTGCCGGGCCACCGGCCATCTCATTTCCAACCACGAGTGCGAGTTTTCGGATCGGAATTTCACGCATGCTGACCTCCAGGATCGAAGGATATTGTTCTCCATTTCCCGGCCTCAGGTCGCAAGCGCCAACATGCGGTGGCAGGGCAATCGCTTGAGAACCTCGTGGAAGCCGCCGGGCAGGTGGTTTCCTTTGTGTCTTTGTGCCTTGGTGCCTTTGTGTTCAATTCTCGTCCAACTCGCAGAACGCAGGAGGCGGTGTGGCGGTCGGCTGGTGACACAAAGGCACCAAGGCACAAAGACACCAATGATCATTACCCGAAATCCATTCTCAGGCGATTGCCCTGCATGCGGTGGTATTTTATTGACCAGAATGGTTCGGAGACGTACCTTTCCGGCCTGCTATCAGAAAGGGCGGTCCCATGGATCGGCGGCTCGTGTTGCCTCTCGAAGCGGGAACGGCGCTCTTGATGGGCGGCCTGTCGTTGCTTGCTGTCGTGTGGCCTGATTGGATCGAGAGTGTGTTCGGCGTCGATCCAGACCAGGGCACGGGGTCCGTGGAATGGGCGATGGTCGCAGTGCCGTTGCTCGCGATGGTTCTGTTTGGCTACCTGGCGCGCCGCCAATGGCGCCGCCTCGCCTCCGTGAGCTGAGACCGCATCGTTCCTTGGCAGGTCACCGCTTGCCTCAATTCTAGAAACAGGACCGAGCCGATGGCATGCGAGCAGGAACAGGTCACCGTTGCCACGCTCACCGCGCAACTCCACGATCTCCTGATCGGGCTCAGCCACACGACCAGGGGTGGAGCGCGGCTGCAACTCCAGCTCGACATCAAAGAACTCAACGGTGAGCTCAAGGTGGCCAAAGCAGCCCTGGCCCGTTGCCTTGCCATTCCGCCGGTCATCGTTGCGGCACCCGCGAATATTCTGGAAATCCAAGTGGTCAACCCGGCGCCGCCCGACCAAAGCGCGGCCGATTGGGCGGCACGGGTTGTCGGCAGCAGCGATACGTTTCTATCAAAGACCGGGCCGGTGTTCGAGTGGACGCAAGTGCTCGACCCCGGCAACGAGTATGATGACGATACGGTGGGGGCGGCCGGGTGGGTCATCATGCCCGGGCAATCGGGCGGCGACCTCGAATTCGCCCACCCCTGGGGCAATGATTTCGAGTTCTCGCTCGCGCTGGACCCGGCTTACAAGACGCTACTGGCCCCCGGCAATGGCGTCGATGTGCGTGAAGCGGCGCGCGCCCGGCAGTTAGGGGTGCCCGACGCTCTCCTCGGGGTAGAGGTGGATGGCGGGTTAGTGCCCGGCGATATCTTGGGCAGCATCCGCGAGGGCGATCGGGTCGCGATGTTCGGACGATGGATCGTCGATACGGGTCATTTTCATCCGGCCCCCAGCCCCGGTGCGCCGGTGCCGGGCTTTCGAACCGAAATTCACCCACCGCTGCTGATGGCAACCGCCAATGTGCATAAGAGCACCAGGCCCGATGGAATTGGCCTGACCCGTGCCGTATTCACATCGCGCCCGTTCCTGGTCGGCCAGACCTACACCACCAACCGCGATACCATCTATCAGGACGGCGTGGACGACGATGGGGCGCTGTTTGCGCATCTGACGAGTGAGATCGGGAAGGTGACCACGATCGTGAGGTCGTCGGGAGTCGAGGCGCATCCCAAGATCAAAACGAACCCGTTTCGTGGCGCCCATCTATTCCATTTTATCGTTCGGCCGCCGCCGCCGCCGGTTCAGAGTGCGATCATGGTTACGGTCCCGCCCGTGCTGAGTATTTCATTCAACTTCACGGTCCGCACCGGATGCGTTGTTCAAGTCAGCTCGGATGGGCACGTGGTCAATGTTTTCATTTCGATGAACGGAACCGCTTACAAACCGCCGCAATTGCCGCCGCGGACGGAGATCAATATTTCAACGCAGCAATTGATCAAACAGAATACGGACGTCGCCGGAGCCATCGCGGATCTGCCGTGGATTACCAAACTCGCCGGCCTGCTCGGCAGTCTGGATGGGGTCACGACGGATACATATCCGAACCAAAACAACCTGGTGCTCCGTACGAGTGGTGCCGTGCTCAACGCGTCTGCCTTGGGGATCCATCCCGGCTTGGGGATGATGACCATCGATTCACAGCCCTACCCGGTCACCGGCTGGTTGGAGGTCGAATGGGTCAAATCAAGCCAAGGGTTCAACGCAACCGCCTGACGGGCACGATTCTGTCGCGGCTGGCGATGATCACAATCACGGGCCGGCTTTCGCGGGGGGCGACCTTTTCGAAAACGCGTGGTTGCTCGGCGCGACTAACTCGGCCATGATGCCATTGTTCGGACCATCCCCCGCGGGAGAGTGCTCACGCCCCTTACCGGGCCGCGGCCGCCGAAGGCGCAACCGGCCCCCGGAAACGCTCAGGCACCCAGGACCGCGATAGGGAAAAGGACCTCTGGAAAGACGGTGGCCAGGCCTTATGGGCAACGGGCCGCCGCACCGACGGAGTAAGGCCAGCCGGGGAGGGTGGCCGAATCTCTCAGGTATCCCGGACAGAGGGGGGTCGTTCCTGCTGGCATACGCTAGCGGGCGATCCGAGCCTTGGGGAATCCCGTGACCGAACCCGTCTTGAATATCGAGCCCGAGCCCGATCAGCTGCATACCACCCCGTTGGACGCCCTGCATCGCCGGCTGGGCGCCAAAATGGTTGAATTCGCCGGCTACGCGATGCCGGTGCAATACCCGGCGGGCGTGCTGGCGGAGCATCTGCATACCCGGACAGCCGCGAGCCTGTTCGACGTGTCGCACATGGGTCAGTTCAGCCTGCATGGTGAGGGCGCGGTGGCGGCGTTGGAGCGCCTCACCCCCGGCGATTTCGCCGCGCTGAAGCCGGGCCGGCAACGCTACACGCTGCTGACCAACGATGTGGGCGGCATCATCGATGACCTGATGGTGGCCAATTACGGTGACCGCTTCCTGATCGTGGCCAACGCCAGCCGTAAGGCGGGGGACGCACACCACATGGCGCAGCATCTGGGCGGCGCCCAATTGGACCAACATCCGGACCGGGCGCTGCTGGCGCTGCAAGGCCCAGCGGCGGCGGCGATCATGGCGTCCCTCTGTCCCGCCGCGGCGGCCCTCGGGTTCATGGGCGTCGCCGAGACGGCGCTGGGTGGCATCGCGGTCTGGATCAGCCGGTCGGGCTACACTGGCGAAGACGGGTTCGAAATTTCCGTCCTGGCGCACGACGCGGAGGCGTTGGCCACCCAGCTCTTCGCCCAGCCCGCCGTGCTGCCGGCCGGCCTTGGTGCCCGGGACAGCCTGCGGCTCGAGGCCGGGCTGTGCCTGTATGGGTCGGACATCGATGAACTGACCACGCCGGTGGAGGCGAACCTCACCTGGGCGATCGGCCAGCGCCGCCGGGCAGAGGGCGGATTTCCGGGCGCAGTGGTGATCCAGGACCAGCTTAAGACGGGCCCGCACCGGCTGCGCGTGGGTATCCGGCCCGACGGCAAGGCGCCGGCCCGGCCGCTGACACGCATCATTGCGGGGGACACGGAGGCCGGCGGTGTCACGTCTGGCGGGTTTTCTCCCACGCTCGGCGCGCCGATTGCCATGGGTTATGTGCGGCGGGACGTGGCCGCGACTGGCACTCCGCTCGGCCTCAGCATTCGCGGCCAGACCCTTCCGGCGCAGGTCGTGGACCTGCCCTTCGTCCCCCATCATTACGTGAAGTAGGAGAGCAGCATGTCCGAGACCCGGTTCACCAAGGACCATGAATGGGTGCGGCTCGAAGCCGACGGTACCCTCACCGTGGGCATCACCGACCATGCGCAGGAGGCGCTCGGCGACATCGTGTTCGTGGAATTGCCGGAGGCCGGGCGGGAGGTGGTGGAGGGCGAGTCGATCGCCGTGGTCGAAAGCGTGAAGGCCGCGAGTGACGTGTATGCCCCGCTGGCGGGCCGCATCACGGAATTCAATGAGACCGTGGTGGACGATCCCGCCCTGGTGAACCGCGCGGCCACCGATGAGGCCTGGTTCTTCCGCATGGAGCCCTCCGACCCCGACGCGTTCGAGGCGCTGATGGACGAGGCGGATTACGACGCTTTGCTGGAGACCCTATAATGGACGCCTTCGCCGAGCTGACGGAATTGGAGGGCGCGGACAGCTTCGTCTCCCGCCACGTCGCCCCGGATGCGTCCGAGATTGCGGGCATGCTGGCGGTGGTGGGCGCGGCCACGCTGGACGAGCTCGCATCCCAAACCGTGCCGGGCGGGATCCGCACGGGTGACATGGCGCTGCCGCCGGCGGTGGACGAGGCGGCGGTGATCGCGGAGCTGCGGGCGCTGGCGGGCCAGAACCGGGCGGTGCGATCGTTGATCGGCCAGGGCTATTACGGCACGCACACCCCGCCGGTGATCCTCCGCAACGTGCTGGAAAACCCCGGCTGGTACACCGCCTATACGCCCTATCAGGCGGAGATCGCGCAGGGGCGGCTCGAGGCGCTGCTCAATTTCCAGACCATGATCTGCGACCTCACGGGCCTGCCGATCGCCAACGCGTCGTTATTGGATGAGGCGACGGCGGCGGCGGAGGCCGTGACGATGGCGCATGCGCTCAGCCGCACCAAGTCGGACATCGTCGCGGTCTGCACCGATTTGCACCCGCAAACACGCGCCGTACTCGCGACGCGGGCCGCGCCGGTCGGGATCACGCTGGTGGATGTGGCGCCGGGCGACGTGGCGGGGATCACGGCCAGCGCGCCTTTCGCGGTGGTGCTGCAGTACCCGGGCACGACCGGCGAAGTGCGCGATCTGCATGGCGAAATCCGCGCCGCGCATGAGGCGGGCGCGCTGGTGATCGTCTGCGCCGATCTGCTCAGCCTCGTGCTGCTGACCCCGCCCGGCGAGATGGGCGCGGACGTCGTGGTCGGCTCCGCCCAGCGCTTCGGCGTACCGATGGGCTTCGGCGGCCCGCATGCCGGGTTTTTCGCCACCAAGGACGCGTTCAAGCGGCAGATGCCGGGGCGGCTGGTCGGCATGAGCATCGATGCCGCCGGCGGTCCGGCCCTACGCCTGGCGTTGCAGACCCGCGAGCAGCATATCCGGCGCGAGAAGGCCACCAGCAATATCTGTACCGCGCAAGTGCTGCTGGCAGTGATGGCCGGGATGTATGCGGTCTGGCATGGGCCGATGGGGCTTAAACGGATCGCACGCCGGGTCAATCTGCAGGCGCGTATGGTGGCGGGCGCCGTGCCCGGCACGCTGCGGCATAGCGCTTTTTTCGACACCGTCGCGTTCGATACGCTGGATGCGGATGGCCTGATGGCGCGCGCGCTGAAGGCCGGGTTCAATTTCCGCCGCCTAGACGGGGACGGCGTCGCGATCTCACTCGATGAAACCGTGACCCGGGCCGAGTTGGAATCGCTGCTGGCCGTGCTGGGCGGGGCAAGGGGCGCGCCAGCCTCGTTGCCCGCCGGTCTGGTCCGCGGCACGCCCGTGCTGCCGCAGCCGGTGTTCGGCGCCTACCACGCCGAGCACGAGATGCTGCGCTATTTGAAGCGCTTGGAGGACCGGGATATCGCGCTGAACCGCAGCATGATCCCGCTCGGCTCGTGCACGATGAAACTGAACGCGACGGCGGAGATGATCCCCGTGACGTTCCCGGGCTTCGCCGACATCCACCCGTTCGCGCCGATGGACCAGACCCAGGGCTACACCACGCTGATCCAGCGCCTGCAGGATTGGCTCTGCTCCGTCACCGGGTTTGCCGCGGTGTCGCTGCAGCCCAATGCGGGCAGCCAGGGCGAGTACGCCGGCCTGCTGGCGATCCGCGGCTACCATCAGGCGCGCGGCCAGGGCCAGCGGGACATCTGCCTGATCCCAAGCTCCGCCCACGGCACCAACCCCGCCAGCGCGGTGATGGCCGGCTACCGCGTGGTGGTGACCGGCTGCGACCGGGACGGCAACGTGGATCTGGCCGACCTTCGCGCCAAGGCCGCCCAGCACGCGGATAAACTTGCGGCGCTGATGGTGACCTACCCCAGCACCCACGGCGTGTTCGAGGAGGGCATCCGCGAGATTTGCGCCATCGTCCACGGCCATGGCGGCCAAGTCTATATGGACGGCGCCAACATGAACGCCCAGGTGGGCCTGACCAGCCCGGCCGAGATCGGCGCCGACGTGTGCCATTTGAACCTGCACAAGACGTTCTGCATCCCGCATGGCGGCGGCGGACCCGGCGTGGGCCCGATCGGCGTGGCCGCCCATTTGGCCCCGCATCTGCCCAATCACCCGGCACGTCTGGACGCCGGTCCGGCCACGGGCATCGGCCCGGTCAGCGCCGCCCCGTTCGGCAGCGCCGGCATCCTGCCGATCAGCTACGCCTATATCCGCATGATGGGCGGCCCCGGCCTCACCCGCGCTACGGAAGTCGCGATCCTGAACGCCAACTACATGGCCGTCCGCCTCCGGCCGCATTATCCGGTCCTCTATGCCGGGCAGGGCGGGCGCGTCGCGCATGAGTGCATCCTGGACTGCCGCGGCTTCCAGGCGGAGGCTGGGATCGGCGTGGAGGACATCGCGAAACGCTTACAGGATTACGGCTTCCACGCCCCCACCATGAGCTGGCCGGTCACCGGCACGCTGATGATCGAGCCGACCGAGAGCGAGAGCCGCGTTGAGATCGACCGCTTCATCGACGCCATGATCGCGATCCGCGCCGAGATCACCGCAATCGCGGCCGGCACGCTGGACGGCGCCGACAACCCGCTAAAACACGCGCCCCACACCGTGGCAGAGGTGACGGCCACCCTATGGACCCACGCCTACACGCGGGAGCAAGCGGCCTTCCCCCTCCCCCAAGCCGCCAAGTATTGGCCACCGGTGAAGCGGGTGGACAATGTCTATGGCGACCGGAATCTGGTGTGCACGTGCGCGCCGATGGAGAGCTACGCGCAGGCTGCGGAGTAGCTAAGGCCGGTCCTGCGCGGCGTGCCAGACGCGCAGGATATCGACCACGTCGTCTGAAAGGACCTGATACACGATCACATAGGGTCGGATGGCGACGAGTTCACGCCTCCCAGGTATTTTGCTTGGGCGGCCTCGGCGTGGAAAGACGGCAAGACTGTCGCCAGCCAGGATCAATTCACGGGCGATGCGCGCTGCGGCAACTGGATTTTCACTCGCTATGTAATCGGCAACGCGCGCAATGTCTTTCACGGCTTGAGTCGACCAGCGAACGGCCGGCAGTCAAAGCGGCTCTGGCGGCGGTGCGTCAAACTCTCCATTCGCCAAGCGTAACAGCCACGCGCGGACCTGCTCGTGTGGGATGCGTCGTGGATCAGCCTCAGCCGCCTCGACGGCTTTGGTAAGCGCGCGAATCTCGGCGTCCTCGTCTTCAAGGGCGGGGAGGGAATGATCCATGGGCGTATGATAGCATCGCCGTCGATGGCTCACATCAAATTTTCAGCGCTATCGTAACTCGGATTAGAACGCCGCCGCCGAGCAATCCCAGGCCGGGCGCGCCGCCTCGGACTGCGCCGTCGCCCGGCTCACGCCGATGTCGGCCAGCATGCGCGGGTCCATCTCGGCAAGGTCGCGCCGGGAGTCGCGGACGCGCTTGACCTGCGCCAGCCACTGCCACGTCCGGCGGGCCCAACTCGGCCGGGTCCGGGGTGCGTAGGGGAGGCGAAGCAGGGTGGCGGACATGACGGGCTCCTGGGTTGATGCCCGCATCATGATCCCTCGCTCCGCATCATGGAAACGAATTGCCTTGATGTGACAAATCAACGATACTGATGTGCATGCACCCGACGCTCGACCCCGACCTGCTCCGCGCCTTCGTCTGCATCGCCGAGGACGGCAGCTTCACCCGCGCCGCCCAGCGCGTGGGCCGCACGCAGTCCGCCGTCTCGATGCAAGTGCAGCGGCTGGAGGCGCAGCTGGGTCAGCGCCTGCTTGCGCGCGGCAAGGGCGGGACCGTGAGCGTCACCCCGCACGGCCAATTCCTACTGGGCCGCGCGCGGGATTTGCTGGCCATGAGCGACGAGATCTGGACCAGCTTTAAAATCCCCACCATGCACGGCACCATCCGCCTCGGCACGCCGGACGATTATGCGCTGCGCTATCTGCCGCAAATCCTGATGCGCTTTGCCGAGGTGCATCCCTCCGTCCAGGTCGAAGTCATGTGCCTGCCGTCCTCGCAACTGGTGGAGCGGCTGCGCAATGGCGAGCTGGATTTGACGCTGTGTTCCGAAGGGCATGAGCCGGCCGGCTGGCCCACCGTGTCGCTATGGCGCGGCCCGCTCGCCTGGATCACCTCCATGAAACACGCGCCGCACCGGCTGGACCCGCTGCCGGTGGCGCTGGCGGCGGACCATTGCAGCTGGCGGGTTGCGGCCGAGCGGGCGCTGGACGCGGCCGGGCGGCGCTACCGCGTGGCGTATCAGTCCGGGACGCAGGTGGGCACGCACGCGCCCGTGCTGGCGGGGCTCGCGGTCACGGTCTCCACCGTGTCCTGGCTGCCGGAGGGGCTGCGGGTGATCCGCCCGGATGAGGGCCTGCCGCCGCTGCCGGCGTTCGGCATCCTGTTGCTGCGCGGCCAAGACGCCCGCCAGCCCGTGACCGACGCCCTGGCCGAGCACATCACCGCCACCTTCAAAGCCGACTCCCGTCCGTAGCGGGCTTCCAGCCTGCCGCCTGCCGGGCTAAAGAAAAATAGGCAGGGAAAGGCAGGCGATGCGGCTCGTTCTACAGGTGATGCTAGTGGCGCTCATGGCCATGGCGGCGCACGCCCAGGAGCGGGTGGTCAATGTCTATAATTGGACCGATTACATCGACCCGAAGGTGCTCGAACGCTTCACCGCCGAGACCGGAATCCGCGTGCAATATGACGTCTATGACAGCCTGGAGACGCTGGAGGGTAAGCTGCTGGCCGGGCATTCCGGCTATGACATCGTCGTGCCGACCAACGAGCCGACATTTTCCCGCCTGATCGGTGCCCACGCCTTGCAGCCGATCGACCGCGCCCGCGTGCCGCACTGGTTCAACCTCGACCCGGCGCTCATGCAGCGTGTCGCTTCGTCCGACCCGGGCAATAAATACGGGGCGATCTACCTGTGGGGCAGCGTCGGCCTCGGCCTCATCCCCGCACAGATCGAAGCGCTGGACCCCGGTGCGCCGCTCGACAGCTGGGACTTGTTGTTGACCCCGGCGCACGCGAAGAAGCTGGCGGGATGCGGGATTTCATTGATGGACAGCGCCATCGACACGATCCCCAGCGTGCTGAAATATTTGGGCCGCAACCCGGAAAGCACCGACCCCAAGGATTTGGCGGACGTCGAAAAGACGCTGATGGCCATCCGCCCCTACATCCGCACCTTCGCCTCCGGCGGCGCGGTGGAGGCGCTGGCCAGCGGGCAAACCTGCCTCGCCATGACCTATTCCGGTGATGTGATCCAGGCCGCGGTGCGCGCCAAGGAGGCGGGCCAGAAAGAGGTCCGTTACACGGCGCCGAAACAATTCGCCCAGCTGACGTTCGACATGCTCGCCATCCCCGCCGACGCCCCGCACCCCGCCGAGGCCCTGGCCCTGATCGACTTCCTGCTGCGGCCGGACGTGATGGCCGCGATCACCAATCAGGTGCACTACCCCAACGCGATCCCCGCGAGCCTGCCATTGGTGGAGCCCGGCATCCGCGCCGACAAGAACGTGTTCCCGGACACCTCCGACCCCCGCTTCTTCACCGCCCACGCCACCACCCAAGCCGCCGACCGCGCCCGCACCCGGATGTGGGCGCGGGTTAAGGCGGGAAAATGAGCCGCTTCCTTCCCCCTCTCCCTCCGGGAGAGGGGGCCGCAGCGCCCTAATTCCGTTGGCAGAACTTGTCGTCGAACAGCTCACCGTCCGCTACGGCCCTGCCGTGGCGCTCGATGCGCTCGACCTCAGCATCGATAAGGGCGAACTGTTCGTGCTGTTGGGCGGGTCCGGCTCGGGTAAGACCACGCTGCTGCGCGCCCTGGGCGGCTTTGTGCTCGCCAGCGGCGGCACCATTACTTTAGGCGGGCAGGACATTACCCGCCTGCCGCCGCACCGCCGGCCGGTGAACACCACGTTCCAATCCTACGCCCTATTCCCGCACATGACGGTCGCGGAAAACGTGGGCTACGGCCTGCGCCGCCAGGGCCTGCCCAAAGCCGAAATCGCCGGCCGGGTCACGGAATTATTGGACCTGGTCCGCCTCCGCGAGCTCGCCAGCCGCCGGCCTGACGCACTGTCGGGCGGTCAGCGCCAGCGCGTCGCCCTGGCCCGCGCGCTGGCCCCCCGGCCGCGCCTGTTATTACTGGATGAACCGCTCTCCGCGCTCGACCGTAACCTGCGTGAACAGACCCGGCAGGAATTGCTCCGGGTACAGGCCGAAACCGGTGCCACCTTCGTCTTGGTCACGCACGACCAGGATGAGGCGCTCGCCATGGCAACCCGCATCGGCCTGCTGCATGACGGGCGCCTGGAACAGGTCGCGACACCGTCCGAGATCTACGAACGACCGGCCAGCCGGTACGTGGCCGCGTTCATGGGGGCCGCCAACATCCTGCCGGGCCGTGCGGAGGGCGGGCGCGTGACGCTGGACGGCATCGGTCCGATCCGAACCGCGCCGGCGCCGGACGGTCCGCTGCACGTGGCGTTGCGGCCCGAGCGCCTCAGCCTCGGCCCCGGCGTCAACAGGCTTGAGGGCACGATCGAGCGCAGCGCCTATCGCGGCAACGCGATCGAGCACAGCGTCCGCGCCGGCCCCACCACCCTCCTGGTCGCAACCCCGCTCGTCCAAGGGCTCGGCGCCCCGCTTGCGCCGGGCAGCGCGGTGACGGTGTCCTGGCCGCCCGAGGCCTGTGTCATTCTAACCCGATGAGCCGGCTTTGGGTGCTGGCGCCCGTCTGGGCCTGGCTGCTGCTGTTCGTCGCCCTGCCGGTGCTGATCGTCGCCGCGCTGTCGTTCAGCACCTCGGTCGCCGGGGTGCCCCCGTACACCCCGCTCGGCGTGGATCCCGATCTCACGAATTATGGCGTGCTGACCGAGGATGGGTTTTACGCCGCCGCCGCGCTGAAATCGCTCGCTGTCGCGTCCGTCGCCTCCGTGTTTTGCCTCCTGCTCGGCTATCCCATGGCGCTGGCCATCGCCCGGGCGCCGGAGCGGTGGCGGTCTTTATTGCTGCTGGGCGTCATGCTGCCGTTCTGGACTGGTTTTTTGCTGCGCATCACCGCCTGGATCGGGCTGTTGCGCGATGAGGGCTGGATCGATGCCGGGCTCACGGCACTCGGCCTGCCGCCGCTGCACCTGCTCTATACCGATGCTGCGATGTATATCGGCGTGACATACGCCTATTTGCCGTTCATGATTCTCCCGCTCTATGCCCGGCTCAGCAAGCGGGACCCGGCGCTCGAGGACGCGGCGGCCGACCTTGGCGGCTCGCCCTGGACCATTTTTCGCACCGTGACCCTGCCGCTATCCCTCCCCGGCATCGCCGCCGGGCTGGCACTCGTGTTCATTCCGGCCGTCGGTGAATATGTGATCCCGGAGCTCCTGGGCGGGCCCGGCGCGCAAACGATCGGGCGCGCGCTGTGGAATGAGTTCTTCGCCAACCGCGACTGGCCGATGGCGGCCGCCGTCGCCAACGCGCTGCTGCTAGCGCTCTTGGCGCCGATGATCCTGTTGCGGGCGCGCCAAGAATGAGGCGCGGCTATGTCCTGAACACAAGCCTCGTTCTCGGCTATGCGTTTTTGTACGTTCCCGTGCTGCTGCTGGTGCTGACCAGCTTCAACCCGTCCCGGCTCACGACCGTCCTGGGCGGCTTTTCCTGGCGCTGGTATCAGGCGCTGTGGGCCGATGCGCGATTGATCGACGCCGCGATGCTGTCGCTCCGGATCGCCGCCATCTCCGCCATCGGGGCGACCGTGCTGGGCACGCTGGCCGGGTTCGGCCTGGCGCGCTTCGGACGCTTCCGCGGCCGCGGGGTGTTGGCGGCGTTGCTGTCCGCCCGGCTCGTGCTGCCGGACGTGCTGGTCGGGCTCTCGCTCTTGCTGCTGTTCGTGCAGATGGAGCAGGTCGTGGGCTGGCCGGCCGGGCGGGGCGCGCTCACCATCACCCTGGCGCATGTGTCCGTAAGCCTCGCCTATGTCGCCGTGATCGTGGAGGCGAGGCTGGCCGATTCCGGGACCGAGCTGGAACAGGCGGCGATGGATTTGGGCGCGACGCCGGTTCGGGCGTTCACCTCGATCACATTACCGTTGCTGATCCCGGCGCTGGTGGCCGGCTGGCTGCTGGCATTCACGCTGTCACTCGATGATCTGGTGGTGGCGACGTTCGTCTCTGGACCGGGTGCCAGCACCCTGCCGATGGTGGTCTTTTCGGCCTTGCGGCTGGGGGTCACGCCGGAGCTCAATGCCCTGGCGACGGTCATCCTCGTGGTGGTTTCGGTCGTGCTGGGAATGGTGTTCGTGGTGCACCAGCGGATCGCGAATAAAAACTAAGACTTCCCTTTTGGGTTGCGACCGGTGTTAACCTACACCAGAAAAAAATTCGGGTCGCGTCATGCGGTTTTCACCCATTCTATCGTTCGAGGGCCGGGCCAGCCGGGCGGAGCTTTGGATCATGCTGGGCTCATTCGTCCTGCTCTGGCTGGCGGCCGAGTTCGCCAGTTGGACCAGCCAGATCCCGGAGATCGGCATCGTATGCCTATGGCTGCTCGTGGCACCGATTTGTGCGCTGCTGGTCAAGCGCATGCATGACCGCGGCCGTTCCGCCT
>JAYVOF010000046.1:0-6138 GCA_043758105.1 Rhodospirillales bacterium | reverse complement strand
TCCGGGAGAGGGCTGGGGTGAGGGAAACCACGGGGGCGGAATTTGAGATGTGAGGACGGCACCGCAAACAGGCCCAGGATTGTTGGGGTTCGCGCCGGTTGTTTCCCTCACCCCAACCCTCTCCGGGAGGGAGAGGGGGCCGTGTGTTCCCTTCATCTAGATCACACCCCTCTCGCGCAATTCCGCCAAGCGATCCCGCGAGAGGCCCAGGTTTTCGCCCAATACCTCGTCCGTATGCTCCCCCAAAATCGGCGGTCCGCGGCGGTAATCGGCGGGGGTTTCGGACAGGCGGACCGGGTTCGCGATCACCTGCATCCCGTCCGGAGAGGCCGCGTGCGGCACGCGGACCACGGTGTTGCGCGCCACCACCTGCTCATCCGCGAACACCTGCGCCAGCGTGTTGATCGGGCCGCAGCCGATCTTCAGCGCCTCCAGCCGGGTGACCCAGTTCACCGTCGTATCACCCCGCATGACCGGCGCCAGCGTGTTGGTCACCAATTGGCGGTTGCCGACGCGGGCGGCGTTGGTGGCGAAGCGGGGATCGTCCAGTAAATGGGACAGGCCAACCGCGTCACAGAACCGCTTGAATGTCGGGTCATTCCCCACCGATAATACCAAATACCCGTCCGCGGTCTGGAACACTTGGTAGGGCACAATATTGGGATGCTGATTGCCAAGACGCACCGGGTTCTCGCCGGTGGCCAAATAATTCATCCCTTGATTGGCCAGCCAGGCCACATGCGTATCCAGCATACCGATATCGACTTGCTGGCCCTGCCCGGTCGCGTCCCGGTGCCGCAGCGCCGCCAGGATGCCGATGCAGCCATACAGCCCGGCAAAAAGGTCCGCCACCGGCACGCCGACCTTTTGCGGCAGCCCCTCCGGCTCCCCGGTCAGGCTCATCACCCCGCCCATCGCCTGCACCAGGCTGTCATAGCCGGGGCGGGGCGCATACGGGCCGGTCTGGCCGAAGCCGGTGATGCTGCAATAGATCAGGCGGGGGAACTCGGTGTGCAGCTGCTCATAGCCCAGGCCGTATTTGGCCAAGGCGCCCACCTTGAAATTCTCCGCCAAAATGTCCGATTGAGCGATCAACTGCCGCGCGATCGCCTGCCCCTCGGGCTTGGAAATATCCAGCGTGACCGAGCGCTTATTGCGGTTCACGCCCACAAAATACGCGCTCTCCTGCGTGCCCGGCATGAACGGCGGCGCAAACCCGCGCGTGTCGTCGCCCGCACCGGGCTTTTCGATCTTGATCACGTCCGCGCCCAAATCCCCCAACATTTGCACACAGGTGGGGCCGGCCAGCACGCGCGTGAGGTCGAAGACGGTCAGGCCCGCAAGCGGTCCGGTCGGCTGGGTGGTCATGAGGTGCGGCGCTCCTTGCCCTTGTTCCGCGTTCATCGCGGGTCCATTAATGGGGTTCACCCGCCACAAGGCAAACCCCATGCTCGACAGCCCGCACCCAACCCCGTCCGCGCCGACGCTGGACCAGCAGGCGCTGGCGACCGCGCTGTCCGGCAAACACTTCATCGGCGGACGCTTCGTGCCGGCGCGCTCGGGCAAGAGCTTCGCCATCGTGAACCCGGCGACCGGTCTGGAAGTCGCCCGCGCCGCGGAGGGCGATGCGGCGGACGTGAACGCGGCGGTGTCGGACGCGAAGCTGGCGCAGCTCGCCTGGGCCAAGATGGCGTCCCGCAAGCGCGGCGCCCTGGTCGGCCAGTGCGCCGCCATCATCCGTGAACACGTCGAGGAACTGGGCCGCCTCATCGCCCTCGAAACGGGCAAGGCGCTCCGCACCGAAAGCCGGGTCGAGGCCAATACCGTCGCCGACATCCTGGAATTCTATGCGGGCCTGGGCGGCGAATTAAAGGGCGAAACCGTCCCATTCGCACCCGGCGTGCTGAGCGTCACCGTCCGGGAGCCGCTGGGCGTGGTTGGCGCGATCATCCCCTGGAACGTGCCGATGCTCCTGATGGCGCTTAAAATCGCCCCGGCGCTGGTGGCGGGCAACACGGTGGTGGTGAAATCCGCCGAAGAGGCGCCACTGGCTGTGTTGCGCATATGCGAGCTGATGAACCGCGTGCTGCCGCCGGGCTGCTTCAACATGCTGTCGGGCTTCGGCCCGGAATGCGGCGCGCCGCTGGTGGCACATCCGGACGTGCGGAAGGTGACGTTCACCGGCAGCGTCGAGGTCGGTAAGATCGTGGCCCGCGGTGCGGCGGAGAAGCTTATACCGGTCACGCTGGAACTGGGCGGCAAAAGCCCGATGATCATCTTCGAGGATTGCGACTTCGACAAGACGGTCATGGGCGCCGTCACCTCCATGCGCTTCACCCGGCAGGGCCAGTCCTGCACGGCGGCGTCCCGCATCTATGTCGAGCGCCCGCTATTCCAGCGCTTCATCGACGCGCTGGCCGCCAAGGTGGACGCCATGGTGATGGGCGATCCGCTCGACGAGAAAACCGATATCGGCACCATCATCAGCCAAGACCAGTTCAAGAAGGTCCAAGGCTTTATCGCGGAAGGCCTGGCCACGCCGGGCGCCACCGGCCGCGCCGCGAGCGCCATGCCGGATGACCCGGCGCTCGCCCGCGGCCTGTTCATTCGCCCGTATATCTTCAGCAACCTGCCGAACGAGAGCCGGCTGGTGCAGGAAGAGATCTTCGGCCCCGTCACCTGCGTCTTCCCGTTCGACGACGTCGAGACGGTGCTGGCGCAGGCGAACGGCACGGAATTCGGCCTCGCGGCGTCACTTTGGACCAACAATCTGAAGGTCGGCCTCGACCTCGCGCACCGGCTGGAGGCGGGGCTCGTGCAGATCAACCAGAACCTGGTCGTGCAGGCCAACCTCAGCTATGGCGGCGTGAAGAGCAGTGGTTTGGGTAAGGAGGCGAGCCTGGAATCCATGCTCGAGCACTTCACCCATAAAAAAACCATCATGGTCAATTACGGCTAACCGATGCCCAAGACCGAACATGGAATCCCGCCAAGCCTGCAGCCCAAGGCCGCAGAGTATAGCTTCGACCTTGAAACGGTGCTGACCAGTGTGGTCGGCCTGCGCGCCACCGTGCCGGACGATGCCTTCACCGCCGACACCCTGGGCACCGAGCGGGCCGGCAGCGCGGTGCACATCCGCCCCGGCCTGTTCCTCACCATCGGCTATTTGATTACCGAGGCCGACAGCGTCTGGCTCACGGCATCTGACGGGCGCACGATGGCCGGGCACGCGCTGGCGTACGACCAGGAAAGCGGCTTCGGCCTGGTGCAGGCACTTGGGCACTTGGACGTGCCGGTGATGGAAATGGGCGACAGCGCCAAGGCCCGCGTGGGCGAGCCCTGTATCTTCGCCGCCGCCGGTGGACGGCGTCACTGTGTCGCGGCCAAGGTCGCAGGGCGGCAGGAATTCGCCGGCTATTGGGAGTATTTGCTGGACGACGCTATTTTCACCTCGCCTTCCCACCCGTTCTGGGGGGGTGGCGCCCTGATCGGCAAGGACGGCAAGCTACTGGGCATCGGCTCGCTGGTGTTGCAGCAGGGTGACGGGTCGAAGCGGCAGGACATGAACATGGTCGTGCCGGTCGAGCTTTTGCCGCCCATCCTCGACGATTTATTGAAATACGGCCGGGTCAACCGTCCGCCGCGGCCCTGGCTCGGGCTGTATGCCATGGAGGATGACGAGACGCTGGTCGTCGGCGGCCTCGCGGATAACGGTCCGGCGGACAAGGCCGGGATGCGGACCGGGGACCGGATTTTGGCGGTGAACGGCAATGAGGTACCGGATTTGGCCGGACTGTGGCGCGCGGTATGGGCGTCCGGCCCGGCGGGTGCCGCGGTGCAGGTCAGCGTCGGCCGGGGCGGACGCACGTCGGCGGTGACCGTCACCTCGACCGACCGGGCCAGCATCCTGAAAACCCCTCGCCTCCACTGATCCGATGGCGCGGTCCCGGCGGAAATCACCCGGGATCGTGCGGCGCATCCTCCGCGTTCTGATGACGAGCGTGATCGGCCTCGTGCTGATCGTGGCGGTCGCCACGGCCGGAACCGTCTGGTGGTCGTTACCGGCGTCGCACCAGCGTCTGCAGATCGCGGGGCTGACGGCGCCAGTGGACATCGGCTTCGACGCGGACGGCATTCCGTTGATCCGCGCCGGGTCGGAGCTGGACGCCGCCGCCGCACTCGGCTTCGTGCACGCGCGGGACCGGATGTTCCAGATGGAGCTGACGCGCCGATCGACCGCCGGGCGCCTGTCCGAGCTGGTCGGCCCCAGCACCCTCCCGCTCGACCGTAGCATGCGCGTTTTGGGGCTGGAGCGCCGGGCGCGGGCGGACCTTCCCGGGCTCCAGCCTGAAACGCGTGCCCTGATGGAGGCGTATGGGCGCGGCGTGAATGCCTGGATCGGCGCCCGCGGCCGGTTCGCCGCGCCGGAGCTGATCCTGTTCGGCGCGCCCGAGCCGTGGCTCGCCTCTGACAGCCTGCTATGGGGCAAGACGATGTCGCTCTATCTGTCCGGGTCGTGGCGCATCAAGCTTGCCCGTGCGGGGCTGAAGCCGGGTGAAGATTTCTGGCCGCCGCAGGACCATCCGGTGCCGCCCGACGCATCGCTGCCGACCCATCTGGCCGCGATCATCCCCGACTTCCCCGCCCCCTTCACCCAGCCGGACACGGCCAGCAATGAATGGGCCGTCGATGCAAGGCATAGCCGCACGGGCGCGCCGCTGCTGGCCGGCGACCCGCATCTGGGCTTCAGCATGCCGGATTTATGGTACCTGGTCCGGATCGAGACGCCGGGTGGCGTGCTGGCGGGGGCGACGGCACCGGGCGTGCCGTTCCTGGTGCTGGGTCATAATGGCCACGTCGCCTGGACCTTCACCACCGCCGGGGCGGACACGCAGGACGTGTTCGTCGAAACGGTGCTGCCGGACGGCCGCTATCAAACCCCGGATGGCCCGCAAGCCTTCGAGACGCATGAGGAGCGCATCCGCGTGCGCGGGCAGCCGGACGAGGTGCTGACGGTGCGGGAAACCCGGCATGGCCCGGTGCTGAGTGACTTGGAATCCGGGGGGGAGCCGGTGCTGGCCGTCGCCATGGCGGCGCTGGCCCCCGGGGACACGGACGCGGATGGGCTGCTGCAGCTCAATCATGCGGCCAACGTGGAGGAAATCGGCGCCGCGGCGGCGCTGATTACCAGTCCGGTGCAGAATGTGCTGGGCGCGGACCGGGTCACGATCGGGCAGTTCACCACCGGACGGGTGCCGCTCCGCCGCCAGGGGGACGGTTCGGTGCCGGTGGCGGGTGCCGATGGCCGGCATGACTGGACCGGCTATGCCGTGGGCACCGCCCTGCCGCATGTGATCGCGCCAGATAGCGGGCGGCTGGTGAACGCCAATGAGCGGGCGGCGCCACCGGACTTCCCGGTTTTCCTGGGGCGCGATTGGTTCGGCGACTGGCGGGCGCAGCGCATCCGCACCCTGCTGGACGAAACCGCCCGGCATGACGTGACCAGCTTCGCCGCCATGCAGGTCGATGTCGTCAGCGCCTTCGCCCTCACCATCCTGCCCCGGCTCCGCAGCGTTGCGCCGTCCGGCGGCATGTCCACGTCCGCCCTGGCGCTGCTCGCCCGCTGGGACGGGGGGATGCGGCCCGAGCAGGCGCAGCCGCTGATCTTCAACGCCTGGATGCGGGATTTTGCGGCGGCATATCTGGCGCAGCATCATGTGAAGCCGGCCGTCGCGGGCGCGTGGCCGGACGTCGTGGCGTATGCGCTGGACCCGGCGCGGGCCGGGGATGTGGGTCCGCTGCTGACGCAAACGCTGGCCGGCGCGCTCATCGAGGTGTCGGCGCGGCAGGGGCCGGACCCGGCGGCCTGGCGCTGGGGCGACGAGCACGTTGCGGTGTTCGCCCACCCGTTGATGGCGCGGCTACCGTGGGTGGGGGCCCGGTTCCGCTGGGAAATCCCGCAGCCCGGCGATGACACGACGCTTTTCCGTGGCGGATCCCGGGCACCGGGGTTCATCAGCGTGCATGGGGCCGGGTTCCGCGGGGTGTATGATTTGGCGGATTTGGACCGCAGCCGGTTCGCGATGACGCCGGGTCAGTCCGGGCACCCGTTCAGGAGTTTGGCCGGGAGCCTGATGC
>JAYVOF010000045.1:0-2076 GCA_043758105.1 Rhodospirillales bacterium | reverse complement strand
CGTCGGACGAGATCAATTGGCGCCGGTTCTTCGACGTGAACGGCCTGGCGGGCGTGCGGGTGGAGGTGCCGGAGGTGTTCGAGGCGACGCACGCTGCGGTGTTCCGCCTGTTTTCCGAGGGGCTGATCGACGGCGTACGGATCGACCATGTGGATGGCCTCGCCTACCCGCGCGAGTATTGCCGCAAGCTGCGCCGGCGTCTCGAGGGCCTGATGGCGGCCCGCCCGGTGGAATTGCGCGACGCCCCGCCGGTGATTTGGATCGAGAAGATCCTGGCCCCGCATGAGCGCCTGGCGGCCGATTGGTTGACGGACGGCACCACCGGCTACGATTTCATGAACGAGGTGAGCGCCGTGCTGCATGACCCGGCGGGCGAGGCGCCGATGACCGAGATCTGGACCGCGCTCACCCACCGCCCGGGCGTCTTCGAGGAGGAGGCGATGGCGGCGCGCCGGCAAATCCTGCGGGAAAATCTCAGCAGCGAGCTGTTCGTCACCGCCACCGCCCTGCACCGCATCGCCCGGCGGGATTTGAACACCAGGGATTACACGCTGACCGCCGTCCGCCGGACGCTGGTCGAGGTGCTGGTGCATTTTCATACCTACCGCATTTATGCCGGGGCGGCCGGGATTTCGGCCGCCGACCAGCGGGTGCTGGACTGGGCGATGGCCGGGGCGCGGCGGACGGTGCGGGCGGCGGACCGGGCGCTGCTGGAGCTGCTGGGTCAGTGGCTCGCGGGCGTGGGCCTGCGCGGCATACCAGCCGGGTCCCGCCGCCAGGAATGGCAGCGCGCGATGGTGAAATTCCAGCAGCTTTCGGCCCCCACGGCGGCGAAATCGGTCGAGGATACGACGTTCTACCGCTATGGCCGCATGCTGTCGCGGAACGAGGTCGGGACCGAGCCGTCGCAATGGTCGATCACGCCCGCCGCCTGGCACGCCGGGGCGCGTGAGCGGGCCAAGCGCCTGCCGCTCGCATTGCTCGCGACGGCCACGCACGACCATAAGCGGGGTGAGGACACGCGGGCCCGCCTGGCTGTATTGAGCGAGTTGCCCGGCGATTGGGATGACGCGGTGGAGCGCTGGGTCCGGTTGAACACCTCGTTGCGGCGGGATCTGTCCGGCCCGGCCCCCGATATGGCGGACGAGTTGATGCTGTATCAAACCCTGATCGGCGCCTGGCCGCTCGGGCTGCAGATCGCCGACCGGGAGGGCGTGGGCGCGTTCCAGGACCGGGTGGCCGGGTGGCTCGAAAAAGCCTTGCGGGAGGCGAAGCGCCATACCGGCTATGCCGCACCCAATGTGGAGTATGAGACGGCGTGCCGCGATTTCCTGGCCGGCGTGCTGGATGCGGAGCGGAGCGTGGGGGCCGAGATGGCGGCATTCGCGGCGCGCATTTCCCCCGCCGGGGCCGTCAATGCGCTGTCGCAGCTGGTGCTTCGCCTCACCAGCCCCGGCGTGCCGGATCTGTATCAGGGGACGGAGTTCTGGGATTTCAGCCTGGTGGATCCCGATAACCGCCGTCCGGTGGATTTCGGCCGGCGCCAGCGGGCGTTGACCGAGGGGCTGGCACCGGCCGCGTTACTACCATCGTGGACCGATGGCCGGTTGAAGCACGCCATTCTCGCGCGGCTGCTGCGCTTTCGCGGGCGGGCACCGGGGCTGTTTACGCGGGGAACGTACGTGCCGTTGCGGGTCGAAGGGCCGGCCGAGGGGCATGTGCTGGCGTTTGCCCGTGTGTTGGAGGGCCGTGGCGCCATCGTGGTGGTGCCGCGTTTGCCGGCGACGCTCGGGGTGCACGAAAGCGTGCCTTCGCTTTCGCCAACGGTTTGGGATGAAACTGCCATTCTATTGCCACGTAGTCTTGGTGAACGTGGCACCGCCGACGTGTTTGCCGCGGGTGAAACCGGTCCCAAGGAGAAAGCTCCGATGACGCGCCTGCCCCTTCGCTTGTTGTTGGCCGCCCTGCCGGTCGCGGTGCTGGAATTGCGATGAACCGTATCGTCATCGTCAGCAACCGCGTGCCGGCGCCCGCCGCGGCGGGGGCGCAGGCGGGCGGTCTTGCGGTCGCGCTAGA
>JAYVOF010000044.1:0-6184 GCA_043758105.1 Rhodospirillales bacterium | reverse complement strand
ATTTCGGCATCCGGGCCACGCGGAACGCGCCGGAGACCAGCCAAAACCCGCATTCCGGCGACTCGCCGTTGTGGATGCTGCTTGGTGAGACGAGCTTCGACGCCGGGCACGCGGCGCATGCGGACGCGATCCGGGCGTGCGCGCTGCGATATAGGGCGAACCCTGCCGGTCCGTTGCCGAATGACGCCACCTGCCACGTCCAGCAATATAGTGGTGTGCCGGACTCGGCCGATCATTATGCGGCCATTTGGACGAAGGCCAATCCGGCGCCGTTCATCGCCCGGCACGGCCTGACGGGGGCCGAGTATCAGGTGGAATTCGACAAGCATTTGAATGATGGCTTCCGCCTTACGTCGGTGAGTGGCTACGAGGTCGGGGGTCAGCCGCATTTCGCCGCGATTTGGCGGAAGCAGCCGGGTGGCGCCTTCATTGCCCGGCATGGCCTCACGGCGGCGCAGTATCAGGCCGAGTTCGACAAGAATTTAGCCGCCGGGTTCACGCTGGCCTGGGTCGACGGCTATGCGGTGGGGGGCCAGGATTTCTATGCGGCGATTTGGGAGAAGCGGACCAACCCCCCGGCGTGGATGGCGCGCCACGGCCTGACTTCGGCGCAGTATCAGGCGGCGTTCGACGCGAACCTGCGTAACGGGTTCCGGCTCGAATTGATCAGCGGCTATTCCGTCGGCTCCGAGGCGCGCTATGCCGCGATTTGGCGGAAGGTGCCGTCACCCGCCTGGGCCGCACGCCACGGGTTGACGGGGCAGCAATACCAGGACGCGTTCGACCAGATGGCGGCGCAAGGGTTCCACCTGGTGCTGGTTAGCGGCTATAAAGTGGGCGGGCAGACGCTGTTTGCGGGCATTTGGGAGAAGAGCCCGACCGCCGCGCTGGTCGCGCGCCATGGCTTGCCGAATGCGATCTATCAGGAAGAGTTCGATGCGTTGATTGGCCAGGGCTTCACGCTCGCCGATGTAAGCGGCTACTGATACCAGCGGCATCAACCAATGACCCGTCATTGCGAGCCCCGCTTGGGGCGCGGCAATCCAGGGGCAACAAGTACTCTTGCGGCCCCTGGATTGCGTCGCCAAGCGGCTCGCAATGACGAGGTCAGAGAACCGGTCATGCATTGATGCCGCCAAGCGGCCGCGCAATGGCGGGGATGACGACCGAGACTTAACGCTGGAACGTGTTGCACCCACTAATGGTGCCGCCCTGGAACCCGGCGGACAGCCATTGCACGCGTTGCGCCGATGACCCGTGGGTAAAGCTATCGGGGACCACCGTGCCGCGGGATTGGCGCTGTAGCCGGTCATCGCCGATCGCCGTCGCAGTGGCGACCGCCTGTTGCATGTCGTTTTGGTCGAGGTTGTTGTGCCGGGCCTGCATCTTGTTGGCCCAAACCCCGGCCAGGCAGTCGGCCATCAGCTCCGTCTTCACCGAGATCGCGTTCGCCTGATCTGGGTTCTGTTCCTCCGCCGCCTGAATTTTCGGCAGCAGCCCGAGCAAATTCTGCACGTGGTGGCCGACTTCGTGCGAGATCACGTAGGCGTAAGCGAAATCGCCGCCACCACCAAGCTTGGTCTGCATGTCCTGGAAGAACGCGGTGTCCAGATAAAGCTTGTGGTCGTTCGGGCAGTAGAACGGTCCCATGGCGGATTGGGCGCCGCCACACCCGGACGGGGTCGCGCCCGAATACAGGACCAGGACCGGCTTCTCATACGGACGGCCCCCCTGTTTCGGCAGTTCCTGCGTCCACACATCCTCCGTCTCTCCCAAGATGCGGGCGACGAGGATGCCCATCTGGTCCCGAAGCGGGCCGGGTTGGGCCGTCTGGGTTTGCGGTCCCTGGGTCAGCTCCGTCACTTGCTCCGCGCCGCCGATGAGCGTGGCGGGATTGATCCCGGTCACCCAGCCGATCAGCGTGAGCACCACCACGGCCCCGATGCCGAGGCCGCCCTTACCGCCCATGCTCATGCCGCGCCGGTCTTCGACGTTGTCTGATTCCCGTAGATCGTCCTCGCGCATGGCCCGTCTCCCTTGATGCGCTGTCTTACGCCCTTCCGTCTCGATCGTTCCAGTGTTCATCGGGCGCGGGCGTCAGGCCGTAGGGGGCGACCAGCGCCCAAATATGCGCGGGCACCATGTGGCGGAGCCGCCGCGGATGCTCCCGCCGCACGTGCAGCACCGTCTCCACCGCCTTCATCTCCACCCGGGTCCGCGCGAATTCGAGCCCCCGCGGCCCCACGCGCGGCATAAGCCAGCCGACGATCGGACGCAGCCAGCCGGGCATCCGGCGGAGCGGCAATCCGCCCGCCGCCCGCGCGACATTGGCGGCAAATCCACGCACGGCCCCGGCCCGCTTGCCCTTGCTGCCCGGCGCGGCGGTGCGGATTTCGTCCCCCAAAACGCTCAATAGCTCCTCACCGCGCTCATTACGGATAATCAGCCACTGCTCGCCCTGGCCCCCCATATAGCCCACGGTAATATCGGCCAGTACATTGGTATAATCGACACAGGTGCGGCAGGTGAGCGGGAAGAAATCGGCGGGGAGTTTCGAGATCGGCAGCTGTAAGAACGGCACGGTCTTTACCCGCCCGTCCGTGAATCGTAGCTCCACGTGATAATCGGCGCGGAACTCGAGATAGGTGATGCTGTCCGGGTCTTCGGCCAATAGCGCGAGGAACTCATGGAACCGCTCGGTCGTCGTATTGTCCGAGCAGGGCGTACCGATGACATACAGGCGCTCGAACCCCAACGACGCTTCCAATGCGCGCAGGGCATAGACCTGGCAGGGAATGCCGATGATCGCCACCCGGCGGTGCCCGGCGTGCCGCGCCGGCTCCAGCAGGGCCAGTAGGGGCGCATACCCCATGCGCATACCCCGGCACGCCGCCATGTCTTCGGCGCGGGTTATTAGCACCGGGACCGGCCGCCAGCGGTCCTCCGGATGCGGCGCCATGGTGAGCACGGCGTCCACGGCCCCGGTCTCCAGTAGCCGCTCGGCGATCCGCGTGGTGATGCCGGTCCACTGCGCGCCGGGCCGTGGCGCGGTGAGCGCGGCGCGGAGCATGCGGCGGTGCGGACCGAAATGCAGTTCGTCCGGCCGAGCCGGGTCGCGGGGGCGGCCGTGCACTTGGGTTTCGAGCCTGGGGTAGTCGGGCGCGATGAACTGGCAGGCGGTGCCGCAACGCTTGGGCTCGGCCGTGCGGGAGATGCCGCAATCCGTGCAGAGGCCGCGGGGCGCCGGGTCGGCGAGGGAGCCAGTCAACATGCCGCGGCTCCTAGATCGCTCAGAACTGACGACATTCGGCGAGCGGGACGCCATGCTCTTCGACATATGCGTTCCAAGACCCGATGGCGGCCTGGTTCTTGGCCCGCCACTCCAGCTTAGCCGGTGCTAACTTGGTTGGTTGTGTCTCTAGAGCGGGCGGAACCATGCTTAACCGTATCAGACCACGCGGCCTTGGACCATACATCAGCCTGGATTAATACCGGCTGCCTTTGACATTATCTCTACCTCAAACCGTAGAGCTTGTGAATGAATTGGATTCAGCAACAACTCCGTCATTGCGAGGCCGCTTGGCCGAAGCAATCCAGGGGCGACAAGAGCAATCCCTGACGGAATGGCCCCGAAGACTGGCTTTCGCTGCCCTGGATTGCTTCGCCCAAGCGGGCTCGCAATGACGAGTGACTTGCGATTCGATTATTTCACAAGCTCGTAGGGTGGGCTTCATCCCACCGTTCAGATGGTTAAAGTAACGGTGGGCTAAAGCCCACCCTACGAAGGCTTAACGGACAGTATCAGAAGCTATTGATTAAGGGTTTCGTCAAATTCTACCGATCGACGGCAGTTCTGACTTCGGCGCGGGATCACAAGTTCTGCACGCGGCGTGGCCGCCAAGAGCAAAGCTTTGAGGTCCATACCGCGCTCGAGTTCAGGCGGTGGGCTGCTGTGTGGGACTGGGGGTTTTGCACCATCATGGGGCCAGTCGTTCATTGAGGCGCTCCATCGGGACACAAGCCTCTCATATTCTTACTCCGCCGCGCTCCGCAACGCCGCCCCCGCGGCCAGCGGGCAGAGCGGGAGGGCGGCGGCGAGGAGGGCGGTAAGCAGCAGCAGATGTGGGCGGGCGGGGAGGCCGGCGCCTACCGCCTCGGCCGCGCCGGCGCCGAAGATCAGGATGGGCATCGCCAGCGGCAGGACCAATAACGGCAGCAGCACGCCGCCACGCCGGGCGCCCAGCACGATGGCGGCGCCCATGCTGCCCAGCAGCGAGAGCGCCATGGTGCCGGGAATCAGCCCCAGCAGCAGCGCGGGCAGCGCCTCACCAGGCAGGCGCAGCATGATGGCAAGCGGGCCCGCGGCGAGGCAGAGCGGCAGGCCGGTTCCAAGCCAATGCGCACCCGCTTTGACGCCGGCGATGCTCGAGGGGGCTAGGCCGCTGAGCAATAATTGATCGAGCGAACCGTCCTCGAAATCCGCGCCGAACAGCCGGTCGAGCGGCAGTAGTGCTGCCAGCAGCGCGCAGACCCAGACGATGCCCGGCGCGATCCGTCCCAGCGTCTCGGGCGCCGGGCCGATGGCGAGCGGGAACAGCGTGCCGGCCACCAGAAAAAACAGCACCGCCGCCAGCGTATCCGCCCCGTGCCGGAGCGAGAGGCGCAGTTCGCGGATCAGGAGGGCGGTCATAGCTGCAGTTCTAGCGCGCCGGGCAGCGGCAGAGGCAGGTGCGTGGCGGTGACGATCACGCCCCCCGCGGCCCGGTGTTCCGCCATCAGGGTGCCGAGGCGGGCGACGGAAGCGTGATCCAGCCCCAATGTCGGCTCATCCAACAGCCAGACCGGGGCGGTGCTGAGCACGAGCCGCGCCAATGCGAGCCGGCGCTTTTGTCCGGCCGACAGCATGCGGGCGGGGAGGTCTTTGAGGGGCATAAGGTCCATGGCCTGCAGAGCGTGTTCGATGGTCTTACCGGACCGGCTTGCGGCGAAGGCGAGGTTTTCTTCCGCGGTGAGGCCGGGCTTGATGGCGTCTTGATGGCCTAGATAGACGATGTTTTCGAGCGGCTGGCCGTTCCATTCCACGGTCCCGGCCTCCGGAATTTTCAGGCCGGCCAGGACCCGCAGGAGCGTGCTTTTACCGGAGCCGTTGGGGCCTAGGAGGAGGAGGGCGCTTCTTGGGGGGGCATGGAGGGAGATATTCTGGAGGACCAGGCGCTCACCGCGAAAGGCGGAGAGGTTGGTGGCTGTCAGTCCCGTTTCCGTCGGGCTAGGGGCCAGGCTGCCTTTCAACACAGAGGCACAGAGACACAGAGACACGGTGTCATGCGGGACCGATCAGACGTTTGATGCCGTATTTGAGAAGGGGCACGTTGAAGTTGATCAAGAGGCCGAGCCGGTATCGGGACAACTTTAAGTAGGTTAACAACTGAGCTTCATGAACCGGCATCAGTTTTTCAGTCGCTTTGATCTCCACCACGACTGCGTCCTGAACCAAAAGGTCCAGCCTGAAGCCCGCATCAAGGCGAATGTCTCGATAGATCACGGGCAAGGCTACTTGCCGCTCAACCTGTATCCCTCGGGATTCGAGTTCGTAGGCGAGGCATTGTTCATAGACCGACTCAAGCAGCCCGGGCCCCAAGGCGCTGTGGACCGCAAACGCTGCATCGACGACCTGCCCAGAAATCTCGTTCAGCTCCAATAAACGGTCCGCCATCTCTGCGTCTCCGTGCCTCTGTGTTGATCTTTTGGCAACCGGCACCGCCACGCGACAAAAACTATACAACATGCCCCACCGGTGGACGCCAGAGCACCCCATATGGTTTATGAGTTGTAAGACGAGGCGCCCACCGCGAAAGGCGGAGAGATTAGTGGCTGTCAGTCCCGTTTCCATCGGGCTGGGGGCAAGGCTGCCTTTCAACACAGAGGCACAGAGGCACAGAGACACGGAGTCATGCAGGACCGATCAAACCTCCGATGCCGTAATAAACGGTCCGCTATCTCTGCGTCTCTGTGCCTCCGTGCCTCTGTGTTGATCTTGGCAACCGGCACCGCCACGCGACAAAAACCAGACAACATGCCCCACCGGTGGACGCCAGAGCACCCCATATGGTTTATGAGTAGTAAGACGAGGCGCCCACCGCGAAAGGCGGAGAGGGTTGTGTCCCCGGACGTGGTGTAGGATCTA
>JAYVOF010000043.1:0-38506 GCA_043758105.1 Rhodospirillales bacterium | reverse complement strand
CTGGCCAGTTTGGCCGCTGCGTCGGGCATCAGGATCGCGGCAATCGCATCGAAGGCCACCGACGGGGTTCCGGCAAGCTGGCAGTCGGCCTTGAGCGTGCCGCCCTTGACCGGGGTCTCGCCAACCTTGGGCGCAACCAGTTTGACCGCTCCGCCTGCGCCCTCAATATCGCCCTTGAGCTTAAGCACTGCTGCCTGGTCGGATCCTTCGGCAAACAAAATTCCAACGGTGCGGCCGATCAGCGAATCCTTGGCTGATACCCCTGCCGCGCGCTTCTGGATCGAGAGCATATCCGAAACCGGCATCGCGACCGGTTCGCGCGCAGCCTTCGTTTTGGGTGGAAGCGGCATCGCGAGCCCGGCGGCAACGCGCTTGGCCAGATCCTCGTCGACATTCCGCAACCGGCCAAGCACACGGGTGCGGACGTGTTCGAGCGTCACTTTGGACAGCTCGAACACCAGGGCTGAGGCGATGTGCGCCTGCTCGTTCTCGGTCTGCGAGGCATAGAACAGCGTCGCCTGGCTGTAATGATCGGCGAAGGTGTCGGCGCGGATGCGCAGCTTTTCGCCGCCGTCGTTACGCTCGTCATTGGCGGCAAAACTGGTGAAGCCGGTTTCGGGGCAGGCGCGTGGGCCGGTGGTTTCACCGGCTTCGGCCAGACTGTTGGGCTCGTAGTTGGCGCGGCCGGTGGGGACCAGCGTCTGCATCATCCCGTCGCGCTGGAAGTTGTGGAACGGGCATTTGGGCGCGTTGATCGGGATCTGGTGGAAGTTGGTCGTCCCCAGCCGCGACTTCTGCGTATCGAGGTACGAGAACAGCCGCCCCTGCAAAAGTGGGTCGTTGCTGAAGTCGATGCCGGGAATGACGTTGGTTGGCAGGAACGCGACCTGCTCGGTCTCGGCGAAGAAGTTGTCGACGTTGCGGTTGAGCGTCATCCGCCCGACGATCCTGACCGGCAGCACCTCCTCGGGGATCAATTTTGTCGCGTCGAGCACGTCGTAGGGCTGTTTGGCCGCAAACGCCTCGTCGAACACCTGGACGCCCAAGTCCCACGCCGGGAAATCGCCCGCCTCGATTGCTTCGTAAAGGTCGCGGCGATGATAGTCGGGATCGGCCCCGGCGATCTTGACCGCCTCGTCCCAGCAGATCGATTGCAGGCCCAGCACCGGCTTCCAGTGAAATTTGACGAAGCTGGAATCACCCTTGGAATTGACCAGCCGGAAGGTGTGGACCCCAAAGCCCTCGATCATCCGCAACGACCGCGGGATCGCCCGGTCGGACATCGCCCACATGATCATGTGCATCGATTCGGGCATCAGGCTGATGAAATCCCAGAACGTGTCGTGCGCGCTGGCGGCCTGGGGATAGCCTTTGTCGGCCTCCATCTTTACGCTGTGGACCAGATCGGGGAACTTGATCGCGTCCTGGATGAAGAACACCGGGATGTTGTTGCCGACCAGGTCCCAATTGCCCTGCTTGGTATAAAATTTCACGGCGAACCCGCGCACGTCACGCGCCATGTCGCTCGAGCCCTTATTGCCCGCCACCGTCGAAAACCGGGTGAATAACGGCGTTCGCTCGCCCACACGCTGGAACAGGTCGGCGCTGGTGAGGTGCGACAGCGATTCCGTCAGCTCGAAATAGCCATGCGCCGCCGATCCGCGGGCGTGGACCACACGTTCGGGGATGCGCTCATGGTCGAAATTGGTGATTTTTTCCCGGAGGATGAAATCCTCCAGCAGCGTCGGGCCGCGACGGCCACCGCGCAGCGAGTTCTGATTGTCTCCGACCGGCATGCCCTGATCGGTGGTGAGCGCGGGATGCGCACCGCCCGCCTGTTGCTGCACCTCGCCTCCCTGGCCCATAATGACCGCTGGAGCGCCTGGGGAGGCACCCGGGGGCGGCGGGGCGGCAGGGGCGGCTTTCTTGGGAGGACGCATCGGATTCCTTTCTGGCGGCAATTCACCCGCCTGATGGGCAATCGAACGTCGTTTTTTCCGCTTGGTTCCGGCACTGCCTGACGCGTGCTAACTTTGGCTAGCACCTAACGGTGACGCGGGTTAGAAGCGCCCGATGTCCCGAACGCCACCCGTTTTTGCCGCACCCGTCCTCATCACCGAAACCGCCGCCCTGGCCGCGCTCTGCACCCGTCTGCAGGCCGAACCCTATGTCACGATCGACACGGAGTTCATGCGGGAACGGACCTATTTCCCCGAGCTCTGCGTCGTCCAGCTCGGCGGCACCGCCGATACCGCGGTGATCGACGCGGAGGCGCCGGGCATCGACCTTGCTCCGTTGGCCGTCCTGTTGGCCGACCCGGCGGTCATCAAGGTGTTCCATGCCGCCCGGCAGGACGTGGAAATCTTCCTGCATCTGTTCGGCGTCGTCCCCACCCCGATCTTCGACACGCAAATCGCCGCCATGGTGGCCGGATTTGGCGATCAGGTCGGCTATGACGCGCTCGTCAGCGCATTGACCGGTGGGCAAATCGACAAGGCGCACCGCTTCAGCGATTGGTCCGCCCGTCCCTTGAGCCCGGCCCAAGTCACCTACGCCGCCGCAGACGTCACCTACCTTCGCACTGTCTATGAGCGGCTGCAGGACAAGCTCGCTGAAGAGGGCCGGGTCGCGTGGGTGGAGGCGGAGATGGCGGTCCTGGCGGAGCCCGCGACCTATCGCCCCGACCCGGACACCATGTGGGAGCGGCTGCGCCCCCGCACCAACAACCGCCGCCTGCTGGGCCTGCTCCGGGCCGCCGCCGGCTGGCGGGAGCGGGAGGCGCAGCGGGTCAACGTGCCGCGGCAGCGCCTGCTGAAGGATGAAAGCCTGCTGGAAATCGCCGCCGTGGCCCCGGACAGTGCGGACGCGCTCAGCCGGATCCGCGGGATCTCCAAGGGCTTTGCCGAGGGCAAGAGCGGTCAGGGCCTGGTCGCCGCGTTACGCGCCGCCGCCGCCCTTCCGGACACGGCACTGCCGGACGCCCCCCGGACCCGCGACGGCACCAAGCCCTCGCCGGCGCTGGTGGCGCTGTTGAAGGTGCTGCTGATGGCGAAATGCGAACAGCACAACGTGGCCCCCAAATTGCTGGCCTCCAGCGAAGATTTGGACCGGCTGGCCAGCGAAGACGCGCCGGATATCCTTCCATTGCAAGGCTGGCGGCGCGAAATGTTCGGCGCCGACGCGCTGGCGCTGAAGGCGGGGGAGATCACGCTGGGCGTGGATGGCAAGCGGGTGAAGTTGGTGCGAGTTTAACTGGAATTAACCAGCCAAGCCTAAGCGGTCAGGGCATCGATGGTGTCGAACAGGGCCATACCCAGGTTTTTCTGCCGGCGGCAGGCGACAAGCCGCTGGCGCGCCAACGGCATCGTCCCGTCAGCGGCCTTCGCCAGCCCTAAAAAGCGCAGTGCCGTTAGACCCAAAAAGCCCCGGCATTCATCCACCGTAAACTCGACGGCATCACAGAATTCAGTTTTCATCTTCGCATAATACGGGGTGAAGTGCGGCTCCCGCGCCAGCAAGCTCCAATCTGACCCATACATGACGCGTGATCGCGCCGCGGGTTTGGGACCCGAGGCGGGATTCAGCAACGCCTTCATGCGATCAAGGACACGCTTGTTATTCGCAGCTTTGGACGGGTCATCCAGCACAAAGGACGCGTCCGCGATATCCGAATAAAGATTAGGATACTGTCCCAGCATGGCGGTGACGGTGTCGGACCAGTGAATGTCCAAATCCCACGGCCCGCCGAAATGCGCGAGATTGAGCCGCAACAGACGGTTGCGCGGGCTCAAATCCATAAAATCCTTCCAATTCTGCGGATTCGCACAGGCACCGCCCAGATCGGTGACGAACTGCGAATCGGAGCAATGCGCCATCACCGGCACATCATTCTGCAGGCAATACTCCAGCAGCGCCCCCATCGTCTGGTTGACCGCCGCCGCACCGTCCGGATGCGACGGTCGCCGCTCGTCAGGAAAGTTCGCGACGTCGTTGTTCATTGGCTTGAACCCCATCGGCGGATAGACCTTCACGCCGATACAGCCTTGGGAATTGATCGCATCGATGACCGTCTGCAGCACGGACGGGTCGCCGATCGCCCGCCATGGATCGAACGGCACAAATGCGTGCACGGCGTATTTTCGGCCGGGCCGGGCGGCGATCAGCTCCATGATTTCGACCTGTTGCCCGATATCGGAGGTGTGCAGGTCACCGACCCAGTGGCCGATATCCAGCAGCGCCGGGGTATAGAGTACCACCTCGCTCGCCTGCATCGGTGAAAGATTCGCGAGCTGTTCCGTCAGTTCGTAACGGGATTTGGTGTAATTGAAGGCGAAGTCGATCCAGGTCCCGAGCGCGGCCCAGGAGATCAGGAATCGTGCGGCCCGGTCCAACTCGGCGTGGACCCGCGCGTCCGGAGGGACTCGGGCCAGCCGTCGCCGCTGCGCGAGCGGGAAACGGCGCTGGATCCAGACTTGGTTGGCCGGATTCACCCGGGCGCTTTGGACCGCCTCCCGCTCGGCAGGCATGCCGGGTGGCCGGTAATCGAATTGAGTCTTGCCCTTCCGCATTTGCTGTATCGCCCGGCCCACCAGGTCGATCTTGCGCCTGAGAGTATCCCGTTGCACGAGCATACGCTCGCCGCCACGCAGCTCGGCCAACTCCTTTTCCGTGGTCGGCGCGTCGGCGTTCATGATGAAACAAACGAACGCGAGCAAGGGATCCAGCAGGGTTCCCCCAGGGATCTTCGTCTCGAGATACGCCAGCTCTACGAACTTCCGGACCGGCACGTCGTGCGCGTTGAAGACGTGGCAATGCACATCCACCGAGCCGGAACTTATGACCGGGCCGGGCGCCGGCGACGGCACCGGCGCAGGCGGCGGAGTCGCTTTAGCGCATCCGGTCACCGCAACCGCGGTACCCGCAAGGATGAGGTCGCGTCGATCGAGGATCATAGACGCCGCTCCGTTGAATAGATCAGAACGATATCAGATTAGTTACGGAAGTCAATTGAAACGACCGCCATCGCCGCGGCGTAATCCGCGCCATACGGCTCCGGAAAGTCCGTAAGCGCCCGGCGCAGCGCACGCCGGCCCGCCCCGGGCAGCGCGGGCCGGCGTACGAGATCCAATGCGGACCGCAGGGTAAAAGCCACTCCACCTTGTTCCCCAGCGATTCGGATCGAGGATTGGAATTGCGGTAACGCGCCCGCCAACCCGGAGTCCGCCCGCATGCATCCCCACAAGCGCAACAGCTCCGCCTCGGCCCAACGCTCGCCCGAGCCCTGCATCACCGCATGACCCTGCTGAAACGCCGCCTCCGCCGCCGCGGAATCGCCGGTGCGGCCCAGCGCCACGCCCAGCCACATCAACGCCATCGGACGCCAATAGACCAGTTTGATGGCCTCCATCGCCGCCACACATTCCCGCAACGCGGCCACCGCGCCCCCCAGATCGCCCCGATGGAGCAGATGCCAGCCCTGATGACTGCGGTGGGTGGCGAGCCAGAGCGGCGGCTTTTCGTGGTCGAGTAAGGCCGATTGGCGGTGCAGCGCTTCCTCATACCCATTGGTCTGGCCGGACAACGCCCAAAACGCGAGGCGGTAGCTCGCGCAATACACCGTGGTATTACGGTGGCCCAACCCCTCCGACCGCTGCCACGCTTCGTCCAAATCCCGTTCCGCGCTCCGCTGGCAACCTGTCGCCCACCGGGCCAGCGCCAGCGAGCAGAGCGACATCACCTTGACGTCCGCCCCATAAACATAGGCGAGCGGGGTGTGCAAAGCCGGGTCGAACAGGGCGATGGACCGCTCGAGCATCCGCACGGACGGCACCGTATGCCCGACCGTAAACAGGGAGGAACCATGCAGCCGATACGCGATCATCCGCGTTTCCGGATCGGCCTGGCGTTCGGCCATCGCGACGAATCGCTCGGCCAGCTCGCGCGATTGATCGATCTGTCCGGTCACCTGCTGGAACGACCAACGTCCGTAAATCAGCGGGACGATCTTGGTGCTATCGCCGGCCTCGTCGCTCAACGCCATGGCACGGGTCAGATGGCGGTCGAGCTCGGGCGCGCCATATCCTTTGGCCGATCGCAGCGGCGCGGCCAGCGCCAGCTCTAACTCCAATTGGTCGCGGAGCCGCGCCAGGGTGGACGGTAGCGTCTCGATCAACGACAGCGCGCGGGAAAAATGCGCCACCGCCTCCAAATTGGCGGAATTCCGGTTGGCCCGCTGACCCGCCAGTTCCCATAACGTGACGGCCTCGGCGACCAGGCCCGCCTCGGTATAGTGATGCGCCGCGAGCTCGGGATGCCTCGCCGCTTCCTCGGGAAACTGACGGGTGAGCACGGTGGCGATCCGCGCATGGATCTCGCGCCGCGTGGTCCGCAGCAGCGAGTCATAGGCCACGTTGCGCACCAATTCGTGCTTGAATTCGAACGCCAGGTCGTCGGCCCCGGCCGGGCCGCGGAATCGCGGAAACACCAGCCCGGCGTCGATCAGTCGCTCGAAATCGGACCGCATCGTCCCATCCCGGTGGTCGAGCACGGCCGATAGCAGATCGTAGCGGAAAATCCGTCCGATCGTTGCGGCCGTCTGCGCAATCGCTTTGGCCCCGCCCAACCGATCGAGCCGCGCCATCAACGAATCCTGAAGCGAGGCCGGCACCGCAGCCAGCCCCGGCACCGGGCGGCCCTCGCGTGTGCTAACATGGTCCCGGTCCTCCTCGACCGACTTCGTCAGCTCCTCCACAAAAAGCGGTACTCCGTCGCTTCGTTCGATCAATTGGTCGATCACGGCGGGGGCGAGCGGCTCGGTGCGGGGCATCGCCTCGATCAGTGCCCGGCACTCCGCCGGGCTGATGCGTTCGAGCGTGAGGCGCGTGTTGACCGCTACATCGACGGCCGTTTCAGGCCGGGCGGAGGCGAGGATCAGGATGGGTACTTGGTCCAAGTGGCTGCAGAGATGGGCAATCAGCGCCAGGGTGGATGGGTCGGCCCAATGCACGTCCTCGAACATCAACAGCAAGGGAACCCGGGACGCGACGGCCGAGACATAGGCCGCCACCGCCGCTAGGGCCTGCTTTTTCAGCTCTGCACCTTGTGCGGCCGGCTGGTCCCGCGTGGCCGATCCGGATAAGCCACCGAGGATCAGCGCCAGCCGCTCGCCGGTCTGGGCGTCGAGGCCGAGCCGGGCCAGCCCGGCCTGCACCTTTGCCACCAAAATCTGCCAGGGGTCACCCGGGCGCACCTCGAACACGCGCGACAGCTCTTGCGCGACCGGATAGAACTCGGTGCTTTGATAATGCGCGTTGCAGTTGCAGGTGATCTGCACCGCCTGATCCGGCGCGAGCGTCCGTTGAAACTCATGAATCAGCCGGGATTTACCGATCCCAGGCTCCCCGCTGACCAGGACCGCACGCGGCTGACGCTGCAGGGTGATCGCCCACTCCCGGGCCAGGGTCTCCAGCGCGTCCGTGCGGCCGATGAGCTTCGACAGGCCGGACGCAGCCCTCGCTTCGAACAGGCTGCGGGCCGAACTCGACTCGAGCACTTGATAGGCGATGACGTCGCGCGCCACGTTTTTCAGCCGGTTGGGCCCGAGCGTGCGGACGATGAACTGCCCCTGCACCAGCCGCAGCGTGTCCTGGCTGATTACCACGCCGTTGGCCGGCGCTAGCTCCTGCAGCTGGGCAGCGATGTTGAGGGTGGTGCCGACCAGGCCGCCCGCATGGATGGGCCCGGCCTCGACCGGCGCGTCGGTCACGACAATACCGGAGTTGACCCCGATCCGCACCGCGACCGCGAGCCCGAAACGCGCCAGCGTCGTTCGGCTGAACTCCGGGATGCGCTCGCATATTTCAAGCCCAGCCTGAACTGCTAGGCGCGCATCATCCTCCAGCGCCGCAGGCAGTCCGAAATGCGCCAGGATGCCGTCACCCAGGAAGCGCGCGATCTCACCGTGGTTACGGCGGATGATGGCGCCACAGCACTCCCGGTATTCGACCAACAGTGCGCGAAAATCCTCGGCATCGAGCGCCTCGGCGATGCCCGTCGAGTTCACGATGTCACAGAACATCGACGTGAGCTGCCGCCGGTCCGAGCGTGGCAGAGTGGATGCCGGGAGGCGAGTGCCGCACTGACTGCAAAAAATCGCCGCCGGGAGGGTGTCCTTATGGCAAGCCGGGCAGGCCATCCGGCTGCTCCATGTTCGCCGGAACCGGCTGCCTCGACCGCGAAGGATGATAAGGCAGCAGCCAGTCGGCGACCCGGCCATCCGCCTCCGTCAGCAAAACCGGCTCGAAATAGCGCTTGAGGTCGTCCGCGCCGATATCGGCGGGGTATTCCCGGTATTGCGTATCCAGACGTTCCTGGCCACCCAGATAGTTGCGCCCGGCGGTGGTCGAGTATTCGGACGATTTAGCCATCACCCGCCAGGAGCATTGCAGTGCGACCACCCACTGGAACGGACTCAGGCACCGGGCACGGCTCATGCGCCGTATCACGTTCCACAGCACGAGACGGCGCGGCACCAACCGCCACGTCTGGGTGAACGCCACCCGGGCAAATCGCACCAGTTCCGCCTCCGGCACCACGCTCGTGTTGAAGGCGATGGTCTCGCCGTCCATCTCGCGCAGGCGAAGGCCGGGGCGTAGGTCGCCCTCAGCAACACAGTCCCAAAACATCTCCGTGCCCACCAAGGGTGAGACGAAGCTGATGAAGCAGGGAAGGGGAAGCACTCCGCCTTGGGCGATCGCGCGCAGATCGGCCTCGACCGTGGCGGGTAGCGCGGTCCTTGGATCCACCAGCTGGGAATACACGACCGAAATGCCGCACCGCTCGGCGAAGGCGACATCGTCCTCGACCGATTGAGCTTTAGACAGGTTTTGCCGCTTGCGGGTGCGTTTCAGGAACTCGCGGTCGAACGACTCGATCCCCACGAACAGGGCACGGCACTTCGACCGCGCCATCATCCGGATCGCGTCCCGATCCCGTAGGACGTTTTGGGTGATCAACGCGCCCCACGCCCTGACGCGCTTGTGACCCGACAGAACCCGGCATAATTCGGCTAGGACCCGTGGGTTATCGGAGAAATTATTGTCCATGAACCACACCATCGGGAACCGCCGGCGGAGGCTCCAGCGCGGGCTCGAAGCTACGGATGACTCGATCGCCTGGCTGACGGACGGAGCGCCGTAGGACAAATAACGGTTTTGCTCGGCCGGCAGGATGCAGAAGGTGCAGGTGAACCTGCACCCGCGGGAGGCCTCGACCAGATGTAGAGGCACATCGATGCCAGCCTTGGTGAGCAGGTGATAGGCCAGCGGGAACGAGCCGGCCCCTTGGCGCGGGCCGCGATAGACGGTGCCGAGCGTGCCCGCCTCATGATCGCGCATCACCTGGAACACGGCCTCGACGCCGCCCACGCAGACGGAGTCGAAGAAGCGGGCAGCGAAATCCGGAAATAGCGTGCAGATATTGCCGCCGGCCACGACCGTGGCACCGCTGCGGCGAAAGAAGTACGAAAGCTGCCGCATCCGGTCGAAATCCTGCTGTAGCCCGGTGAGGAACACGAGCGTGTACCGTCCCGGCAGGATGGATGCGGTGTCGAAGGGCCCGTGCCACATCTCGTGATACAGCTCGACCTCATACCGGTCGTGATCAATGCAGGAGCCAACGTGCACCCCGGCCAAGGGCTGCAGGAAGTCCCGGTCGACCGCCTTGCTGCGGTCGCGCCGCAGATGGGTGCAGATGATCAAGACCAAGGGGTTCACGCCCCCGCCGGGGCACGTCGTGATAGCGGATCCAACCACGTCCATCATCTCGATTCCCATGGCAACGACGTTACGCGTTGTAATCAAGTTTTGGCCGCGGGTCCAACATTTTGCATTCGTAATTAGAAGGTTCCGCCACCACGCACTAACCAAAGTTAAAGAAACGATTATCAGTTTTTAAACCATTGGCATCGATAATGAGACTTCGTTTCGGAGCTTCGACATGTTTCACTCAAATTATGCCTCTGACCTTACCCAGGCTTCCGACCTGGGCAATCCCTTCGACGACATCGCCGGCGATGTCCTGTCGCTCTCGGCCGCGTCCCAGCCGTTCATGAGCGGCGCCACCGCCACTCCCGGTATGGCGCTCTATTTGACCGAGCCCGGTACCACCGCCGCCATCAGCGTCGCCGACCTGCATCAGGGCCAAATCGGCGATTGCTATCTCATCTCGTCCATCGGTGAACTCGCGCTCACCAAGCCGGTCGATATCAGCAACATGATCCACACCAATGCCGATGGCACGGAGACGGTGAGGCTTTATGCCGACCAGAGCGGCCACGCCATCGGCTGGGGCACGACGGTGTTCAAGGCCGTGTCGGTGACCGTCAGCAACGTGTTTCCCAATTACGCCGTCAATAATGGCGCCAATTAGGACGTGGTGGCCGGGGTCAAGGAGATCTGGCCGGCCGTCCTCGAAAAGGCGGTGGCCATGCTCGATGGCGGCTATAACGCCATCGCGCATGGCGGCAATCCGGTGCTCGCGATGGAGACGCTGACCGGACGCACCGCGACCTATCTCTCGCCCGCCAGCATCAGCGCGGCCCTTTTGCAGAGCCTCGTTGCCGCTGGGGACATGATCACGTTCGACACGTTGAACAAATCCGGCCTCGCCGGCGGCCTCGTCGGCAGCCACGCCTATATGTTCGAAAAGCTCACGGTCACCAACGGCGTCGCCATGGTGCAACTCGGCAATCCGTGGGGCTTCGCCCAGCCGGCGGCGATCCCGCTGACGCAACTCCGGCAGAATTTCGCCGAAATCGACGTCGGCCACCCGACCTAGAGTCGGTCAAGAAGCAGTTACATTATTTATTATAAAACAATATTCTGGACATTGTAGATGCCCCGGCGGAACCTGATCGCTCAACGCGAGCGATCAAAATGACCTCCCTGCGCTGCCGCCAAATCAACGGTGCCGACCTCGATCAGGTCGCCGCCCTCTTAACGCTCGGGTTCCAAAAGCAACGGACCCGGGCGTTTTGGGACAGTGCGTTGCAGCGCCTCACGGACCGAGACACGCCGCCCGGCTATCCCCGATATGGCTATGTGCTGGACCATGGCGGCACCGTCGTGGGGGTCATCCTGCAGATCTTCACCCGCGCCTGCAGCACGGTCCGGGTCCGCTGCAATTTCAGCAGCTGGTGGGTGAAACCCGAGTTCCGGATGTATGGCCCTCTCCTGCTCACCCGCGCCCACCGCCACGATGCGACCTACACCGCCATCACCCCGGCCCCGCAAATCCGCCCCATCCTGGAGGCGCAGGGCTATGCCCGGTATTGCACCGGACGCGCCATCGTCCTGCCCTGGCTGGCCCGCGGCAGCGAGCCCGCACGGGTCCGCCGGTTCGACGAAACCCGGGCCGCCGATTTGCCCGAGGCCGAGGCCAACCTGCTGCGGGACCACGCCGCCTATGGCTGCCTCAGCGTCGTTTGCACGGCGGCGGGCCAGCACCACCCCTTCGTCTTCGCACCCCGCCGCCGGGCCGGGATGATGGGCCTGGCGATCCTGACCTATTGCCACGCCGACGCCGAGTTCCCCCGCTTCGCGGTCGCGATCGGGGGGTATCTGGCCCGGCGCGGCTATCCGATCGTCGTGCTCGACGCCGATGCCCGCCCCGCCGGCCTGCCGGGCGTGTACCGCGCCAACAAACCAAAATACTTCCTCGGCCCCGACCACCCCTACCTGCATGACCACGCCTATTCCGAGCGGGCGCTGTTCGGCGCGTAATTAGCCGATCGGATCGGCCACCAGCCCCATCGCGGCCGCCAAGCGGTCCAGCCGGCGTTGCACGCTCTCGCCCGCGAACACCCCGCCGCCCTCCGCCAGCCGCAGCGCCAGCCGGCCCGGCACTACCCGTAGATTGACCCCGCCCAGCAACGCTGTCGTACCGGCCGATAGCACATACGCCAGGCGCAGCGCCGTCCCCAGAACCTCCGCCCGCCGCGTCGCCTCCGGCGTCAACAGCGTCCGCGCCGGGGCCAGATAAGCCGCATCCATCTCAGCCTCGTACCGCAACGCGACCGTGAGTGCCAGGAACGCCCGCGCCGGATGATCGATCGCGACGCCGGGCTGGCGCAACACCCGCAAAAACGCTTGCTCCGCCCGATACTCCGGATGGTCATGCGCGCCGGTGTCGCTCAACCAGCATCCCGCCTCCCGCAGCCGGGCCTCGGACGCGGTCTCGCCGGTAAACAGCGGCGCGGTCCATTCCATCAGCGCCGGCGGCAGGCGCACGTCGCGGCCATAACGCTGCGCAATCTCCTGCGCGCCCGCCAGGATCGCGTCCCGCCCGCGTTCGGCCGCCGAAATACGGTGCATGAACCAGCCCTCGCGGATGCCATTGGCGCTCCACACCACCCGCCGCGCGCCGGTGCGCTGCAACAGCCGGCGCAGCACGACGGCGGCCATCGGCAAATCCTCCACCCGGCGCCGCGACGTCCCGGCCCATCGTTCCGTCCCGCGCCGTGGCACGACGAGCTGCGACGCCAGCTCCAGCGCCGCATCCCGCTCCAGCGTGTAGTGGTGCACGATGCTGAGCGGATAGGCCGCGCGCATCATGTGGATCCGCGCCAACGCCCGGAACGCGCCGCCCACCAAATACAGCTCACGCTCCGCCCCGTCCGCCAGCCACGGCAGCGCCGCCATCTCCTGATCGGCGATGCCGCGCGCCCGGATCACATCGCCCTCCGACCGGTCCGCGAGGCGGATGACGCCGAGGCCGAGGCTGGCCGACTGCGTGACGCCGCCGCCGCCGATCCGCCCGACCTCGAGCGACCCGCCGCCGATATCGGCCAGGATGCCATCCGCGTCGGGAATGCCGCATAACACGCCCTCGGCCGACAGCGCGGCCTCCTCCTGGCCCGTCAGCACGCGGATCGGCACACCCGGCAGCTTCGCCCCGACCGCGGCGGCGAAGGCCGGGCCGTTGCTCGCGTCGCGGACGGCGGCGGTGGCCAGCACCTCGAACACCTCCGCCCCCATGGCGCGCGCGACCGCCCCATAGCGCACCATCACGCGGAGGGCAGGGGCAATAGCGTCCTCATTCAACCGTCCGCTCGCGGTGAAGCCGCGGCCCAGGCGCAGGACGGCTTTTTCATTGAAGATGGGCATGGGCGTCCGCTCCAGCCCCTCGAACACCACGAGGCGGACGGAGTTGGAGCCGAGATCGACGACTGCCGTCCGGGGCGGGGGCCGGGGGAGAACGACCAAGCGCGGCGGGCCTAATCCTGGCTCACGCGGTCCGGCCGGCGCGGCGGATGAGCGAGGGCGGACAGGGGGTTGAGCGCGCTGCCCCGCCCCGAAAGCGAGGGATTGGTCATGAAATAATTATGCGCCGAGACCGGCTTGGACCCGGGGGCCAGCCGGTTCCAATTGCCATCGGCTCCCAGCTCCCAGCTCTGCAGCGTGTCCTTGAAGTTGATGACCATAATTTGGTCCAGCACTTGCGCATGCACCGTCCGGTTATGGATCGGCACCAGCGTTTCCACTCGCCAATCCATGTTCCGCGCCATCCAATCCGCGCTGCTGATGAACACCTTCGCATGCCGGCCCGGCATCCGGTGCCCGGCACCGAACGCGTAGATACGGCCATGCTCCAGGAACCGCCCGACGATGCTCTTGACCCGGATGTTCTCGGACAAGCCGGGCACGCAGGGACGCAGGCAGCAAATGCCGCGGACCACGCACATGATCCTCACCCCAACCCCGGACGCGGCATAGAGCCGGTCGATCAGCGCGTCGTCCACCAGGCTGTTCATCTTCAGCCAAATCTGCGCCGGGCGTCCGGCGACGGCGTGCGCGATCTCGTCATCGATCAGCTGTTCCAGCGTGACCCGGAGCGTGAGCGGGCTGAACGCCAGGCTGTCCATCCGCTCCGGCTGGGCGTAGCCGGTCATGTAGTTGAACAGCCGGGCGCTGTCCCGGCACAAATCCGGGTCGGAGGTGAAGAAGCTGAGGTCGGTATAGATCCGGGCGGTGATCGGATGGTAATTGCCGGTGCCGAAATGCGCGTACGATCGCATCATCGCCCCCTCCCGCCGGATCACCAGGCTGAGTTTCGCGTGCGTTTTCAATTCGGTAAAGCCGAACACCACTTGCACGCCCGCCGCCTCCATGCTGCGCGCCAGGCGGATGTTGGCCTCCTCGTCGAACCGGGCGCGGAGCTCGATCATAGCGGTGACCGACTTGCCCGCCTCCGCCGCCTCGATCAGGGCTTTGACGATCGGGCTGTCGCGGCTGGTGCGATACAGCGTCTGTTTTACCGCCACCACGTTCGGATCCGCCGCCGCTTGGCGGAGAAACTGTACGACCACGTCGAAGCTCTCGAACGGATGGTGGACGATGATGTCCTTGGCGCGGATGGCGGCAAAACAATCGCCGTTGAAATCACGGATCCGCTCCGGAAACCGCGGGGTGTAGGGCGGGAACAGCATGTCGGGACGGTCATCGACGATCATCTGCTTGAGGTCGGCCGCACCCAGGATGCCGTCTTGCACCACGACCTCCTCACCGGGGATTTCGTGCTCGTCCACCCCAAGCTCATCGATCACCAGCGCGCGCAGATCGACCGGCATGGCGGCGTCCACGCTGAGATGAATCGCCACCCCGCGGCGGCGTCGTTTCAGGGCGCTTTCATACGACCGGACCAGGTCCTCCGCCTCTTCTTCGAACTCGACCCCCGTATCGCGGATCACCCGGAACACCCCGCGTCCGGCGACGTGGTAGCCGGGGAACAGCCGGTCGAGGAACATGGCCACCAGCTCCTCCAGCACCACGAACCGGATGCCGGCCGAGCCGCCGGGCAACCGTACGAACCGCTCGATCAGCGCCGGCAGCGGGATCAGCGCATCCATGCCCTGCCCCTCCCCGCCGCGCTCCAATTTCAGGACCATGACCAGGCCCATGTTCGGGATGAACGGGAACGGATGCGCCGGGTCGATCGCAAGCGGGGTGAGGACGGGAAACACCCGCTCCATAAACCAAGTATCGAGCCACGCCCGGTCCTCGGCGGATAGATCCCCCCGCTCGCACAGTGTCACGCCCTCGGCCGCCAGCTTGTGCCGGAGGTCGTGCCAAACGTGTTGCTGTTTCAGCATCAATGCCTGCGCCGCCGGCTGCACGACCGCCAATTGCTGCGCCGGCGTCCGGCCATCGGCGCTCAACGCAGACACCCCGGCCTTCGCCTGCCCGATCAGCCCGGCGATCCGGACCGAGATGAATTCATCCAAATTGGACGCACTGATGGACACGAAGCGGAGCCGCTCCAGCAAGGGATGGCGTTCGTTCTCCGCCTCCTCCAAGACCCGATGATTGAACGCGAGCCAGGACAGCTCCCGGTTGATGAACCGGTCCGGACTATCGGCTTCGATCCCGGGCTGAGAACCGGGCTGCGTTTTCGCCGCACTTTTCAGGGAGTGGGTCCGGGCTGGGCTGATGCTGTCCATACGCTTTCTTAGAGCAGGCATGTCGGTTCCGGCGAGAGTGCAGGCTCAGGTGCCGGAAAAGTGTCATCGAGGTACTCGGCCAAAGCGGACGCAATCAGCGCCTGGGTCACCGCGCGGCCGGACGCCAGTGCCGCCGCATCCAGCCGGGCAGCGGCCTCTCGCAGCACGCCGGCATCCCGCGGCAGCCGGGTCAGCATCCAGCGCTGGAGCGAAGGCCGGACCGTCACCTGCCGCTCGGCCAATAATCGGGACAGCAGAAGCGATAGGAAGAATTCATCCCCCGGAACGAGCGCGGCGGTGGGACAGGCGCGGAGCCGGGAGCGCAGATCCGGGAGCGCTGTCCCCCACCGCCCCGGCGGATTGCGCGCCGCCAACAGCACCGGATGCCCGGCCTCCTGCGCCGCATTCAGCAGATGCAACAGCGCGCCCTCCGGCACGGTATCCGCGTCATCGAGCGCCACGGGCCCGCGGGGCCATCCGTCCACCAGCCCCAGGCTGGCCCCATGAACGTCCGCCCAGCGGTGCAGCAGATGCGTCTTGCCCGTGCCCGCATCGCCCCACAGCGCCAGCCGTCCACCGGGCCAATCCTCACGCAACAGCCACGCCTCCGCCTCCCGCGACCCCTCATGCGTAAGCCACGCCCACCCGGCATAGTCCGGGGTGTGGACGAACGGCAGCGCCAATTGGGACCGGCTCATGCCGTGGGCGGGTCCAAATAGAGCGGGCTGTCCAGATACCGCCGCAGCCAAAACCGCGCGAGCACGCCGATTGTCGCCGCCACCGGCACCGCCATCAACACGCCGAGGAACCCGAACGCGGCCCCCCCGGCGAACAGAGCGAAGATCACCCACACCGCATGCAGCTCCACCCGGTCGCCCAGGAATCGCGGGTAGATGACATAGCCCTCCAGGATTTGCCCGGCCATGAACACCCCGGCCACGATCGCCACGCCGCGCCAATCCGGAAATTGCGCGAACGCCAGCCCGATGCTGGCCACACCCCCGGCGATGCTGCCGACATAAGGAATGAACGATAGCAGCCCCGAGGACAGCCCGACGATCAGCCCCAGATCGAGCCCCACGGCGGATAATGCCGTGGCGTAGAATATCGCCAATGCAGCACAACACAGCGCCTGACCCCGCACCCAGGCGGCCAGGATGCGGTCCACCTCGCGTCCTTGCGCGCGCAGCACCTCCGCATAGCGCCGCGGCAGCCAGCTATCGATCCGCGCCACCGCGCGCCGCCAATCCCGCAGCAGGTAGAATGACACCACGGGCGTCACCACCACCAGGCTCAGCACGTTGAACAGCGCGAATCCGCCGCCGACGATCCGGCTGAGCGCGCCGGCGACGAAACCCAGCATCGCCCCGGCCTGCCCGCCGACCACGTCCCGCAATTTACCGTCCACATACTCGGAGCCGAGCCGCTCCTGCAGCGCCAGGATCACTTGCCCTGCCCAAACCCGCACCGCGTTCACATAGGACGGCACGCGCCCGATCAGCAACCCGATCTGCGCCAGCAATAACGGATACAGCAGCAGCGCGAACAGCAAGCAGCCCGCCACGAGCGCCACGATCATCACCAGCGCCGCCGCCCCACGTGGCATGCCGGCCCGCGCCAGCCGCGAGGTGGGCGGGTCCAGAAAATACGCGATCCCGGCCGCCACCACGAACGGCAAGAGGATGCTGGCAAACAGGGTGAGCGACAGATACGCCAGCAGCAACAGCCCACCCAGAAGCAGCAGGCGCTGCGTCTGCGTGCTCACCCGGCGCTGAGGCATCTCCACCACGCGTTGCGGGGCGGGCCGCGGTATGGTTCTGTCCGGCGCTTCGACCTGCATGGGCGCAGCATAGCCCACCCCGCGCCGATATACACAAGGAACCACCATGCCAGAACGCGGCACCACCTACCAGGATGCCGGCGTCGATATCGAGGCCGGGGACGCGCTGGTCGAGCGGATCAAGCCGTTGGCCCGCGCCACGAACCGCAGGGGCGTGATGGGCGGGCTGGGCGGGTTCGGCGCGCTGTTCGACCTGCGCGCCGCCGGATTTACCGACCCGGTGCTGGTCAGCACCACGGACGGCGTCGGCACCAAGCTCGTGGTCGCGATCGAGACCGGGCGGCATGATAGTGTGGGCATCGACCTGGTGGCGATGTGCGTGAACGATCTGGTGGTCCAGGGCGCCGAGCCGTTGTTTTTCCTAGATTATTTCGCCACCGGCGCGTTGGACGTGGACCAGGCCGCCCGCGTGGTGGCCGGCATCGCCGAGGGCTGCCGCCGGGCCGGCTGCGCGCTGGTGGGCGGCGAGACGGCGGAGATGCCGGGGCTGTATTCCAAGGGCGATTACGACCTGGCCGGCTTTGCCGTGGGCGCGGCCGAGCGGGGCGCATTGCTTCCGTCCGGGGTCGCGCCCGGAGACACCATCCTGGGCCTGGCCAGCAGCGGCGTGCACAGCAACGGCTATTCCCTGGTGCGCCGCATCGTGGGCGAGCGCTGGAACATGCCGTTCGAGGGTACGACTTTTGCGGACACGCTCATGACGCCGACCCGGATTTACGTGGCCCCGCTGTTGGCGCTGCATCGCGCCGGGCTGCTGCGGGCGGCCGCGCACATCACTGGCGGCGGCCTGCCTGGCAATCTGCCGCGGGTGCTGCCGGACGGCCTGCGCGCCGTGATCGACACCGCCTGGCCGGTGCCGCCCATCTTTACCTGGCTGGCGCAGGAGGGCCGGGTTGCGCCGGACGAGATGCTGCGCGTGTTCAACTGCGGCGTCGGCATGGCGCTGGTGGTGCGGGACGCCGACGCCGCCCTGGCGCTGCTGGCCGGGCTGGGTGAGACGGCATTCCGCATTGGCCATATCGCCGCCGGTGAAACCGGGGCGGACATCGATTTGCCTGAGAATTGGCTCGGGTGAGGATCGCCATTCTCGCCAGCGGCGGCGGCAGCAACATGGCGGCGTTGGCGGACCATTTCCCGGTCGCCTTGGTCGTGACCAACGAACCCGGCGCCGGCGTGGGGGACCGCGCGGCCGCACGCGGGATCCCCACGGCCACCATCGACCATCGCCCGTTCGCCCGCGACCGCGCCGCGCATGAGGCGGCGATCCACCGCGCGTTGCTGGAGCATGGCATCGAGCTGGTGTGCCTCGCCGGCTACATGCGCCTGCTGACGCCGTTTCTGGTGCAGGCTTGGACGGGCCGCATGATCAACATCCACCCGAGCCTCCTGCCCGCCTTCCCCGGCCTGCATACCCATGCCCGCGCCATCGCGGCCGGGGTGAAGCTGCATGGCTGCACGGTGCATCGGGTGACGGAGATGATGGACGAGGGCCCGATTCTCGGTCAGGCCGCGGTACCCGTGTTGCCGGATGACACGCCCGAGACCCTGGCGGCGCGAGTGCTCCGGCAAGAGCATCGCCTTTACCCCGCCGTGCTGCGCCAACTCTTGTTGCAGGGAGTGTGGGCCGCGCCGGATGCGGCATTGCTGAACCCCTTGCCCGCCGAGACCCGCGGCGCGTAGAAACGCTCCACAACCAGCAAACCGAGACCCGCCATGGCCGACCCCCACGCCCCCGCCGCCGCCGACAGCCCGGAATTGGCGACGCTGATGACCGAGCGCCGGGCATTCTGGTCCAACTTCACCGGCGCCACGAAATACTCGGTGATCGTCATCGCGCTGCTGGTGATCGCGCTGTATGTCTTTTTCGGCTGACCCTTGCCGATCAATGACCTGCTGCATGTTATCCAGGTTTCGCTGACACCGGTCTTCTTGCTGTCCGGCATTGCCGCGCTGTTGAACGTGTTCGCCGCCCGGCTGGCCCGGGTGGCCGACAAGGTGGACCAACTGGCCTATGCGCCGGAACACGCCTCCGGCGACACGAGCCGCCGCCTGGAACGGCTCCGCCTCCGCTCCATGATCCTGGACGGCGCGGTCGTGATCGCGACCATCGGCGCCGTCTCGACCGGCATATCGTGCCTCACGCTGTTCGTGGGTGCGCTGCGTGACCAGGCGACGGCGACGACCCTGTTTCTCAGCTTCGGCTTCGCCGTCCTCTGCACCATCGTCTCGCTGCTGGGTTTCCTCGCTGAAGCCCTCATGGCCGGCACCGGCCTCCGCCGCCAAGTGGACGCACAACAACGCCAGGTCGCCGACCGGTAAAGCAAGCCGGTGGGCGAAGCGATCCAGGGCGACAAGAGTGCTCGCGGCCCGTACAGGGGCCTCACCGCCTAGCGACGGATGACAATAACGAATTACCGGGTTGGACCGTTGCTGCTACGACGGGTCAAGCCGACGCCAATCAGGCCTGCACAGAGCAACGCCAACGTGCCAGGTTCGGGGATTGGGGCCGCGAACAGAGTGTGTGTCCAAGAGCCAGATACGGTGCAGATGTTTGCATTCGCGTCCGCGTTGCAGCGCCCATTATCCGATCCGATCGCACCGGTCGTCAGGGCCTCGGTCCCGCTCAGTATCCCATCATCGGACGTGCCAAGGTATCTGATGTGGTCAGAAATAATGTCTCCCGTAGCATCGAAGATGACGGTTATATCGAACGAACTAAAACTCCGCAGACCCGGTGTGATATTCGCACCCGACGCATGAAAATTTATGAACCCTGATGCATCGCCCGTAAACGTCGCTGTAGGAATTCCATAGGCTTGCAGCGTGAAGTTCCCAGAAGCCACCCTGGCGTCGCTCAGATCAATCTGCACCGTGGTTCCGAGTGAGGGATTACCGTTTGCATTCACGTAGGTGGGCAGCCCTGTGTAAGTGTATATGACGTCGGCCTGCGCCGGAGTTACGATTGCAGCTGAGCCGATTATAAAGCCACACAGCACGTTCTTGAATAAAGGCTGAAGCATGTAACCTCCTTGGCGGCACACCGGTGGGTTGTGCCGCCGCGAAGATATTTTCAGTTTATGTCGTTAGTCGAGTAGAATTTCCCTGTCCACGGGAAAATCGTAAGGCATTTCCATAGGGTATCGAAGACCAGTCACCCCACCAGCGCATACCCCGTCACCCGCTTCTCGATCCGGCCCTGCTGCGCCATGTGCATTCCCGCCACCCGCACGCCGTCGCTGGCCGTCATGTCCAGCACGCGCGCACGCGTCGCGGCGGCCATCGCCGGGTCCACGTCGAACACCACCGTCCAAGCCGGGTGCGGTAATTGCAACGACGTCGAGTGGATGATGTCGCCCCACACCAGCAGCCGCTCCGTCCCATCATTCAGCAGCACGCCCATGTGACCCGGCGTATGACCGGGCAACGACATCGCTGTCATGCCGGGGGCCAGTTCCGCCGCGCCGTTCACCAGACGGGTGCGGCCCTTATACGCGGCGAGCGTCGTGCGGGCGGCGACGAAGAAATCGTCCATGCCCTTCGGCGCCTGAGCGCGGGCGGCGTCATCGGCCCAGAACTGTGCCTCGGACTCCTGCACGATCAGCTCCGCCTGCGGGAACCGCGCGCCGCCACCGGCGGTCAGCAAGCCGCCCACGTGGTCCGCGTGCAAATGGGTCGAGATGATCCGCGTCACCGCCACCGGGGCCAATCCCATGGTCTCCAGCAGCGCCGGGAGACGGCCGAGGGTCGGGCCAAGCAGGCCGCCACCGCCGGCGTCGATCAGCGTCACCTCAGTCCCATGCCGCACCAGGTAGCCGTTCACCGGCAGCGGGTCCGGACCCATCGCCGGGCGGCCCGCGGCGGCCAGCAGCGCCTCACCCTCCGGGTTCTTCGCGTCCGGTATCATGTCCAGGCTAAGCGGGAAGATGCCGTCCAGCAACGGGAACACCGCGAAGCCGCCGACGAGTACGGCCGGGGTGGGTGCGGCGGTTTGAGCCAGTGATGCGAACGGGGTCAAGGCGGCGGCGGCGAGTAGGCTACGGCGTGCGATCATGAGGTGATCTCCCTAATTGATGCGGGCTAATTGACGCGGGTCATGGTCCAGCGATGCTCACACAGGCTGCTGGCAATCGTCAGTTCGAGCTGGCCGTCTTTGGCCTGCCCCTCCATCGTGCCCACGCCGTCATTGGCATGGATGCCGCCGTCACCCTGAATGGTCGTGGTCAGCGTCGCCCGCTGCCGGGGCGCAGATGTGTAGCCGAGGCTTATGATGCCGTCGGTCACCTGCAGCACGCGCGGGTTGCTCTTGCTGCAGGACGCAATCCCGGCTCGCACCAGGCGCACGGTACCGCGATACCGTCCATCGACCCCGGCGGGCGCCCCGGGTGGCGGCTGCAGCACGATCCGCTCCGGCGTGCCGCAGCCGGCCAGCAGCAGCGCCGTCAGGAGTGCCACCAGGAGTGGGGGGCGCTTCAGCCGACAATCTCCGTGCCGGCGAAGAAGTAGCCGATCTCATGCGCCGCCGCCTCCGGGCTGTCGGAGCCGTGCACGCTGTTGGCCTCGATGTTTTCGGCGAACAGCTTGCGGATCGTGCCGGGCTCGGCATTGGCGGGGTTGGTGGCGCCCATGACCTTGCGGTGATGCAGGATCGCGTCCTCGCCCTCCAGCACCTGCAGCACGACGGGACCGGTGATCATGGTGGCGATCATGCCGGCGAAGAAGCCGCGCTCCTTATGCGCGGAATAGAACGCCTCCGCCTGCGCCTGGCTCAGCTGCACCCGCTTTTGCGCGACGATGCGCAGGCCGGATTCCTCGAACACGGCGTTGATCTTGCCGGTGAGGTTGCGGCGGGTGGCGTCGGGCTTGAGGATGCTGAGCGTGCGTTCGATGGCCATGGGGCGTTCCTAATCTGCTGGGCGCGCGTTTAGGGCATGGGTGGGGCTTGGGCAAGCGGGCGGCGGGCGCTACATGGGCGCCATGTCGCTTCTCACCATCGATCACGTCACGCTGCGCATGGCCGGTCGCGTCCTGCTGGACGGCGCGGATTTGCGGATCGACCCGGGCCGCCGCATCGGGCTGGTGGGTCGGAATGGTGCGGGCAAAAGCACGCTGCTGAAGGCCATCGCCGGTGAATTGCCGCTGGATGGCGGCGACATCCACCTCTCCGCCCGCGCCAGCATGGCCCAAGTCCGGCAGGAGGCACCGAGCGGCGATCAGAACCTGCTGGACACCGTGCTGGCCGCCGATACCGAGCGCACGGCGCTGCTGGCCGGCGTGGAAACGGAACACGATCCCGTGCGGCTGGCGGAAATGCACGAGCGCCTGCGCACTATCCAGGCCGACGCCGCCCCGGCCCGGGCCGCCACCATCCTGGCCGGGCTGGGCTTCGACGCGGAAAAGCAGGCGCGCCCGGTGGATAGTTTTTCCGGCGGCTGGCGTATGCGGGTGGCGCTGGCCGCCGCGTTGTTCGCCGCGCCCGATCTGTTGTTGTTGGATGAGCCGACCAACCACCTCGATCTCGAGGCGACATTGTGGCTCGAAACCTGGCTCGCCCGCTTCCCCGGTGCCTGTTTGATCGTAAGCCATGACCGCGGCCTGCTGGACCGGTCGGTGCAGGCCATCGCGCATCTGGATCAGCGGAAAATCACGGTGACGCCGGGCGGCTATGATGAGTTCGTGCGCATCCGCACCGAGCACGCCATGCAGCAGGGCCGCGCCGCCGAGCGGATCGCCGCCCAGCGCGCCCACATGCAGGCCTTCGTGGACCGCTTCCGCGCCCAGGCCACTAAGGCCCGGCAGGCGCAAGCCCGGATCAAGGCGCTGGAAAAACTGCCGGTGCTGGACACCGTGGTGGAGGCCGCACCCACCCGGTTCAACTTCCCCGAGCCGCTCCGCCTGGCGCCCCCGATCATCGTGCTGGACCGGGTCGCGATCGGCTATGATTCGACGCCGGTGCTGACGGGCTTGAGCCTCAGCATCGATGCCGAGGACCGGATCGCGCTGCTGGGGGCCAACGGCAACGGCAAGAGCACGCTGGCCAAGCTGCTGGCTGGGCGGCTCGCCCCCCTGCGCGGCGAGATGCGGCGGAGCCCGAAGCTCAAAGTCGGCTATTTCGCGCAGCATCAGACGGACGAGCTGGTGCTGACCGAAACCCCCGTCGATCACATGGCCCGCGCCCTGCCGCACGCCACTCCGCCCGTCGTCCGCGGCCAGCTCGCGCGGTTCGGCCTCGATGCGGACCGCGCGGACACGAAAGTCGGCAGCCTGTCCGGCGGCGAGAAAGCCCGGCTGCTGCTGGCGTTGGCGACGCGCGACGCGCCGGCCCTGCTGATTCTGGACGAGCCCACCAACCACCTGGACATCGATGCGCGCGAAGCCTTGGTCCGGGCACTCTCGGACTATCAGGGTGCCGTGTTGCTGATCACCCATGACCCGCATTTGGTGGAGCTGGTGGCCGACCGCCTGTGGCTCGTGGGCGACGGCACGGTGAAGCCCTATGACGGCGACATGGACGACTACCGCGCGCTGTTGGTGGAACGCGCCCGCCCCGCCCGCGCCGACACGACCCCCACACGCCGCGACGACCGCCGGGAACGCGCCGAAGCCCGGGTTCAACGCGCCCCCCTCCGCCGCCAAGCCCGCGACGCCGAGGCCCGCATCGCCAAGATCGAGGCCGAACGCGCCCGCCTCGAATCCCGCCTCGCCGACCCGGCCCTCTACACCGGCTCCCATGCCGGCGAGGTGACGGATCTACAACAACGCCTCGCCGCCCTCGGCCGTGACCTCAACGTAGCCGAATCCGCCTGGATGGAGGCGGAGGAGGCGCTGGAGGCGGCGGGTTAATTCGAGCCGACCGGGATTACGCTCACACTATTATAGGGGCTACCGCCCTTGCTCAGCGCCTGCGTGGACCACACCAAATAGACCAGCACCCGCTTCTGCGCGTCCCACATCCGGCTCACGCGGATTTCCTTGAATAGCCAGCTTGCGGACGCGCCGAACACGACCTCGTTCTCCGGCAGCTTCTCCGGCAGAATGATCGGGCCGACCGCGCGGCAGGCGATGCTGAACCGGCTGGGGTCCGTCGCCAGGCCGAACGACCCGGAGACGCCGCCCGTCTCGGCCCGCGACACGTAGCAGCTCGCCCCGCCCACCTTCGGATCGTCATACCGGTCCACCACGATCTTGTCGTTCCGCCCCACGATGCGGAACGTCGTGCTCACATCCCCCACCCGCACCGGATCATCCCCCGCGGCAAACGCGGGAGCCGTCATCAAAAGACACAGAATAAGAGCGCGCATCTTGCTTCCTTCCCCCTCTCCCGCTGGCGGGAGAGGGCCGGGGTGAGGGTGGGAACGACACCCACGACCCATCGCACGGCGGGCCGAGCCTTGCCAACCCATCCGCAACCCCGAGATTGGCACGATGCACCCCTCGAGAACATTCACCCCCACCCGGTCATCCGGCCTCGCCCGCCTCGAAACCCTCGCCCCGAAACTCGGTCGGGCCTACGCGGCCGGGCGCAACACCGATCACGGCCCGGATCACGCCCAGGGCGCCAGCCTGCTCTCTCCTTGGCTCCGCCACCGCCTGATCCTCGAACAAGAGGCGGTCCAGATCGCCGAGCGTCATCACGGCCCGGCCGCGGAAAAATTCATCCAGGAGGTGTTCTGGCGCACCTATTTCAAAGGCTGGCTCGAAACCCACCCCGTCGTCTGGGACCGCTACCGGGACGGCGCCGCCCGCGGACGAAATCGCCTCGCGACCGAAAGCGGCCTCCGCAAACAGCATGACGCCGCCTGCGCCGGGCAGACCGGGATCGAGTGTTTCGACGCTTGGGCGCAGGAGCTCGTGGCCACCAACTGGTTGCATAATCACACCCGCATGTGGTTCGCCAGCATCTGGATCTTCACGCTCCGTCTGCCGTGGGAGCTGGGTGCCGCATTCTTCCTCCGGCATTTGCTCGACGGCGACGCCGCCAGCAACACCCTGTCCTGGCGCTGGGTCGCGGGCCTGCACACGCCGGGCAAGCACTACGTGGCGCGCGCCGAGAACATCGCCCGCTACACCGATGGCCGGTTCAACCCGTCCGGCGAATTGGACGAAGCGCCGGATCCGCTCGACGAGGCGTGGCCCACGCCCACGGTTCGGCTGGCCGACTCCGCGGTGCCGCGCGGAGACGTCTGGCTGCTGTTGCATGACGAGGATTTATGCCCCGAATCGCTGCCGCTCGACGGATGCACCGTGCGCGGCGTGGCCGGCGTGCTGACCCACCCGGCGATCGCCGGGGCATGCAGCGCGCCGGTGACCGCGTTCGCGTCCATGGCACTACAGGACGCACTGGAACGGGCCCAAATGCATTTTGGCGTGCCGGCCACCCTGCTGGACAAGGCCGATGCGGTGCGCGAGTGGGCCGGTGGTCCCGTCGTGGTGCCGTATGCCCCAGTCGGGCCGGCGCAGGAGCTCGGCGCATGCGGCACCATGGTCCGACGGGCCTGGGACTCCGTCAGCTGGCCGCACGCCACCCGCGGGTATTTCGGCCTTCGGACCAAAATCCCCGGGATCACCCGCAGCCTCGGACTAATCTGACCTCCCCATCCGTCCGATATCGTCAGCCCGGCCCGGACAACACATATGAATGACGGAGGGATCACGCATGGCATCAGATTTCACGCCGCACATCGCCCACCTCGTCGGCGCACTCGTCTGCTTGTTCCCCGGAACGCGCGTCCAGCGCACCGGCATGATCTGGCAGCCCGGCGTGATCGTCACCGCCTGCGAGGGCCTGCCGTCGGAAGACGCGCCGGTCATTCGATCCGGCAGTCACACGGGGGTCGCGAAGGCCGCCGGGCGTGACGCGGGGACTAACATCGCCCTGTTCCACCTCACGGCGGACGCACCGCAATTGCCAGCGCCGGGTGCCGCCGCGGTGGGCGGGCTGGCGCTGATTCTGGGTGCCGCCGATGACGGCGGACCGACGGCGCGGCTGGCCGTCATCCATCGCCTCGGCCCGGCATGGGACAGCATGGCCGGCGGACGGATCGATCAGCTGATCCAGCTCGATGGCCGCATGATGCCGGCCGACGAGGGGGGCCCGGTGCTGGACTCCGCCGGGTTGCTGCTGGGCATGTCCACCCTGGGGCCGCGCCGCCGGGCCTTGGTGATCCCGGCCGGCACGATCGGCCGGGTCGTGGGCCCGTTGCTGGCGGGCCGGCGGGTCGAGCAGGGCTGGCTCGGTATCGGCTTGCAGCCGGTCGCCATTCCTACCAGACTACAGGAGGCAGCCGGACGGGAGATCGGCCTGATGATTGTAAGCCTAGCCCCCCATGGCCCGGCAGAGGCCGCGGGAGTATTACCGGGTGACATCCTGCTGCAGCTGGATGCAGAGGCGGCGACGCACCCCCGCGCCGTGGCCAACACCCTGGCCTCCCGAACGCTCGGAGATACCGTCGTGCTGCGTTTGTTGCGCGCCGGCCAGGTGACCGAGCTCGCGGCCATCATCGCCGCGCGGCCCGCGCGATGAGGGCCCCGTTGCTGCTGGAGGCTGTGACGGGTCTGCAGGTCACGGTGATCGCCGATGACCCGGTGCGCCACGCCGACCTTGCCGCCCGCGTCGCCCTGGCGGGGCACCGGCTTGCCGAGGACCGGACCGACATCATCCTGGCCGACGGTACGGCGGCAGTGCCGGAGGGAGTGCCGGTCCTTCGCGTCGGGCCGGGCGGGTTGCCTCCGGGCCTCACCCCCACTCAATTGGACGCAGCATTGCGCGCTGTGCGCGTGGGGCTCCGCGTCAGTTTGGGAGAGCGGGTGGGCTTTGGCCCGGTGGAGGCATTGCGTCCGTTGCTGACCCCGCGCGAGATGGAGATCCTGCGCTGCCTGGGTGACGGAATGAGTAATAAGGCCGTCGCCCGTGCGCTGCACATCAGCGCCCACACGGTTAAATTCCACCTGGAGGCCGTGTTTGCCAAGCTGGGCGCGGCAAGCCGGGCGGAGGCGGTGGCAAAGGGATTGCGGCAAGGTCTCATTATGCTTTAGCCATCGCCGCGTTTTTTTGCGGCGTTTAAACGGTTTGTTAATTCTTTTCAGGTCTGATGCGGTCAGATCACTGAGAGGACCAAACCGTGACAAAATCGACCGCGGCCCTTTGGCTGCCGCTCGCGGCACTGTTGGCTGGACTGACCGGCCCCGCCCAGGCCGGTGTTATAACCGAAAGCTTTTATGCGAATGGCAGCGCATCCGTGCCGCTACCGCCGGTTTTTCCGTTGGGTGCCGATGGTGTGTTCACCGCACTCGAAAGCTTCGCTTCGCTGCCGCTTCAGTCCCCGGCCGAGGGTTTTAGCACGAGCTTCGGAACCGCCGGCAATGTTGTCGGAACCTATTCCGGCGCTTTCGCCATCCAGGCGTTGGGCGGGTTGCCGCATGGTGGCAACGCCATCGCGTCCGGGATATCCGGTAGCCTGTACACGCTGTCCTTGACCTCTGGTCCAGCCCTGGCTGGCATCAACTATTTCGGCCTTGATGTCGCCAGCCTGACGCCAGCTTTCACGCTCGAATTCTTGTCCGCCGGGCGCTCCGTCGCGACCGTCACGGGTGCCGAACTGCTGGCCGCCACCTTGGGCACGGCGCACGACCTCGCGCAGCAACCAGGGTTTGTCGCGTTCTGGGACCAAACGGGCCCCTTCGATCAAATCCGGTTCACCGGGAATGGCGGCTTCGTCTCGGATCAACATGTCGTCGGCCATATTGCCACGCCGGCGGCAGTGGACAGCCTATCAATCTCCGAGCCGGGCTCCGCCACCCTGCTCGGCCTCGCCCTGGTTGGGGTCAGCGCGGTTCGGTTCGCGGGGAAGCGCCGGGTCTGACGCAACTTCTGGCCCGGGCTGCGCGCTAGGGTGGCACCAGTTGGAGGTGCGTTATGTCTAGCCCGGCCCGGCCCGAAAACCCGCTCGACCCCTCACCCGCTCATGATGCCCGGGTGCTGGCCCGCGCCCGTCACCTCTGGATCGCCGACGGCAGTCCCGCCGATCGCTTGAATTCGTATCTCGAGCAGGCGGACGAGCTCGTTCGCATGGAGGAGGACGGCAATCCCGGGCAGCTGCCCAACCCCATGTCCGTCCATTCAGCGCCCGGTCCGCTCGTCGAAGAGGCGAGTATCCAGGATAATCTGGGGGAGTTACCCGGCGGGTCCAGCGCGGCCGATCAAGGGGAGCGCCGCGAAACACCCATGACCCGGGATCAGCTGCGCCACAGAAATCCGACGGACGAGGGTGGCACGCGTTAATGCGATGCGGCCACTCAGCGAAGTCCTGCGCCCTCTAGCACCAGCACCGGACAACTTATTGACGAGGGCGCTTCTGAGCATGCCCTGTCCCGCAAGATCCGGGTGCGGCCGGCCTGTTTGGCGGCATAAAGCGCGATATCGGCCTCCCGCAGCAGGCCAGCGCCGTCGGTGACTCCCTTGGAAAGATCGTCGCTAGAGCGCCAGACCAAGCCCCCGCTGATGGTCACCGCGCCGCCGCCACGCCCCGGATGTGGCAATGCGAGCGCCTCGACCGCAATACGCCACCGTTCTGCAATGATCATCGCTTCGCCGTGGCCGCCGCAGGGTAGGAGGGCCACAAACTCCTCAACGCCATACCGGGCCGCAAAATCTCCCTCCTGCCGCAGCGCAGACAGGATGGTGGACGCGATGTGACGAAGACAATCATCCCCCGCCGCGTGCCCGGCGCAGTCGTTGAAGGCCTTGAAATGATCCACATCCAGTAGCAAGATCCTGAGTCACGGGCGGCGACCGTCGGCCGTCATCCGCGCCAATTCCGCATCGAACCGGCGCCGGTTCGCCAATCCCGTCAGCACGTCCGTATTTGAAAGGCGGAGCCGCTAACCGTTCAAGATGTTCATGTCCACCGCCGTGAGCTCGTAACGGAGCGCCTGTAGAAAATCGATCCGCCGCCGGCTCTCGCTACGCAGCGCGACGGTGACCGAGATGGCGAAACCGATCAGGCCGAACATGGGAATGTCTCTGCCGTCATCCCAAGACAGCGGCCCGGGTCCGAACAGCAAGATAAGCGGCAGCGCCATCGCACAACCTGCCGCCGTGCCGATGGCAGTAATCGGGCGCACCGGAACGATCACCAGAAACCAAACCGGCGCCGTGACTGAAGCGACAGCGTAACGGTCCGCGAGGAATACCGGAATATATTGGGTCAGCCAGCCGAGCATAACCATGAAGGACACGCAGGGGACGGCGATCAGCACCAACTCCTGCCACGGCTTTTTAGCATGGCGCAGCGTTATTCCAGCGGCAAGCATGATCAGGGTGACCGCGATCCGCCACTCGATCATGGCATCCAGGCGGTCTGGATGGTTTACCATATCCAGCGCGAGCCCGGCCAAGACACTGACCGCGAGAATCGCCATCCCCACCGCCTCACGCTCCGACCGGTCGGCACCCCGGCGTTGCGCGTAATGCTGTTCCAGCGAGGGCACGAAACTCCAAGGGGAATTACGTAGAAGTCTCCGCTCGATCTCCGTGCTGAGTTCCGCGTTGCGCAAGATCGGGCTCCAGGCTTGTGCCCAGAATAGCGCCAAGGCTTGAATAATCGTTAAGGCGCGTTCAGACCCGGACCCGCATGGCGGCCTGCAGCATCGTGTCCAATCCGGACAGGAACCGGGACCGGTCGGCTTTGGTCATCGTCGCGTGACCGCCCCCGCCGGCGCCGATTTCCCGCAAATGCCGGGCGACCTCTCGCCCTGCCAGGGCACCGCCGATGTTATCGCCCGTCCACACGTGCCCGGCATGCGACAGCGCTCTGGCACCCCGCGCCAGGCACCGGGACGCCAGCGGGATGTCCGCCGTGACGCACACATCGGCCGGACCGATCCGCTCGGCGATCCAATCATCGGCCTCGTCCGCCGCCCCGCCAACCGTCACCATCTGCACCATCGGCAACCCGGGCGGGCGGATCGGGCGGGAACCGTTAGACACCACGAAAACCGCAACGCCGAGCCGGGTCGCGACGCGGAACACCTCCTCCCGCACTGGGCAGGCGTCGGCATCCACATAGATCCCGGTCATTACGCCGCGAGCTTGTCCATCTCGCGCATCACGCTCTCACCCATCACCGACGTGCCGACCTTGGCGGTGTTGGTGCCCATCACGTCGGCCGTCCGCAGCCCGCTCGCCAACACATTCGTGCACGCGCGCTCGATCAGCAACGCCTCCTCCTCGAGTTCGAACGAATAACGCAGCAGCATGGCAAAACTCAGCATCTGCGCCATAGGGTTGGCGATGCCCTTGCCCGCAATGTCCGGGGCGCTCCCATGGATCGGCTCATACAACGCCGCCCGCCGCCCTGTCGCGTCCGGCGCACCGAGCGTGGCCGACGGCAGCATTCCGAGGCTCCCGGTCAGCATACTGGCCAGGTCGGAAAGGATATCCCCAAACAAATTGGTCGTCACGATCACGTCGAACTGCCGCGGGTTTCGCACCAGCTGCATCGCGCAATTATCGGCATACATGTGACTTAGTTGTACATCCGGGTATTCGCGGTCGTGCAGCGCCGTGACGACTTGCCGCCATAGCAGGCCGCTCTCCATCACATTGGCCTTCTCGACGCTGCACAGCCGGTTCTGCCGCCGGCGGGCCAGGTCGAACCCGACCCGGGCCACCCGCTCGATCTCATGCGTGGAATACGTCTCGGTATTGAAGCCGCGCTGCTGTCCGTCCGCCAGCGTCTCAATCCCGCGCGGCTCACCGAAGTACAACCCGCCCGTGCTCTCGCGGACGATCATCAAATCCAAGCCGCGGATGACATCGGGCTTCAGCGTGCTCGCCTCCACCAGCGGCTCCAGCACGACCGCGGGCCGTAAATTAGCGAACAATCCCAGTTCCTTACGCAACCGCAAGATGGCAATCTCGGGCCGCATGTCGAAGCCGAGCTTGTCCCAGCGCGGGCCGCCCACGGACCCGAACAAAATCGCATCGGCCCCTTTGGCCAACTCCAGCGTCTCATCGCTGATCGGCGTGCCGCGTTGGTCGATCGAGGCACCGCCCACCAAATCCTCGCTCACCTCGAACGTTACCTTGCGCCGACGGTCCATCCAATCGACCATGCGGCGCACTTCGCGCATCACCTCGGGCCCGACGCCGTCGCCGGGCAGGATCAGCAGCTTCTTGTTGGCGGCCATTGGTGTCCCCTTAAACCGAGATCGCCGGCATCCACGCCGCCGCTTCGCGCTGCCGCGCTTCGTATGCATCGATGCCTGCCGCACGCTGCATCGTCTGGCCGATATCGTCCAATCCGTTCAGCATCGAATGCTTGCGGAAGGCGTCGATCGCGAACGGGATTTCCACACCGTTCGGCCGGATCACCACCTGCCGCGCCAGGTCCACGGTCACGCGGGCATTGCCGCCGAGCTTGGCGTCCTGCATCAGCTGGTCACACACCTCACGCGGCAGTGTGACGGGCAAGATGCCGTTTTTGTAGCAATTATTATGGAAGATATCGGCGAAGCTCGGCGCGATCACGCAGCGTATGCCGAAATCCAACAGCGCCCATGGCGCATGCTCCCGCGACGAGCCGCAGCCGAAATTCTCATGCGCAAGCAGGATTTCCGCATGGCGATAGGCCGGCTGGTTCAGCACGAACTCCGGCCGCTCCGCCCCGGCCGCGTCGAACCGCAGCGTGTCGAACAGATGCACGCCGAGGCCGCTGCGCTTGATGGTCTTCAAGAACCGTGCCGGAATGATCTTGTCGGTGTCCACGTTGGCCAGCGGCATCGGTGCCGCCACGCCCGTCAAGGTCGTGAACGCCTGCATCAGCCCATCCTCCGCACATCAGTGAGCCGCCCGGTCACCGCCGCCGCCGCCGCCATGGCCGGGGATAGGAGGTGGGTGCGGCCGCCGGGCCCCTGCCGGCCCTCGAAATTGCGGTTGCTGGTGCTGGCGCAGCGCTGACCCGGCGTGAGCTTATCGGGGTTCATGCCCAGGCACATGCTGCACCCGGCCTCCCGCCACTCGAACCCGGCGTCCAGGAACACCTGGTCCAGCCCCTCGGCCTCCGCCTGCATTTTTACCAGGCCGCTGCCCGGCACGACCATGGCGCGGACGCCGCTGGCCACGTGCCGGCCGCGGGCGATGGCGGCGGCGGCGCGCATATCCTCGATCCGGCCATTAGTGCACGAGCCGATGAACACGACGTCGATCGGCACCTCGGCCAAAATCTGACCCGGCTTCAACGCCATATAATCCAGCATCCGCTGCATCTGCACCCGCGCGGCCACATCCGCCAGCGTGGCCGGGTCCGGCACGGTGCCGGTGATCGGCAGCACGCTTTCGGGATTGGTGCCCCAGGTCACCATCGGCTCGATCAGGGCGGCGTCCATGTCGATGATCGCGTCATAATGCGCACCTGCGTCCGACGGCAGGGTGCGCCAATACGCCACCGCGGCGTCAAATGCGGCACCCTTCGGCGCGTAAGGCCGGCCCTCGATATAGGCAAAGGTCTTTTCATCCGGCGCGATCATGCCCGCGCGGGCCCCAGCCTCGATGCTCATATTACAGACCGTCATACGTCCGGCCATGTCGAGTGCCCGGATCGCCGACCCGGCATATTCGATCACATGGCCCGTGCCGCCCGCGGTGCCGATGCGGCCGATGATGGCGAGCACGATATCCTTGGCGGTGACGCCAGCGCCCAGCGTGCCCTCGACCCGGATCAGCATGTTCATGGCCGGCGTCTGCAGCAGCGTTTGCGTGGCCAGCACATGCTCCACCTCCGACGTGCCGATCCCGAACGCGAGCGCGCCCATCGCGCCATGCGTGCTGGTGTGGCTATCACCGCACACGATGGTCATGCCGGGGAGCGAGATGCCCTGCTCCGGGCCGATGATGTGCACGATGCCCTGGCGCGCATCCTGCACAGGGAAGAACGGCACGCCGAACTCGGCCACATTCCGCTCCAGCGTCTCGACTTGCAACCGGGATTCCGGTTCGGTGATCGGCTGGCTGCGGTTGTCGGTGGGGATGTTGTGGTCCACCACCGCGATGGTCGCGTCCGGACGCCGCACGCGACGCCCAGCCATGCGCAGGCCCTCGAAGGCCTGCGGGCTGGTGACCTCATGCACCAAATGCCGGTCGATATAGAGCACGCAGGTCCCGTCCTCGAGCCGTTCGACGACGTGGCTGTCCCAGACTTTGTCGAACAGGGTTCGTGCCATTGGTGGCTACTCCGCCGCGGCGGCCGGGGCTGGTGCCGAAGGGGCCGCGGCGGCCGGCACTTCGCGCGCCCGCTCGGCGATACGCGCGGACTTGCCGCTGCGACCGCGCAGGTAATACAGCTTGGCCCGGCGCACGTCGCCGCGGCGGACGACCACGATCTCAGAGATGGTCGGCGCATACAGCGCGAACACCCGCTCCACACCCTCACCATAGCTGATCTTACGCACGGTGAAGTTGCTGTTGATGCCCTTGTTGGACCGGGCGATGCACACGCCCTCATAGGCCTGGACGCGGGTGCGCTCACCTTCGACGACCTTGACCATGACCTTCAGCGTGTCGCCGGCCTGGAAGCGCGGGACCGGACGGGTGGCGGTGAGGCGGGCGATCTGCTCGGCCTCGAAGGTTTGGATAATGTTCATGATGGGGTTCCTTCTTGCATGTAGGCGCGCCAGAGGTCCGGGCGTCGCGATTGGGTGATTTGTTCCGCTTGCGCCTGGCGCCAGGTGGCGATGGCGGCGTGATGGCCGGATAATAGCACATCCGGCACGCGCTGACCCTGCCACTCGGCGGGGCGGGTGTAGTGCGGGTATTCCAGCAGGCCGTGGCTGAAGCTTTCTTCGTGCGCGCTGTCGGACGCGCCCATGACGCCGGGTAGGAGGCGGATGCAGGCGTCAAGCAACACCAGCGCCGGGAGCTCGCCGCCGGACAGAACGTAGTCGCCGATGCTGACCTCTTCCGCGTCGCGGGCGTCCAGCACGCGCTGATCCACGCCTTCGTAGCGGCCGCAGACCAGGGTGACGCCGGGGCCTTGGGCGAGTTGACGGACGCGGTTTTGGCTCAGGGGCAGGCCGCGGGGTGACATATATAATAGAGGGCGGTCGTCTTTCGCGCCGAGTGCGGCGTCCAGCACGTCCGCCCGCATGACCATGCCCGCACCGCCGCCAAACGGGGTGTCATCCACCGTGCGGTGCCGGTCCGTGGTGGCGTCGCGGATATCTTTCACGTCCATGCGCCACGCTGTGCCGAGCGCACGGCCCGCCAGTGAGTCGCCGAGCGGGCCGGGGAACATGCTGGGAAACAGCGTGAGGATGGTGGCGTGCCAGGTCATGCGTGTTTCTTTTCCCTCTCCCGCTGGCGTGAGAGGGGGCTGGTCTGTGACTGTTATTTCGGTGGGGATGACCACCGTTAAGGTGCCATTCTGCACGTCGATCTTAGGCACGCAGGCCTTGTTGAACGGCACGATCACGCCGGTGTCGAACTCGAGGCTCACCCCGGCACCGTAATCATGCACCACGGTCACCCGGCCCACATCCGAAATCAGCCCTACCAAGTCCGCCAAGTAGAACTCCTCCGTTGCCGGCGCCGGCAGCCGGTCCCGCTCGACATAGAGCCGGGTGTTGGTCAGCCGCTCCGCCGCACTCCGGTCCGCCACCACGTGCCCGTCCGCATCCCGCAACTCCGCCACGCCCGCACTGCGCCAGGCGAGCGTCCACGCCCGCCCGGTGTCGTCCGACAGCACGCCGTAGCGCGCCAGGTCGGACGGATCGGACGTGTAGGATTGCACGTGCACCAGCCCCCGCACGCCATGCGGCCGGCCGATCACGCCCATCAGGATGCGGCGATCCGTCATCAGGCCGCGGCGTTGGCCTTGGCGCGCTCTTGCGCCTTCTTCTTGGGCGCCGACTGCACGGGCTGCTCGTGATACACAGGCATCGGGGCCAGGCCGGCCACGCCCAGGAAGCGGGCGACCCGCTCCGTCGGCAGCGCGCCCTCGCTCATCCAATGCGTGATCCGCTCGCCCACCAGGCGCACCCGGTCCTCGTGCCCGGCGGCCAGCATCGGGTTGTAGCTGCCGACCTTCTCGAGAAAGCGGCCATCGCGCGGGCTGCGGCTGTCCGCGATCACGATGTGATAATATGGACGCTTCTTGGCGCCGGCGCGGGCGAGACGAATTTTGAGACCCATAAATACTTCCTCGTTCGTATGGAATTAAAAAGGACGGCGCTGTTGCATGCTCTTGGGCATCAGCGCGGACATACCCTGCCGCATCAGCCCCTTCTGCCCCAGCTTACTCACCCGCTTCATCATGGTGGACATGTCGTCGAACTGCTTCAGCAGCCGATTGACCTCTTGAACCGTCGTGCCGGACCCGGCGGCGATCCGCTTCTTCCGGCTCGCCTTGATCACGTCCGGCGTCGTGCGCTCCTTTTTCGTCATGGACGAAATAATCGCCGCCTGCCGCCCTAACACCTTGGTGTCGAGGTTCGCCCCCGCCAACTGCTCCTTGATCTTGCCCACACCGGGCAGCATGCCGAGGATGCCCTCGAGCGAGCCCATCTTGCCGATTTGTTTGAGTTGGGCCGCGTAGTCATTGAGGTCGAACTGTCCGCGCATCATGCGCTTGGCCAGCCGCTCCGCCTCATCCTGCTCGATGGTTTCGCTGGCGCGCTCCACCAGGCCCACGATGTCGCCCATGCCGAGGATGCGTCCGGCGACGCGCTCCGGATGGAATTCCTCTAGCGCGTCCAGCTTCTCGCCGGTGCCGGTGAGCTTGATGGGGGCTCCCGTCACCTGCCGCATCGACAGCGCCGCACCGCCCCGCGCGTCGCCGTCCATCCGGGTCATGACGATGCCGGTGATGCCCAGCGCCTCGTTGAACGCGCGGGCCGTCTGGACCGCGTCCTGCCCGGTCATGGCGTCCACCACCAGCAGCGTCTCCGCCGGGTTGGTGGCGAAGCGGATTTGCTGCACTTCGGCCATCAGCGCCGCATCGATGCTGAGGCGCCCGGCGGTGTCCAGGATCACGACGTCATAGACCTCACGCCGCCCGGTCTCCATGGCGCGTTGCGCAATCTGCACCGGCGTCTGGCCGGGAATGATGGGGAGGCTGGTGACGCCGGCCTGCAAAGCCAATTGCTGCAGTTGCAGCTGCGCCGCCGGGCGCTGCGTGTCCAAGGACGCGAGCAGCACCCGCTTCTTGTCCCGCTTGAACAGCCGCAACGCCAGCTTGCCGGAAGTCGTGGTCTTGCCCGAGCCCTGCAGCCCCACCATCAAAATTGGCACCGGCGCGGTCGCGGCCAGATTGAGCGGCACGGCCCCCGCGCCGCCCAGCGCCTCGATCAGCACGTCGTTCACGATCTTGATGACCAGCTGGCCGGGGCTTACGCTGTCCAGTACCTCCGCGCCCAGTGCCCGTTCCCGCACTTGCTCGACGAAGGTCTTGACCACCGGCAGCGCCACGTCCGCCTCCAGCAGCGCCAGACGCACCTCGCGCAACGCATCGGACACGTCGGCTTCGCCGAGCGCGCCCTTGCGGCGCAGCCCGTCGAACACTGCGGAAAGCTTGCTCGACAGCGCGTCGAACATCGTGGCATCACCCCAAACGGTAAGGCGCCGCTGCGCATATGATGCGGAGCGACGTCGTGGTCAGGCGCGGTTGATACGAACCGGGCCCGGCAGAGTCAAGAACTGACGCGTCTCCCACTCCACCGCAGGCGGCTTAGTCTCCGGCCACCTCGTCATACAGCTCCCTCGCTTCGACCGCCGGCCCTCGCCTCGCGGCCAATGCCCGCACGCGCAGCACGCGGACGTCGTCCCGCAGCGGCAGGGTAATGACGTCGCCGGGCCGCAGACGGGCATGCGGTTTATCGGTCGGCTGCCGGTTGATCCGGACGCCGCCCGCCGCAATCAGCCGGGCACAATCCGCCCTAACCTTCAAGAACCGCGCGCACCACAGCCATTTGTCCAGCCGCTGCCACTCCCGGTCTTCTTGGTCCGGCATAACCTAGCGGCGCAACCCCATGAGGGCGGCAAACGGTCCCCCCGGCACCACGGCCGGGACCGGCGGGGCAGTCACGACGCGCTCCTTACGCCGGGCCGGCAGCATCATCGCCGGCGCGGGCGGGCCATAGTGCCCGGGCTCGAGCGGGCTCCCGGGGGCCAGCCTCACGCCGAGCGCCCGCAGCACCGCCGGCAGCATTTCCGCCCGCACCGACAACCGCGGCGCCAGCCCATCCGGCACCGCGGCCGCGCGGCTTCGCGTCATCCACGCCAGCTCCGCCGCGATCCGCTCCGCCACATCGAGTCGCAGCAGCACGGGTCCGGCCGCGACGAAACCGAGCGCCGGGCCGAACCCGTCCGGCCAGCCGGTTCCCGATACGCTAACCAGCCCCGCACCCGGCAGCTCCGGCGTCGGCACCCGCGCCCATAGCGCCCAGAGCCGCGCGCGGAGTGCCGCCGGACGTGGCTTCAACAGCGCGGGCAAGAACAGCGCAAACCGCCCGGCCCGCAGCCCGAGCGCCTTGAGCTTGCCGCGCAACTCCGGTGCGATTTCAGCCTCCGTCGCGCCCGGCACCACGCCCCCCGCCTCCACCACGCGATGCAGCGGACCGCGCAGGCCGGGCGCCTGCGCCGCCGCCGCCGCCTCGAACAAGGGGGCCAGGTCACACTCTATTGTATCGGTGATGTACAGCTGCAGCCGCTGGCGCACCCGCTCCCGCTGCGGCCCGTCCAGGAATTCGCTGTCCAGCACCTCCACCTGCGGCCGCACCAGCCCGGCACCGGGACGCAGCCGCCCGACCGGGACGCCATCCCACGTGACGCGATGATCACCGGTCCAGCCCAACGCGGCATCCGCCGCGTGCTCCAGCTCAAGCACCCGCCGCGGCGCCCACTCCCGCAGCGCGCGGCGGGCGGCGCGCAGCACGAGGCGCTTTTCCATGCCGGCGGCCAGCGGGTCCGGCGCAAAGGTGAAGCCGGTGACGTGTCCGACCGCGTGCCCCTCCACCACCACCTCGCCCCGGGCGGTCACGGCGGATAGCAGGTCCTCGCCGTCTTTTTCTTCGAGCCGGCGCATCAGATGCGCGGCGCGGCGGTCCACGAACCGGGCCGTCAGCCGCTCATGCAGCGCGTCCGAAAGCTTGTCCTCCACCTCCCGCGCCCGCGCCTGCCA
>JAYVOF010000042.1:0-16705 GCA_043758105.1 Rhodospirillales bacterium | reverse complement strand
CGCTGGGCGGCACCGAGTTCGCCAGCATGTACGCCGCCTATGACGACCTGCCGCCGGACATGCGGACCCGGCTCGAGGGCGCCACCGCCACGCATGATTTCAACAAGTTCTGGGAAGAAATGCGGAGCCGCCCCGGCAGCTCTCGCGGCCCGTTGACCCCGGCCCAGCGCGCCGCCAAGCCGCCCGTGTCCCACCCCGTACTTATGGCCCACCCGATCACCGGGCGCCGGCTGCTCTATGCCAACCCCGGCTACACCATCCGCATCGATGGCTGGGATGCGCGGGAGAGCGACGACATGCTGGCGTTCCTATTCCAGCATCAGCTCCAGCCGAAATACCGCTACATCCACCGCTGGACCGCGCATGACGTGCTGATGTTCGACGACATCGGTACGCTCCACAACGCCTGGCCGGACTACACCGCGGACGAACACCGGCTGCTGAAGCGGTGCCAGGTCATGGCGGACCGCGTCTTCGACCCGGCCTTCGCACAGCGCGCGACGCTCACCGTCTGATCAATCCGCCCCCATCGGCCCGGCCGCCGCGAGCGCCAGGCGCGCCAGGGCGGGTAGAGACGTGGCTCCAGTCTTTTGCATGATCGTCGCCCGGTGATTCTCCACCGTTCGCTGACTAATCCCGAGGTCGGCGGCGATATTCTTGCTCGGCTGCCCGGCCAAAACCAGCGCCATGATTTCCTGCTGGCGCCGGGTTAGGCCCTCGATCTGCGCCCGCGCATCGCGCTGCCACACCGCGCGCTTACCCTGGCCACGCTCCTGCGCCCGCTCGATGCTGGCCAGCAGCTCGGCCGTGCCGGCCGGCTTTTCGATGAAATCCATTGCCCCCGCCTGCATCGCCGCCACCGCCATGTGCACGTCGCCCCGCCCGGTGATTATGATCGCCGGCGACCGGTCCCCGTCCGCCCGCAGCTGCGTCAATAGATCGAGCCCGCTCATACCCGGCAGATGGCCATCGATCAGCAGGCACAGGGAGTCACCGTGCCCGCTGGCGGCGCGGTGATGCACCATAAACGCCTCGGCGCTGGCAAAATCCTGCACCCCATACCCCACCCCCTCGAGCGTGTCCCGCAGCGCGCCACGCACCGCGCCATCGTCATCGACGATCGTGATCACGCCCGGCCCCGCCACACCCGGGACCGGCGCGGGACCCGGCGGCAAGACCGGCCGGGTCGCCAGCACCGCCGCGATCGCGCGCATCAGCTCGGCCATTTTCACCGGCTTGTTCAGCCGGGTGCAGCCCTGGTCGGCGATCCGGCGCAGGGTCTCGGCGGAAATGTCCCCGGTCAGCAGGATGGCCGGCACCGAAGGGCCCAGCCGGGCCCGCAGCTGCGCCACGACCGCGAGGCCGTCCATTCCGTTCGACAGATGGTAATCCGACAGGATCACATCGGGCCGCGACCCGCCGGCCACCAACGCCAGCGCGTCCGGGCCATTCGCCACCGCCAGAGGCCGATGCCCCCCCTCCGACAGCGCAAGGGCAATCAACTCCCGCAAGCCTTCTTCGTCTTCCAGCACCAGAACGGACCCACGATCAGGCCGGCGTTTGATCCGGGGCGTGGCTAACGAAGGTCCCGCTTCATGTGCCCCGTCCGGCGTGGGGGCCCGCTTCATCTCGATCGAAAACACCGACCCTTTGCCAAGGCGGGAGCGTACCCGGACCGGATGGCCCAACAGGTCACCCAGCCGGGCCACGATCGACAGCCCGAGCCCGAGCCCCGGTCCACGCTCCTGGGTGGAGGTCTCGACTTGCCGGTACTCATCGAAGATCGACGCCAGCTCGTTCTCCGCAATCCCGATCCCCGTGTCCCACACCTCGATCCGGACCCACTCTCCATGCCGGCGGCAGCCCAGCAGCACCCGCCCGCGCTTGGTATATTTCAGGGCGTTGGACAGCAGGTTCCGCAGCATCTGTTCCAGCAGCCGCTGATCCGATTCGACCCATGCGTGGCTGGGCACCAGCCGCAACGTGAGCCCCTGAGCGGCGGCGTGGTAGGCGAATTCGTCGCGGAGCCGCTGCAACAGGTCGTCGAGCGCGAACGGGACCATCCGCGCCTGCACGATCCCCGCCTCGATCTGGTTGATGTCCAGCAGCGTGTTCAGCAGGCCGGACATGGCCCCGAGCGTGTCATCCACCCGCGCCAACAGCCGCTGATTCTTCTCCCCCTCGACCGACGCCGCCAACAGACCTTGCAGCAATGCAAGGGTCTGCAACGGCTGGCGTAAATCGTGGCTGGCGGCGGCCAAGAAGCGGGATTTTGCCGTGTTCGCCTGATCTGCCTCCTGCTTGGCACGCTCCAGCGCTTTGGCCGCGACCTTGCGCGTGGTGATGTCGTTGAAGGTGATCACGACCCCCTCCACCCCGCTCGCATGAGTCCGGTACGGCAGAATGCGCCGGCGGAACCACACGCCGCCCGGTGCCTCGATCTCCCGCTCGGTCGGCGTGAGGGTACGGAGCACCATCTGCGCATCGTCTGACAACGTGCTATCAGTCGCCAATGACCGCAAATCCGCCAGCGGCCGGCCGACGTCGCTCTGAATGACGTGGAACAGCGCTTGGGTTGCAGGCGTAAAAAAGCGGATGTTCAATTCGATATCTAAAAATAACGTTGCGACTTCAGTACTATAAAGCACGTTTTGCAAGTCGTTCGATGTGGTGCGTTGCTGTTCGAGTGTCTCTTGCAACTGATTATTTAACGCGGTCAACTCTTCATTTAAAGATTGCAATTCTTCTTTCGACGTCAGTAATTCTTCATTCGTCGATTGAAACTCCTCGTTGACCGATAAAGCCTCCTCGTTGATCGCTTTCTGTTCTTGGCTCGAAGTTTCCAGATCATGGGTGGCGTTCTGCAGCTCGGTCCGCAACTGGGCCAGTTCGTGCTCCAGCTCCGCCACCCGGGGCCGGTCCGCCGCCGGGACCGCCGCGGCCCCCCCCGCATGCCGGGCCGCATTGTCCTGGAAACAAATCAGCAGCAGCCGTTCGCCCTCATGTACGATGGGCTGCACCTCGATCTCGAACGCCGCGCGCTGCCCATCCCGGGCGGCCGGCACCGTGATCCGCGCATCCTCCTGCGCCGCGCGCTGCAAAGCCCGGCGCAACCGCAGCCGGGTGCCTTCGCGCACCAAGCTTAAGACATCATGGGTGGGCGCACCCGGTCCCACTCGCAAATACTTTTCCGTCGGCCCGGCGGAATACAGAATATCGTGCTTCAAATTCACGATCAGCGTCGTCGGCGCGTGGTTGTCTAGGACATAGCGGGTGCACAGCTCCGCCAAAACCGCGTGCCGCGTCGGCCGCCCAAGCTGCCCCGGACGACCCGGCAGGCGCAGCGCGTCCGGCTCACCGAACCGCAGCCCACCCGAGCCACCGCCGCTCACATGCCGGTAGAGCCGGGCAGATTTCGAAATGGGCTTGAACCGCCCGCCCTTGTCACCCGCCATCTCCGACCCGCCGAGCAACAACACGCCGCCGTTGCGCAGCGCAAAGTGGAAAAACGAAATAACCTTTGCCTGCGCCTCCGTGCCCAAATAAATCAACAAATTACGACACGAAATCATATCGAGCCGTGAGAACGGCGGATCCGTCAGCACGTCCTGCACCGCGAACACCACCGCCGCGCGCAACTCCGCCACGACCCGGTAGCCGAGGTCTTCCTTGACGAAGAACCGGGCCAGCCGTTCCGGCGTGACATCGTCCGCAATCGCCAGGGGATACAGACCGTCCCGCGCCACCGCGACCGCATCCGCATCGAGGTCGGAGGCGAACATCTGCAATTTCACGGGCGTTTCCCCCGCCAGACATTGCTCCTGAAACACCATCGCCAACGAATACGCCTCTTCCCCGGTGCTACAGCCCGCGATCCATACCCGGATTTGCGCCTCGGGCGCCCGTGCCTGCAGCAACTCGGGAATGATGGTTTCCACCAAAAGCTGAAACACCTCGGGATCGCGGAAAAAGCTCGTGACGTTGATCAGCAAATCCTTGGCAAGCTGGTCCACCTCCGCCGGATCGGTCTCCAGCGTCTTTAAATACCGCCCCAACTGCGTCGGCCGGAACGAGGCCATCGCCATCCGCCGCTCGATCCGCCGCATCAACGTGCCCGGCTTATAAAGGGTAAAATCCTGCCCGGTCCTCTCATGCACGAGGGCCAAGATCGCGGCCAATCCCTCACGGTTCGGCCCCTCCTCACCGTGCTGCGCAGTCGCTTCCGTGCTGTCCTCTTCGAACCGGCTCCGGAGCGCGGCCGGCATGGCGGCAACACCGAGCACCCGGTCCACCAAACCCGTCGCGATCGCACTCCGCGGCATGCCGTCGTACTCGGCCTCGTTCGGGTCCTGGGCAATCACCAGCCCGCCACGGTCCTTTACGGTCCGCAGCCCGAGACTCCCATCGGCCCCGGTTCCCGACAAAACGATGCACGCCGCCTGCGCAGCCGAGCTAAGCGACCGTAACATGTAATCGAACGGCAGCCGCGACCCGTGCTTGGCCGTGGGCGGCACGACGCGCAACTTCCCCTGATCGAGCGCGACATACCGGCCGGGGGGGATCACATAGACATGCTCCGGCCCCACCCGCATCCCGTCCGCCGCCTCGATCACCGTGAGCACCGTATGCTTGGCCAGCAATTCGACTATCAAACTCTTATGGTTCGGATCCAGATGCTGGATCAGGACAAACGCCATACCGGTCATGCTCGGCATCGCGTCCATGAGCCACATGCAGGCATCGAGCCCCCCGGCCGAGGCACCAATCACCACAATCGGGAACGCCGGAGCCGTGTCCTTACCGATACGACGACCAACTTTCCCGTCGGCCGTCCTCCGGGCGGGCGTTCGATGTTCAGGCATGAGACGCACTTCCCCACCTCGCGTAAACTTTGCGAGAGTTCATGCATAGGTAGCATATCCGGCATGCGGAGGTATGCGTTAGTTCCTTCAGGCTTACCTTGCATCCCGTCTAAGTAGATTCCGATGCTAGCCTTTTTAAAATCAACACCGCAAACTTTGCCTCGCTTTAGATAATTTCAGGCGGTTTCAGGTGTCCGTGATGAATGAAATTAGGCAAGAAACCGTGCGGACCACGCCCTCCATGCGGGCCCGTTCGCTGAGCCGCCATCAGCTCCGGATCCTTGTCGCCGACGACGATGAAGTGATCGCCTACCTAGTGGCCGAGTTGCTCGCCAGCATGGGGCACCACGTCTGCGCGGTTGAAACGACGGTCCCGGGCGTGGTCCAGGGCGCACTCCGCGAACGGCCAGACCTCATGATCGTCGATGCACGGCTCGCGGACGGCAACGGGCCAAGCGCCGTCGCCGGCGTGCAGCGGCACCTGCAAATCCCGCATTTCTACATCAGCGGCGGCATCGTTTCGGAGGTTGGTTCCGCCATCGTCTTGCAAAAACCGTTCCGGGAGGCCGATTTAGGCAGCGCCATCGCCCGCACCCTCGAAATGGTCTCGGACGTCGAAAAGCGCCGCCCCGATGGAAAATGCGCGCGCAGCCTCGTGACACGGCGATCACCATAATGCCCGCCCCGCAACAGCCGGCTCCGGTTTGGGTTAATGTCGGCCGGTTACATTTGTGGTATCGACACGGGGGCAGAGTTGGCTAACGTTGCTTCTACCGCAACGAACGGAGTTATTACGTGTCCGTCCCAGCCCGTCTTGCCTCGTTTTATTCGCTCCTCACCGCCACATCCCTACGCGCCCGACTGGTTCTCCTTGTGATCCTGGCGATGCTGCCGCTCATGGCGTCTACCTTCGGTGAATTATTTGTGGATCGGAGCAATGATCTCGAGGACGCACGGGACCGCGCCGTAGAGCTGGCCAAACTCGGGGCAGAACAGCAGGACGGCCTCCTTCAAGAAGCACGGACCGTGATGGCCGTCCTGGCCCGCGTGCCACAGGTCACGTCCGGCGAACCCGAGACATGTCACGCGTTGCTGCGCAGCCTCGTCAGTGACCATCCCCGGCTTGCGAGCCTATTCGTCTCCGATGCCAAAGGGCAGGTCACCTGCAACAGCATCGCGCCCCATCCGCAAATCAACGTCGGCAACCGCCGCTTCGTGCAGGAGCTGCTACGGCCGGGGGCCCAAGGCTTCGAATTGAGCGACTTATCGACCTCATTGGCCACCGGCAAGCCGGCGCTGTTCGTCGGCTTGGCCCTGCCACCCCGCCCCGGCACCGATAGTCCCGCAGGTATCCTGGGGGCCGGCCTCAACCTTGACTGGCTGTCGAACATGACTGCCAAGCTGGCCAAGGCCAGGCTGGACGTGCCCGAGGGCACCGCCACCATACTGGACACCCGGACCGCCGCCACCCTGGTGCGCTTCCCGCCGGACTCGGCCGCCATCGGCGAGATTTTCTCCGCCCATCCCGCGTTGGTCGCCTACGCAGTGCGGCCGAACGCACCCGGCGCTGCCGAGGGCACCGCGCCCGACGGCAGCGCCACGATCTATGGCTACGCGCCGCTGCCTGGCACCGATGGCCAGGCCATTCTGGTCGTGGGATTCCCCCGGGCCAAGGTGCTGATGGTGGCGAACGGGCGCTTGGGCACGGCGGTCGCGATCGTGCTGGCCGCGCTCCTTCTGGCCGTCGCCGCCACCCTGGCCGCGGGATGGCGCATGCTGGTGCGCCCGGTCGAGCAGATCATGGGGATGGCCGCCAAACTCAGCGCCGGTGACCTTGCTGCCCGCGCCAAACTCTCACGATGGGAGGCTCCTGAGTGGCACCTGTTGGCCACCACCCTGAACAGCATGGCGGCCGGCGTAGCGCATACCCAGGGCCAACTCGCCGAAAGTGAACTTCGGTTCCGCCAACTCGCCGGCACGGACGGGCTGACAGGGCTTTCGAACCGCCGGGTGTTCGATGAAACCTATGCGCGGGAGTGGCGCCGCGCCGCCCGGGAACATAAGCCGCTCGCGCTGCTCCTGCTGGACGTCGACCGGTTCAAGCTGTTCAACGACCAGTATGGCCACCTCGCCGGCGATGACGGCCTGCGTCTGGTCGCCGCGACGGTGGAGGGCTCGATCGGCCGTCCGGGCGACATGGTGGCCCGCTTCGGCGGCGAGGAATTCGCGATCCTGTTGCCCGGCACGGACGCGGCCGGCGCCACCGGCGTGGCCGAGCGGATACGCGCCGCCGTCGCCGCGCGGGGCGTGACCCACGCCGGCAATGCCGAAGGGGGGCATGTCATCACCATCAGCGTCGGCCTCACGATCCTCACACCCGTTATGGATGAAGAACCCGGCATACCCGCCACTCACATCACGGAGGCCATGCTACGCGGACTGACGGAGGCGGATGCGGCGCTGTATGGCGCCAAGCGGGCCGGACGCAACTGCGTTCGTCTTGTGGCCTCGATCGCGGAATCCGGTCGTCCGGGCGCGTTGGTATACGGGCGCACCTAGCCCGCACACAAGGAAGTGGCATCCAACCGGTCGCGCGCGCACGAAACTTCCAAATCCACCGGCCTTTCGGTATGTAGCTTTCATCACTAACGCCGGACAGCCCCCAATGCCCTCGATGATCCGCTCTGAAAAACCCGTCAACCGATGGCTCCAACTCGTCTGCGGCGTCGTGTGCATGTGCATGATCGCCAACCTGCAATATGGCTGGACGTTCTTCGTGGGACCCATGCAAGCCCACACCGGATGGACCCGGGCCGCGATTCAGGTTGCCTTCACCGTATTCATCGTGACCGAAACCTGGCTCGTGCCGGTCGAAGGCTGGTTTGTCGACAAATACGGTCCCCGCATCGTCGTGCTCGTGGGCGGGTTGCTATGCGCTGCCGGCTGGGTACTCAATTCATATGCCGATACCCTCCCGATGCTCTATGCCGCCGCCGCGGTGTCTGGGGCCGGCGCGGGGGCGGTCTATGGCACGTGCGTGGGCAACGCCCTGAAATGGTTCCCAGACCGGCGCGGCCTCGCGGCCGGATTGACCGCCATGGGCTTCGGCGCCGGATCGGCGTTGACCGTCGTGCCGATCCAGAATTTCATCGCAGCACACGGATATCAATCGGCTTTCTTCTGGTTCGGCATCGGTCAGGGCGCGATCGTGATGGTGCTGGCACTCCTGCTCTCCGCGCCCCGCCCCGGCCAGGTTCCGGTCGTCACCCGCGCGTCCGGCCAACAAGATGTGGCACCGTTGCAAATGCTGCGCACACCTATGTTCTGGCTCATGTACGCCATGTTCGTCATGATGGCCGCGGGCGGCCTGATGGCCACCGCACAGCTCGCCCCGATCGCCAATGACTTCAAAATCGCGTCCGTCCCGGTAAGCCTCCTCGGCCTGACCCTCCCGGCCCTCACCTTCGCCGCCACCATGGACCGCGTCCTGAACGGCGTGACCCGGCCCTTCTTCGGCTGGATATCGGACCGCATCGGGCGGGAGAACACCATGTTCATCGCCTTCGGATTGGAAGGGCTGGGCATCTACGCCTTAAGCGTATTCGGGTCCGACCCGGTGCTGTTCGTCCTACTCACGGGCCTCGTCTTCTTCGCGTGGGGAGAGATCTACAGCCTGTTCCCGTCCACCTGCGCCGACAGCTTTGGCTCACGCTATGCGGCGACCAACGCCGGGCTGCTCTATACCGCCAAGGGCACCGCCGCGCTGATCGTGCCGTTTACCAGCGTCCTTACGGAAATGACCGGGTCCTGGCATGCGGTGTTCCTGTCGGCGGCGGCGCTCAATATCGTGGCCGCGCTCCTGGCGTTGCTGGTGCTGAAGCCCATGCGCGCCCGCGCCGCTCTCCGCACCCGCGCGCCCCTAATCGCTCCGGGCGCATCAGCCATGTGACCCGCCCGGGGCTTCCACCGTGGCGGGGCCCTTCAACTGTGTCCGGCGCTGTGCCACATGCCGGGGATGAGTCACACCATCAATCGCCGTTCGATCCTCGCAAGCCTGGTGCTGGCGGGCGCCCTCGGCCTGACCTCGGCACCCGCCCGGGCGGAGGCGTTCGTGCCAACACCCCAGGACCGCGCCGACATTGCCCGCGTCGAAACCTATCTGAACGGCGTCCGGGCATTGCACTCCCGCTTCCTGCAAATCGCCCCCAATGGCGGCACGAGCGAGGGCCAGGCCTGGCTCGTGCGTCCCGGGCGGCTCCGCTTCCAATATGACCCGCCCAGCCCCTTCCTCTTGGTCGGCGGCCACGGCCTGCTGGTGTTCCATGATGCGCAGCTGAAACAGACCAGCAATCTGCCGCTCGGCTCCACTCCGCTGGGGTTGTTACTACAGGATAATCTGCGGTTGTCCGGGGACGTGACGGTCACCGCGCTGCGCCGGCTCCCGGGTCAATTGCAGATCGGCATCGTCCGCACGAAATCGCCGCAGGACGGCCAATTGACGCTGATCTTCGCCGATAATCCGCTCGCCCTGAAGCAATGGACCGTGCTGGACGCCCAACGGCGGGAAACCCGGGTCACGCTCTACAACATCGAACTGGGCGGCAGCTACGATTCCAAGCTGTTCGAGTTCATCGACCCAAAATTCTTCGAGCCTAATCACGGCAGCAATTAGTTTTGGCTTCAAATCGCCCGTCGACGTGTGCCATAATTATGCAATGAAGCCGCTCGTCGGGATATCCTGCTGCATCAAACTGTTTGGCAAATACGACATGCGTAGTCATGGCGCATCCGACACCTACGTCCGCGCCGTCGATGAGATCGTGGGCGGCGTGCCGGTCCTGGTTCCTGCCAACGGCGACCAGGCCGATGTCGACACCCTGCTATCCCGGCTGGATGGCATCATCCTCACCGGCAGCCGGAGCAACGTGCAGCCGACGCTATATGGTGGACCGCCCCATCCCGAGGATATTCCGGAGGATGCGGCGCGGGACGCGGTCACCCTACGCCTCATTCGTGCGGCGATCGCCCAGGGCACCCCGATCCTCGCCATCTGCCGCGGAATGCAGGAGCTGAACGTCGCATTGGGCGGCACGCTGCATCAACGGATCCAAGACCTGCCCGGCCGGCTCGACCACTCCACGCCGCTGCACCCTGACGCGCGCATCCGCCAGGGTAAGGCCCATGTGGTCGATCTGGCGGCCGGCTCCTGGCTGCGCCGTCTGGCCGGAACCGCGCAAATCGCCGTCAACTCCCTGCATAACCAAGGAATCGACGACTTAGCTGAGGGTCTCGTGCCCGAGGGGATAGCACCCGATGGCACGATCGAGGCCGTGCGCCTATCCCACGCACCGGGCTTCGTGGTCGGCGTGCAATGGCATCCGGAGTATGATTTCGGCACGGACGCCGTGTCCCGAAACCTGTTTCATGAGTTTGGTGCCGCCATGCGCGGCCGCAGACAGGGTGCCCTCCTGGCGGCCGACTAGAGTGCTCTAACGGGGCACTCCGTTCATCTGCAACTCCGGCGCGCGTCCCATCCGCCCACCATCCCCCAGCGCCGCGTTGATCGCAGCACCCGCCGCGGCCATATCGCGATTAGCCAGGGCCTGCCGCGCGTCGCTGATTTGTTGCACGAGGGGCTTATCATCGGGCGTACTCGCCATGCCGGGCACGGTCGAGCGGCTGAGCGCCCGCGTTTCGGCCCGCTCCAACGCCTCCTGCGCGGCACCGGTCTGGCCGCGGGACAGGGCACGCTGGGCGGCGATCAAATAGGCTTCGGGCGTGCTGGACTCGGCATTGGGATCCGGCAGCCGCGGCGCAACCTGCGACCTTGTATTCGCCGCGTTCGTGTTAGACGCCTTGGCCGATGCAGGCGACCCGACGCCGCCGCGATACTCCCGGTTGGATGCGTCCCCCGCGCCGGTCGAGGAGGCCGGGTCCGCTGCATTGGCCTGGGGCATCGCATGCCGCATTTGACCGTGCATCGGACGCATCCCGCTCATGCCTGCATCCCCCGCCGGGTCGGTCGCCATCTGCCCCACACCCTGCGCGGCCGCCACGCCGGATCCGATCCCGATGAGCATCGCGGACAACATGAGGGTCTGGCGCATAACACTCTCCAACCAAATAGTTCCGGCACTCCGTCCGTAACGACACCGGCCCGGCGAAGTTCCGTCAATCCACCTGCGCCGCCATCCGCCGCAAATCCACGTCGGGCCGCGCCCCATACTGCCCGATCGCCGCCGCCGCCGCCAAACTGCCGAGCCGCCCGCAGGACGCCAGCCCAAGCCCCCGGGCATGCGCGGCGAGGAACCCGGCGGCATAGGCGTCCCCGGCCCCCGTCGTGTCCACCACCTGCGCCGGTTCCGCCGCGATCGGCGTCCGGGTGCCACCCTGGAAAATAACACTACCGGCCCCACTCCGGGTCAACGCCGCCAGCGCGACCTCATGCCCCGCCCGGGCCGCCGCCGCCTCGAAATCGCCGGTCTCATACAGCGCGCAAATCTCCGCCTCGTTGGCGAACAGGATATCCACGCCATGACGCACCAGCGCCTGAAACGCGGCCCGGTGCCGGTTCACGCAGAACGCGTCCGACAGCGAAAGCGCCACGTGCCGCCCGGCACCGTGCGCCACCGTGACTGCACGCTCGAACGCGGCCTGACACGCCGGCGGATCGAACAGATAACCCTCGAGATAGGTGACCGCGCTGTCCGCGATCAGCGCTTCGTCCAATTCGGCCGGGCCGAACGCGACGCACGCACCGAGGAACGTGTTCATCGTCCGCTGCCCGTCCGGGGTGACCGCGATCAAGCAGCGCGCGGTGGGTGCGCCCCCCACCAGCGGCGCGGACGGGAAATGCACGCCGATCGCGGCGATGTCATGCCGGAACACGGCACCCAGCTGATCATCGGCCACCGTGCCCAAAAACGCAACGCGCGCGCCGAGCCCGGCAGCCACGGCGCAGGTGTTCGCCACCGAACCGCCACTGCTCTCCCGCCCCGGCGGCATCGCGGCATACAGCGTCTCCGCCTCCGCGGCCGAAATCAGCGCCATGCCGCCCTTGTTCATGCCGTGCCGGGTGAGGAATTCATCCGGCGTGGGCACCACGACATCGACGATGGCGTTGCCGATTCCGAGGATATCGTAAGCGGGCGTGGACATGGCGGCTCCTGACTTCTTGCCGCCGGGCCTAACATCGGGCCGGATGGGCCGCAACCTGACCCAAATCCCCTGACCCAAATCCCCTGACCCGAATTCAAGGAATCCCGCATGCTGCCACTGACCCGCGCCGCCGCCCAATTATTCGACCCGGTGATCCAGGGTGTCGTGCTGCGCAGCGTGGCGCTGGCGGCGGCGGTGTTCGTGGCCCTGCTGGTGGGCTCGGTGTTCGGTGTGCGGGACATGGTGGCGCAGCTGGCGTCCTGGCCGGGGTGGATCGCCTGGATCATCGGTGCCCTCGGCGGCATCGGGGCCGCGCTGCTGGCGCTCTGGCTGTTCGTGCCGGCGGCGGTGCTGATCGCCACGATGTATATGGAACGGGTGGCGGTGGCGGTGGAGCGGCGCTGGTATCCAACCCTGCCGCCGCCCCGCGCCGCACCCTGGGCCGCGCAAGCCTGGGATGGCGCCGTGCTGAGCCTGCAGCTGATCCCCTTACAATTGTTGACGCTCATTTTGACGCTTTTCGTTCCGGGCTTGGGCTTAGTGCTGGGTTTTTGCATCACGGGCTGGGCGATCGGACGCGGGTTGTTCGTGGCGGTGGCGATGCGGCGGATGGACCGTCCGGCGGCGCTACAGCTGTACGAACAGCGACGGGCCGCGGTGCTGCTGCCCAGCATGGCCCTGGCGGCTTTGGGCGTGGTGCCGTTCGCCAACCTGCTAGTGCCGGTTTTGGCCATCGCCGCCATGGTCCACGTGCTGAACGGCGCATCCCAAAGAACGACCTGAGTCGCTTTACCTTGATTCGGCGGACGCATTAGGGCAGGCAGGCGCCGTGGCCCTGTCCCAGCGTCACGGCCTAAGCAAAAAGGGGGAACCCGTGTTCAAACGTCGCAAGCCTGAAGACGAGCCGATTGTCGTGCGGCCCGTCGAAGCCCAGCCGCCGGTCGCTGGTTCCACCCCACCCCACCCCGCCCCGCCTCGCCCTGCCACGCCCCTAAGCGGCGTCGGCGTCCCGCCATACCCTCCCGCCACGCCGAAGGAAGCCCCCATGGGTCGTACCCCGTTCCCCGCCCCCCCCTCCCCCAACACCATGTCCCCGCCGGGCCCGGGCACTCCGCCCAGCCCACGACCCGGCATGGGCGGCCCGATGGGCGCCCCAATGGGATCACAGATGAACAACCCCGGCATGGGCAACCGCCCGCTGCAAGCCGAGCGGCGCATGCTGGTCGTCGGCCGCGGCATTTCGGTGCAAGGCACCGTCACGGACGCCGAGCGCCTGGTCGTCGAAGGCACGGTCGAGGCGACCATGATCCACGCGACCGAGCTCAGCATCGCGCCAGGCGGCGTGTTCCGCGGTGAGGTCGAGGTCGAAGACGCCGAGATCGCCGGCACCATCGACGGCACCCTGATCGCCCGCAACAGCATGACGGTCCGCGCCACCGGCAAGGTCCTCGGCACCGCCCGCTGCCGCCGGCTCCAGGTCGAAGACGGCGGCCAGATTACCGGGCGGATCGAAATGATCACCGAAAACTCCCCATCGCGCGAGCCGATGACGAGCAGCAGCTCCTCCTCGATCCCCACACCCCCCAGCACCCCGTCCGAGTAATCTTTCTCCCTCTCCCGCGTGCGGGAGAGGGCCGGGTGAGGGAAACAACAAGCGCCCTCATCGACAGGATGGTGCGTAGGGCTTCAAGACCGGCTTCATCGCCGTCCAGACGAGCACGGCGTCGCTGGACCACGTCAGCGCGGCAGTGAAGGCCCTGGTAACGGGCGGGCATCGCTTCTCGCCTCACGCCGTCGATGTTGCTCGCGGAGTGAGATGGCAGCACGCCACCGGCCGGCCGGTTCCAAGGATGACGCGTAAGGGTCCCCGTGCTAGCCCCCGTGCAGGAGAACCGAGACCGTGATGCAAAAAGACGTGAAGAAGATCGTGCTCGCCTATTCCGGCGGGCTCGATACCAGCGTGATCCTTCGCTGGCTGCAGACCAATTATAAATGCGAAATCGTCACCTTCACCGCCGACCTGGGTCAGGGCGAAGAGCTGGAACCAGCACGCAAGAAGGCTGAGATGTTCGGGGTGAAGGAAATCTTCATCGACGACCTCCGCGAGACGTTTGTCAAAGACTTCGTGTTCCCGATGTTTCGCGCCAACACGGTGTATGAGGGCCAATACCTGCTGGGCACCAGCATCGCTCGCCCGTTGATTGCGCAGCGCCAGATCGAGATTGCCGAGATGGTCGGCGCCGACGCCGTGGCGCATGGCGCGACCGGCAAGGGCAACGACCAGGTCCGGTTCGAGGTCGCGTATTACGCGCTGAAACCGGACATCAAGGTCATTTCCCCCTGGCGCGAGTGGGATCTCACCAGCCGTACCCGCCTGCTGGAATTCGCCGAGGCAAACCAAATTCCGGTGTCGCGTGACAAAATGGGCGAGGCGCCGTTCAGCGTGGACGCCAATTTATTGCACAGCAGCAGCGAGGGCAAGGTCCTGGAAGACCCGGCGGAAGAGGCGCCCGAATTCGTCTATCAACGCACCATCCGCCCCGAAGACGCGCCGGACTGGGCGACGGTGATCCGGATGGGCTTCGAACAGGGGGACCCCGTCTCCATCGATGGCATCCGCCTTAGCCCCGCCATGCTGCTCACGCGCTTGAACGAACTCGGCCATGATAACGGTATCGGCCGGTTGGATTTGGTGGAAAACCGCTTCGTCGGCATGAAATCCCGCGGCGTGTATGAGACGCCGGGCGGCACCATCCTGCTGGCCGCGCATCGCGCCATCGAGAGCATCACGCTAGACCGCGAAGCCGCGCATCTAAAGGACAGCCTGATGCCGCGCTATGCCGAGCTGATCTATAACGGCTTCTGGTTCAGCCCGGAGCGCCGCATGCTCCAGGCCGCGATCGACGCTAGCCAGGCGAGCGTCACCGGCGAGGTGCGGATGAAATTGTATAAGGGCAACGTCAGTTGCGTCGGCCGCGACAGCCCGCACAGCCTGTATTCGGCCAAAACGGTGACGTTCGAAGACGATCAGGGCGCCTATGACCAATTCGACGCGCAGGGGTTCATCAAACTGAACGCGTTGCGGCTGCGCCTCGGGGCGGCCGTCGGACGTAAGGGGGGCGCGCTGTGATCTCGATGTTCCAAGTGGCAGTGCCCGCCTGCCTACAAACCCTCGGTGCCTTGCATGGCGTGCTGGACAAGGCCGCTTCCCATGCGGAAACCGCAAAATTCGACCCAGCCATCCTGCTCACCGCCCGGCTCTACCCCACCATGTTCGCCTGCCAGCGCCAGGTGCAGATCAGCGCCGACTTCGCCAAGGGAGGCTGCGCCCGGCTGGCCGGAGTGGAGGCACCGAAGAACGCCGACACTGAGACCACGATCCCCGAGCTGAAAGCCCGGCTAACCGGTACGATGGATTTCATCAAGACGCTAACACCCGCGCAAATCGACGGCTCGGAAGAGCGTGAAATCGTGCTGAAGATCGCCGGGAATGAGATGCGCTTTACCGGTCAGGCCTATCTGCTGCATTTTGTCCTACCGAACCTGCATTTCCACGCCACAGCCGCGTATTCCATCTTGCGGCATAACGGCGTGGATGTCGGCAAACGCGACTTCATCGGCGCGTTCTAACCCCGTGCTATAAACCGATGGCCTGCATCCTATTCGCGTGGGAGCTGGGGGCCGGTTATGGGCATGCGCACCGTATGGCGCAGGTCGCCCGGCGCCTCGCCGCGATGGGACATCGGCTGGTCACGGTCACACAGAACCCGGACCTGATGCGCCGGGCCTTCACCGGCTTGGACGCCACGATGGAGCCGGCTCCCACCAGCCCGGTTCCGGAAATACCGGCCGGGTTTGCCGACAGCTATGCCGAATTGCTGCTGCGCTGCGGCTTTGCCGACCCGGCGGATATCGGCACGCGCCTGACCGAGTGGGCGGCCCTGTTCGCGCGGCACCGGCCCGACCTGGTGATCACCGATTTCGCGCCCACCGCCATGCTGGCCGCCCGCCGGGCCGGCCTGACGGTGGCGGCGGTCGAGAACGGGTATTCGCTGCCGCCGCGTCAGGATCCGCTCCCGTTCACCCGTGCGTGGGAGGTGCCCCCGCCGGACCGGTTGCGCACGCTCGATGACACGGCCCGGCGCGCCATTAACCAAGCCCTCGCCGCCCAGGGTGACGCGCCGCTCGACAGCTTGGCGGCGCTGTTCGACGTGGCGGCGCCCATTCTGTGCACGGTGCCGGAGCTGGATCACTATCAGGACCGCGGCCCGGCGGATTTCTTTGGCCCGATCTACGCGCAGGACACGGGCGTCGCACCCGGCTGGCCACAGGCACCAGGTCCCCGCGTATTCGCCTATCTGGACACGGCCCACCCGACCTATGCGCCCACGCTGCACGCCCTGGCGCAGAAGGGCTGGCCCACCGTGCTGCACGCTCGGGGGGCTGGCGGCGCGCCGGCCTCATCCACCCTTCGGTGCCATGCCGAGCCGGTGCAGATGGACCTGGCATTGGCGCAGTGTGACATCGTGGTCTGCCAAGGTCTGGCCACCGTCTCGGCCGCATTGCTGGCGGGTCGCCCGATCGTACAGATGCCGGGGCATTTGGAGCAGACGATGGTATTGCATCGGGTGGTGGTCCAGGGACTCGGCGTCGGTGTGCTGCGGGAGGCCGGTCATGAGCATGTC